>CAZBPR010000014.1:0-34739 GCA_964493825.1 uncultured Dactylococcopsis sp.
TTATGATAGATGTAAAGTTTTATAAAGAATGAGTCCGCTTATGACTTCCCTGGTCAGTCAACACAGTCCGGAAAAAGAACACCCTTACTCGAAGCAAGAATGGCGTCAAGGCTATCAGTCGCAACGACAGGAAGCAAGTTATTGGCTAGAAACGCTATCTGGAAGTGTTCCCAAAGCATTAAACGGCACTTTATTTCGCAACGGACCCGGCTTACTCGACATCAACGGCATTCCGGTTCAACATCCCTTTGATGGGGATGGCATGGTTTGTCAATTTTCGTTTCAGGAGGGAAACGTTCATTTCCAAAACCGCTTTGTGCGGACACAAGGTTTTGTGGAAGAACAAGCAGCAGGAACCATTCTTTATCGCAACGTCTTTGGTACGCAAAAACCCGGCGGTTGGCTCAATAATGCCTTTGACTTTAAACAAAAAAATATTGCCAATACCAATATTATTTATTGGGGAGGTAAATTACTGGCTCTATGGGAAGGCGGACTCCCTCATCGTCTCGATCCCAAAACCTTAGAAACCATTGGTGTTGATCAATTAGATGGTGTTTTAGGAGAGGGAGAGGCTTTTGCTGCCCATCCTTGGCTAGAACCCCAATCTGTTATTAATAACGATCAACCTTGTTTAATTAATTTTTATATTGAACCCGGTTTATCAACCACTATTCATACTTATGAATTCGACCTCAACTTTCAGCTTTTAAGGAAACAAAGTACCAGTGTTCCTGGCTTTGCCTTTATTCACGATTTTGCGATTACTCCTCATTACTATATTTTCTTCCAAAATCCAGTTGAATTTAATCCCATTCCTTTTGTGTTAGGCTTTCGAGGCGCAGGAGAATGTATTAAGTTTAAACCCGAAAAAAATAGTCAGATTTGGATTATTCCTCGGGACCCAAATCGGGGTGAAATAGTTAAAAAATTAGAAGTTAATGCTGGATTTATTTTCCATCATGCTAATGCTTTTGAAGTCAATCATAATCAGCTTTGTGTAGACTCAATTTGCTATGCTGATTTCCCGGAAGTTGACCCTGAATCTGATTTTCGAGATGTTGATTTTGAAGCCCTTTATCCGGGTCAACTTTGGCGCTTTACGCTGAATTTAGATACAGCGACAGTAGAGAAAGAGTTAATCGAACCTCGTTGCTGTGAATTTCCCTATGCCCATCCCAACAAAGTGGGACAACCCTATCGATATTTATTCATGGGAACCGCCCATCAACCCCGAGGAAATGCACCTTTGCAAGCAATTCTAAAATATGATTGGGAAACGCAAGAACGCCTTGTCTGGAGTGCAGCCCCTCACGGCTTCGTCAGTGAACCCATTTTTGTGCCTAAACCAGGTAGTCGTGATGAAGATAAGGGCTGGGTTTTAACGCTTGTTTATAATGCTCAAAACCATGCTTCGGAATTAGTGATTTTGGATGGTCAAACTTTAGAACCGGTAGCCCGTTTAGGATTGCAGCAGCACATTCCCTACGGACTGCATGGGAGTTGGACGCCACAGTGTTTTTAACGCAACAGGATCAGATGAAGGATTCAGAAAGTTTTCTGTTCAGATTTTAGAAAAATGATGACTGACTCTAATTTGAGCTTCTTCCTGTAATCCCGTGGCAATCCGAAATAACTCTTTTCCAGTGTGGAGATGGTGTTCATCAAAATTAAATGGGAAATATGCTAATTCTTCGATGCCATCATCGAGTTGATTCAGACAATGATAGAGATTAGCGGCTGTTCCGGCTAGATTAACAGGGTTGGGTTGGGAACTGAGGGCTTGTTTGGCGTTTTGGACTAATCCCCGACAGGATTCAAGATAAGTTTGAAAAATGTCTAGCAGTTCATCATCAAAGGGATCCCCTGCTAGGTGGTCGATTTGTGCCTCCAGAGGAGCAGTGATTTGTTCAACTTGTTGGATGATGGGATGATAAACGTACTTTAACCAGTAATCGGTGTGATCATTACTGTGGCGTTTTTTCTGTCGATGGTTGTGATATTGTTGTTGGGCTTGGGTATTGCGTTCGGATCGCTTCTGAGAAAACGCGCGATCATAAGAAGCTCTGAGTGTGGGATTACTTAAGACTTCATAGGCTGCATTAATCGCAATGATTTTTTCGTGAGTATTATTCTCTCCGCTGCGATCAGGATGATACTGTTTTGCTAAGCGCCGATAGGTCTGTTTAATCTCATTTTGGCTAGCATCAGGAGTTAAGCCGAGGACTTGGTAGTGATCGGAATGAAGCATTGATCTAAATTCAGAATCGTTTTTCTGGTGATAATCCACTACTTCCCACTTTAGCGTCAACCGACTTCGCAACCGATAACTTCCCACAGCCAATGGAGAACGGAAAATAGACAACATTCATTTGTCCCAATCTGCCTCGATATTCTCTCGCTTGCTTAGGGATAAAATGCCAGTTGCGGTAAGCCGAGGGTTTCTTCCCAGCCGAACATCACATTCATGCACTGAACTGCTTGTGAGGCTTGTCCTTTCATCAAGTTATCAATGGCAGACATGATAATGACGCGATCGGTTCGGGGATCAACTTCAATGCCGATATAGCAGAGATTAGTTCCAGTGGCCCATTTGGTTTGAGGATAAACCCCATTCGGAAGAATTTCCACAAACTGAGAAGACCGATAGAAGGCATTGTAAATGGTCAGTAAATCATCACGAACCAATCCCGGATCGCGCAGTGTGGCATAGACAGTGGTTAACATTCCTCGTACCATTGGCACTAAATGAGGTGTAAATTGCACTCGCATTTCCACACTAGCGAGGTCACTGCAAATTTCTTCAATTTCTGGGGTATGACGGTGTCCAGCAACGCTGTAAGGGGTCAGGGCGTTGTCTGCTTCAGCAAGGAGTAAATTAACTTTCGTTTTCCGTCCCCCGCCAGAGGTGCCGGATTTAGCGTCAATAATGACACTTTCGGGAAGAATTAAGCCTTGCTTAAGGGCTGGCGCGATCGCGAGTAAACTTGCGGTCGGATAACATCCCGGACAACCAATGAGAGCAGCACTAGCAATTCGTTCGCGATACAGTTCGGGTAAACCATATACGGCGGCGGCAGCGGTATCTTCATCCTCGCGTTCAATATGATATGTCGTGGTGTAAGTTTGAATTTCACGGAAACGGTAATCAGCAGATAAATCAAGCACTTGACATCCTTGAGCAAGGAGTTCGGGCGCCAGGTTGTGGGCTAAGCCATGAGGGAGGGAAAGAAAAACCACTTGGCATTTTTCTGCAATTGCTTTAACATCAATGGGCTCGATAGTCCGGTGAAAGCGATGACCCAGGTAAGGATAAAGGTCAGCAAAGTTTTTCCCTGCGCTCTGATTTCCTCCTAGATAGCTAATTTCGACTTGGGGATGTTCTAGGAGTAACCGAACTAGCTGTACCCCCCCATAACCAGATGCCCCAACAATACCAACAGAAATTTTATCTGAAGCATTCATCATTGATTAACATTCCTAAACTGATCGCAATCCTTCCGTAAGGTTGGCTGCATTGTAGCAGTAACAGAGAATTTTGTGCGCTTTGGGAAAGGAGATTTTTGGGGTTTCGATCAAAGTGTGAAGAAGATCTAACCGGATCTAATTTTCATTTATCAATTACCCCCAACTTACCGTCCGAGAAACTCAGCAATTTTAGCGGCGGCTGCCTCTAATTGGTCAGCATCTCGGACTAAAGCCATCCGGACATATCCTTCTCCGGCTTGCCCAAATCCAGAACCTGGAGCAACAGCGACTCCTGTCGCTTCAACGAGCTGAGTGCCAAAGTCCATAGAATTGCCGTGCCAAGCTTCGGGAAGTTTTGCCCAAAGGTACATCGTAGCAGCTGGTGTCGGTACCTCCCAACCAATCTGGTTTAAAGCCTTCACAAAAACATCTCGGCGGTGTTCAAAGGTATCGACTGTTTTCTGGATACTTTCTTGAGGACCTGTTAACGCCGCGATCGCGCCGTTGAGAATGCCCCGATACTGATTAAAATCAACCACAGCTTTGACTTGTCGTAACCCCAGAATTAACTCCTGATTACCGACAGCAAAGGCAATGCGAAACCCCCCCATATTGTAGGATTTAGAAAAGGTAAAAAACTCAATGGCAATTTCTTTATTGCGATCTGCTTGTAACACAGAAGGAGCAGGAGGCGATCCTGAAAACACCATGTCGCCATAGGGAAAATCATGCACGAGCGCGATCGCGTTCTCTTTACAAAACTGTACCGCTTCTGCAAAAAATGATAAAGGAGCCAGGGCAGTTGTCGGGTTATGAGGGTAACTCAGCACCATCATCTGCGCTTTCGCTCGCACTTCCTCTGGAATATCGGCAAACACGGGCAAAAACTGATTTTCAGCCAAAGTGGGCAACCAATAAATTTCACCCCCGGCTAAATGAATCCCACCAGAATGAGAGGGATAACTGGGATCTTGTAACAAAGCAATATCGCCGGGATCAAGTAAAGCAAGAGGGAGATGTGCGGTTCCCTCTTGACACCCAATCAGGGTTAGAACTTCTGTTTCGGGATCAACGGGCACACCGTATTTAGTTTCAAACCAAGTGGCAACCGCTTCCCGAAACGGTTGAGTGCTATGAAACAGCGCATAACCATGAGTACTGGGATCATAGAGAGAATTCTTAATCGCTTC
The DNA here is from genome assembly GCA_964493825.1 of uncultured Dactylococcopsis sp. GTDB lineage: Bacteria > Cyanobacteriota > Cyanobacteriia > Cyanobacteriales > Rubidibacteraceae > Halothece. Next base: position 4,659 of record CAZBPR010000014.1, read on the forward strand.
TAGAACATGATCGCCGGCTGGCAAATCTGAGGACCCCAAAGACAGATCAATAATTTCCTTACCAGCAGCTTTAGCTCTTGCTTTTGCCGAGTCCATATCAGCAAAAACATTGCGACGTAAGGGTTGGAGACGTTGCGCAAATTTTATCATTGGTCGTTCGTCATTAGTGATTCGTCATTGGTCATTCGGAAATAGGAAATTAAAGCTTCTCCCCCTCACCCCAACTCCCTCTCTCCCCGTCGCGCTTAAAGATACTGATCGATGCTTGCTTTTAACTTATCTTTCGTAATTGCCCCTTCATGAGACCATTGCACCTCACCCTTGTGAATGAATCTCAGGGCGGGCACACCTTCTACTTGATAAGTTTTGACCGCTTCCGGATTCGGATCAACTTCTAGTTTAAGAACTTTGACTTGGTCGCTATATTCATTGGCCACTGCTTCGACTGACGGCGAAACCAGACGACAAGGACCGCACCAATCCGCCCAAAAATACAACAGCACTGGCTTTTCAGCTTGGGAAATTTCTTCACCAATTTGAGAATCCGTTGTTGAAATTAAGTTACTCATACAATTTCTTCTGTCATTTGCGAGACAATCCAAAAATATAGAGGGGTTAAAAGTTAGGATTTCCGACCTTTTCCCCTCTGCTTCTAGATTAAATGGTATCGTTAATCCTTACCATTACTGACCATCTAATTGTTTACGCAGCGCTTCCAACTCAGCATCCATTTCACTATCGCTCACACTATCCTGATTTTGGTTATTGCTTTGTTGTTCACCTTCTGGTAAGGCCTGTTGATTTTGGGATGAGCCCGATAATTGGGCTTTCATCGCCGCTAATTCATCATCCACATCACTACCGGATTCGAGTTGAGCAAACTGATCTTCAATACCGCCGCCACCACCAGCGAGTTCTGCTGCTGCTTGTCCAGAGGCTTCCATTTCCATCACTTTTTCTTCCATACGCTCAAAGGCACCCATAGCGCTATTACTATTTAAGTTGCCCACTTGGTCTTGCAACTGCTGGTTGGCTTTCGCTGCTTTCATGCGTGCACCCAGCATTTCTTTTTTCGTTTTTGCTTCCGAAATTTTGCTTTCTAAGGCAATCAAAGATTTTTTGAGGGTATCAACTTGTGATTTTTGTTGATCCACTTGTGGTTTCAGCGCAGCAGCAGCATCAGCAGCAGATTTTTTCCGTTGCAGGGCTTGTCGGGCGAGATCTTCTTGCCCTTTACTCAATGCCAGTTGCGCCCTTTGTTGCCATTTATTGGCTTCAGATTGTTGTTCTTCGTATTGTTTCCGGCTGCGACGTTCAGCAGCAATGGCTTTGGCAACGGCTTGGCGGAGTTGCACCAAGTCTTCGTTCATATCGACCAGCGCCTGTTCTAACATTTTTTCCGGGTCTTCAGCTTTACTGACGAGGTCATTAACATTGGCACGTACAACTCGGCTGATGCGATCAAATAGTCCCATAATGCAATTTATCCTTTTGGAAATTTACGACTTTTAGTGTGAATAGGCATTAACGGTGAGCAGTGTTGAACCGTTATTGAATTGAAGATTGATGCGCTGACACCTCAATCGGAGGATGATAAGATGTTGACGCGATTAAGAATGGCAATCTGTCGTTTCTACTGCTTCTATGGTAAGACACTGAGCCTCTATTCAGAAAACAGAGGCAAGTTGATTTGATTGTCACATTTTTATTGTGATAATTCAAAAATTTTTGCGTTTCTATCGCACTCATTGCTACCACTGATTCCCTATCTAATCTTTAGCTTGCCCTTTAATCTGCCCTTAGTTGGCGCTTCCGTTTTCACTCACTGTGCTAGAAGTAGTCTGGTGAACTGCAATTGTTATTATCCCAATCATTTCCTGAGGAGTGTTAATTTTTTATGGGTATTTTGGATTGGAGTATTGTTGGCATTTATGCCCTGATTGTCATCAGTATTGGGGTGATGGCTAGTCGTAAACAAAATAATACCAACGAATATTTTCGCGGCGCACGTCAACTCCCTTGGTGGGCAATTGGTTTTTCGATTATTGCCACCTCCTTCTCCGCGGCTTCACTACTCGGAGGACCCGGACAAGGGTATGGACATGGTTTTCTCTATCTACAGCTGCAGTTAGGAGATTTAATTGGTTATGGTTTAGTGATTGCCCTATTTCTGCCATTTTTTGTCAATCTCAATTTAACCACAGCCTATGAATACTTAGAAAAACGCTTTGATCCAAAAACTCGTTCCTTAGGTTCATTGTGCTTTCTTTTATTTGTCATTGCTCGGTTGGGGGCATTGCTGTATGGAGCATCATTAGTCGTTTCAACGGTAACTGGTCTTTCCCTCTATCCTGCCATTATGATTGTTGGTTTCATCTCTATTATCTACACCGTAACAGGTGGGATTACGGCTGTGGTTTGGACAGATGTTTTGCAATTTGGCATGATTTTTGTGGGCTTAGGGGCGGGAATTTGGGCAGCAGTGGCTGGAGTTGACGGTGGTTTCGGCACCCTCTGGCAAGCGGCTGGAGAAGCGGGTAAACTAACCATGTTTAATGTTTCTTGGGAACCGGACTCGATCTATTCTCTACCCACTGCTCTTTTGGGTTATGGCATTCTTGCCTTTGCTGTGGCTGGCACGAATCAACAGTCTGTACAACGTTATGTTTCCTGTTCTGATCTCCCTTCTGCCCGCAAAGCGATTTTACTCGGTTGGTTTTCCGGTTTTGTCGGCGTGGCAGCAACGTTACTGCTGGGAGTGATTTTATTTGGTTTTTATTCCCTAAATAGTGGTTTACCAGAAGAGATTGTTGGCGATCAAGTTTTACCTTATTTTATTGTTAATCAGGTGCCGGTGGGGGCAGCGGGGTTTCTGGTGGCAGCGATTTTTGCGGCAGCCATGTCATCCATTGACTCTGCCTTACACTCTCTTGCCACTTGTATGACTGTAGATTTCTATGATCGCTATTTCCTTGAGCAAGAAAATGAAGCAAAATCACTCAGGGTTGCCCGAATTCTGATTGTTTTCTGGGGAGTGCTGGGGATTTTATCTGCCTTTTATGTCGCTTCAACTGGTAAAGAATTATTACCTTTTCTGGTTACTTATACCACGATCTTTTTAGGACCGTTATTGGGTATTTTTTTAATGGGAGTTCTGTTACCCCGTGTCAATGCTAACGGTGCTTTTTACGGGACAGTGACGGCTGTTATTTTAATTATTATTAGCTCCGAAGCCGGATGGTTAAATTTTCCAGGAATCTGGCGTTCAGCAATTACGGCACCAATTGGCGTCATCATTGGTTATGGAATATCCTTATTCGGTCAAACTCCTTCCGCAAGGTCAATACAAGGCTTGACTCTTTGGACTCAAGAATCAAGAATTAAGCAACCAATGGGACGTCCGGGTTTAGATCATTCTGAGGAGGAAGACATTGATTAAATCATGAATTTCATTTCCGAGAGGGATGACACAGATTGAGGGTTTATCTTCCGGAATAATAATGACTAAATTGAGGAGGGGGATATTGTTTTTGTTCGTTGATTAATATCTTTTTGAGGAAATTGAGTGCAATGACAGGCTTTATAATTGAATCAGGCTATCAAGATCTGGTACTAAAAATAACGAATGAATATTAAGGCAGATGAGTTAGTAATAGATTTTAAACCGCTAATTTCTTTTTCACCGTTAACACTTCAGTCAACTAGTTCTGTGGCTCAAGCCTTAACTTTAATGACTGCTCAAATAGAGAGAAATGATGATGCCTCAAACCAGAATTCTGTATTAGTAATAGCCCAAAAAAAGTTGGTTGGAAGAGTAACAACCCAACAAATCATGGCTTTATGTGCTCAGGGAGACCCCTTAGGAACCCTCGCTTTAGAAGCTGTGATGCTCCCTCCCGAAGAGGTCATTTATGATTCGGAATTAGGGAATGTGACTCAAGTGGTTGATTGCTTGCAACGGAGTCAACTGTCTGAAATTCCTGTGCTTAACCAGCAGGAAGAGGTGGTGGGACTATTAAAGCGCGATCGCGCTTGGGAAGCAATTGCCCGTCAACAGAAAGCTGACTTGAGTCGAAAACTGGCAACACAACAATTTCTCCATCAGCTTTCTCAACAAATTCGTTTTGCCCCTACCATTCAAGACGCTTTAAATTGGTCAACTCAACGCATTCGCGATTTTTTTCGCTGTGATCGCGCTCTGATTTATCAACTTCAAGGTCAAAGTAAGAATCGCGTTGTTGCCGAAGCCACAAATAATAGAGAACAGCCTCTCTTATGGAAGCAACTCTCGGCTTTAGAACCCGATCAAGAGTGCTTAGACGCCTATCGTCAAGGGGAAGTACGGATCGTAACAGATGTGTCCTCTTCAAGGGGGCGAGTTACGGAACAAGCAGAATGGCTCAACGCTGAGATTGGTGCTCATCTGATTGCACCGATTGGCTGGGAAGGGAAAGTATGGGGACTGTTGATGGTCAGTGAACGCGAAACTCATCATCAATGGACAAGCACAGTGGTAGAACCGGTGAAACAAGTGGGGCAACAATGCGCGATCGCGCTGCAAGAATTCCTCATTGATCACAATTTACGTCGCGAAATTAAAAAGCGTAAACAAGCCCAACGGGATCTAGAAAAACGCCAACAGCAATTACTCAACATCGCTAACAGTGTTCCCGGGGGCATCTATCAATTTGTTGCAACTCCTGAGGGCAAGTGGTCATTTCCCTTTGCCAATCAAGGAGCATTAGATTTATTTGGTATTAGTGCCGAGGTTGATTTCTCAGTTGCCCAACACTGGTTCGATCAGATCCATCCTGACGACTTACAGAAAGTCAAGAGTAAAATTGAAATGGCTCTGCGACACAAAACCCGTTGGCAGTGCGAATTTCGTGTGATTAACTCCCAAGGAATCCACTGGGTTGATGGGATTGCTGATATTCCGGATCAGCTTGAAGATGGGAGCTTAGTGTTTAATGGCGTTGTTTTAGATATCACCGAGCGGAAAAATGCGGAAAAGGGGTGGCGTACTCTCGTTGAAGGCAGCAAAAACTTTACCAACAAAAATTTCCTAGCATCAGTAGTGGAATACATTGCCAATACTCTGCAAGTCAATTGGGTTATGGTATCGAGAAAAGAGGGAAATGTTGTTCGTAGCAAAGCCATTTGGGGCAATGGTGCCTTACAGCCCAATGTCACCTTGTCCTTAACGGAAGAAAGTCCTTGCGTTGATATTATTCGTCTGCAGAATTACAATGGCTTCATCTATCAAGACAATGTCCAAGACAATTTCCCGAATAACGAACTCCTCAAAGCAGTAGACGCCAAAATCTACATCGGTACGCCCCTTTTCAATCTCCAACAAGAAGTAATTGGCAGTCTTTGCATTTTTGATCACCAATCTCTGACGGCAACCAGTCGGATTAAATCGATCCTGGATGTCTTTGCCGATCGGATTGCTGTGGAATGGGAACGCACCGAAGCCCTCGCTAACCTGCAAGCGCTCAACGAAGATTTAGAAAATCAAGTTGCAGCACGCACAGCCGATTTAGAAAAAAGAAATCAAGAACTAGATAGTTTCTTTTCGGTTAGCCTTGATTTACTGTGTATTGCCGATACTCAAGGCTATTTTTGTCGCTTAAATCGCAGATGGGAGCACGTTCTCGGCTACTCTTTAACCGAATTGAAAAGTCAACATTCCTCCTACTTTATTCATCCCGACGATCAAGAGGCAACGGAATCCGCATTGCGGGTTCTGCAGCGGGGTGAACCAATGAAGTATTTTATTAATCGTTACCGCTGTGCCGATGGATCTTATCGCTGGTTAGAGTGGAGTGCCGTCCGAGTTGGGAAAAAAATTTATGCAGCAGCACACGACATTACCCGACGGAAACAAGATCAAGAGTATCTCGAACAGACCAATGCAGAACTAGAACGGGCAAACCGCCTAAAAGACGAATTTCTCGCCAATATGAGTCATGAGCTGCGGACGCCCATGAATAGTATTTTAGGCATGACCGAAGCGTTACAAGAACAAGTCTATGGCAATCTTAATTCCAGACAGTTAAAGAGTTTAGAAACAATTCGCCGCAGTGGCACTCATCTGCTAGAACTCATTAACGATATTCTTGATCTTTCCAAAATTGAAGCGGGCAAGCTAGAGCTACAAACTGCAAACCTCTCCATTCAACATCTTTGTACGAGTACTGTTTCTCTCGTCAGGGAAATGGCTCAACAAAAGCAAATTGCCCTTGAGATGGAACTACCTCCCCAGTTACCCACGATCAGGGGAGATGAACAGCGTTTGCGACAGGCTTTACTGAACTTGCTTTCCAATGCGATTAAATTTACGCCCACCGGAGGCACCATTACTTTAAAGGTGAAACCCATTAATCGGGGAGTAGAAATTGCTTTTTCTGTCATTGATACCGGCATTGGCATTGCTGAAACGGATCTGCCCCAATTGTTTAAGCCTTTTATGCAGTTAGAGACTCAACTCAGCCGTCAAACCAAAGGAACGGGTTTAGGACTGTCTTTGGTGAAACGAATTGCAGAATTACATCATGGGAAAGTTACGGTGGAAAGTACTCTCGGCGAAGGCAGTTGTTTTACGGTGATTCTTCCCTACGCTCAAGGAAAAATGGTAGAACCGGAGCAAGGCAGTCAGAGTGAAAAGAGGACAGGCTGTTGTGAAAACAGTGATCAAGCACGACCTTTACCAAAAATTTTAATTGCGGATGATGATGAAGCGAACTTGCTGACGATTTGTTCTTATCTAGAAGCCAAGGGATATCCACTAGTTGTTGCTAAAAATGGTCGTAGCGCGATCGCGCTGGCGCTATCTGAACAACCCGACCTTATTTTAATGGATATTCAAATGCCAGAACTCGATGGACTCGAAGCCATTCGTCAGCTTCGGGCAGAACCGCACGCCTTGGCAACTCCCATCATTGCCCTGACTGCCTTTGCAATGGCAGGAGATGAGGAAAAATGCTTCGCGGCTGGGGCAAATCACTACCTGCCTAAGCCGATCCGCTTGCGAGAATTAGTTGACTTAATGCAATCGATTATCTCTGGTCACTAAAGAAAGAAGTTCTGAGGGAAGAACGCGAACGCCCACTCTTTCCCTACAAAAGCCTCTGTCATCGAAACTTAAGCATGACTGAGGGATGATACGCCGTCTCTTGCCATTTTTGTTAAAATTTGTGAAACAATGCGAATCGATATTACTTCAGACTTCCCTAAACTATGCTTGAGATGCTCCCTCCTATCAATATTGATCCAACAACAATCGCGGGACTTAGCCTGTGGGCGTTTGCGCTCTATCTCAGCCTATCTTCTGTACGAGAATGGTTAATGACGCAACTCATGCGTTGGTTTAACTTTGCTGAGCGATCCCTGTATTTGTCTGTCCAAGAATTTGAGCGTACCCGTCAAGCGAGAGAATCTCAGAACGCCTTTTACGCCTCAGTCTTTAGTATTTTTCCCTTCCTGGCTCTTGGCGGCTTGTGCAACTATGGAGTGGAAATGAGTCTCGGACGCAGTTGGGCAATCAGTATGGGGATTCTCGCTTGTATGGCATTTGGCGTTTACGAACTGGGGCGACAATCCCAGCAATAACAAAAATTTTGAATTCAAGTTAATATAACAGCGTAAGCAATGTCTAAAGACAGGAAAGACAATGGCTGACGTAATCCGAATTATTTTGTCCGTTATTATTCCCCCCTTAGGAGTATTTCTCCAAGTTGGTTTTGGGGGACACTTTTGGCTGAATATTTTACTCACGCTTTTGGGATATATTCCCGGTTTAATTCATGCGGTATGGGTAATTGCAAAGAAATAAAAAAAATAAACCCGGTATTGTTCCGGGTTTATTCTTTGCCAGCTTTCATCTGAATGAACTTACTGACTAAGGTTTCTCCAATCCACCTCAAATCCTTCAATCAAGAGAGAAGAGTTATAAATTTGCAAAATAATCAGTAAAAAGACGAAAAAGAGTCCCATAAAGACTGCCATCAAAGGAGTTGTTCCCCAACCGGGAGCAACTTTCCCATATTCTGAGTTCAAAGGTTTGAGAAGGTTTCCTAACCGGGTCCGCTGTGCCATAATCCTTAAATTTTGAATGTTAACCTACTTTTCCTAATTGTAATATTATTTGACCTGATTTCTTGCGAGGGAATGAATCCCCAATGAGAATCACGTTAGAAATATGTACAATTGTAAATGATAGCTCTCATTTTTAATATTTACGATGGAATCTGCAACACTGATTAGTCTCTCAATTGGAGCGGTTGTCCTTGCGGTAACCGGTTATTCCCTTTATCTTTCCTTTGGTCCGCCGTCTGCGGAATTAAGCGATCCGTTTGAAGATCACGAAGATTAAAGTAATTTGCCCCCTTCCGCAAGGGGGTAATTGTGACGTGCTTACTGACGGTCAGCAACTGCTTCTGGATTTCCCCAAATTACTGTTTCATGGTCATAAAGAGCCATGCCTGGTTTCGCCCCTTTGGGTTTATAAACATACTTCGGTTTGGTATAAATCACAGGTACTTGCTGGCTTTCTCGGGCGCGAGAATAGTATGCTGCTACATTGGCAACAAACTGTAAATCATTTTCTTCAGGAACTGTCCCCGGTGGTAATCGCAACAAAACATGACTGCCGGGAATTTCCTGAGAGTGGAACCACAAGTCATAATCAACGGCGGTTCGGAAGGTGAGTTGATCATTTTGTCGGTTATTGCGTCCCACTAAAACTTCATATCCATTAGGCGTTTGGTAAGTAATCGGTTGCGCTTCTTCTGCACTGGGGCGTTCTCGTTGGGGGATTAGATAGCCCTGTTCCATCAACTCTTCTTGAATTTCTTTCAGGGTTTGTAAATCTGCTGTTTTGCGGTAGCCTTCTAATTGTTTTAAGGCAGCTTCCACCTGTTGGAGATACTGAATTTCTTGATCAGTTTCCGCGAGTAAGGGTTCTACAGCTTGGCGAGCGCGTTTTAATTTTTGATGACGTTTATAGTAGGCTTGGGCATTTTGCACTGCGTTCTTTTCAGGATTTAAAGGAATTTTGACTAATTCACCGGTTTCAAAATCAGGTAATTCCATCGCTGAGGATCCAGGTTCCCATTGATAGGAATATGCCATGAGTAAGTCTCCCCGTTGGCGTTCAATTTCGGCATCATCGGATTGTTTCAGCCGTTCCTGAAAGGTTTGTTGTTTCTGGAGTTGTTTCTTAATCAAGCTACTCACTTTTTGTAGCAATTGATGATGGAGTTGCTGGAAAGACTGTTGATTCAGTTGTTCGGTATAGTAAGTTTTTAGGAGAAGTTGTACTGAAGTCACTGGTTCAATCATTCCCCAACCGAGAACCGTGAATCCTTGTGCGGTCCATCCCGGTTGGAAGGCTTCTGTTTCTAAAATCTGTAACCATTCTTGCCAGACTTGAAAGAGGGTTTGCCAGTTTTCTGAAGTTAGGGTGTCTGTGGTTTGTTGAGGCGTTAAACCAGCCCGTTGGATGATGGCAGTAACCAGATTGGGTCCTAACCCGCGATAGGTTTTGAGGAGTTGTCGTTTGAGTTCACCGGGAATTAATCCCACTCGTTCTTGCCAACTGTCTTGGGATTCTTCGCGACTGGGAATATTGCCAGTGAGTGCAGGGGGCGGTTCGTAGAGTTGTCCGGTTTGAATGGGGCGCAGACTTGATTTTTCAGGGCTCACTTGATGGGCAGCAGTGATAATTTGTTGCTTGGCATCAGTGAGAATCACATTGCTATATTTCCCCATAATTTCTGCGTAGAGATGCCATAAGGGGTCATCACCGGGACGCGAGGCAAATTGGAAATCAATGACTCGTTCCCAAGGAGAAATCAGGGGGATGGCAGTTAAAGCTAACCCTTGCAGTTGGTGGCGCAGTTGGTCACTGAAGGTAAAAGTATCAGGGGTACGGGGGGGAGGATCATCAATACAAACTCTGGCTGCTTGGGGATGCCAAGAGAGGGTTAACCAGTCTCGTCCTTGGAGGGTGCGTAGGGCGAGGGCAATGGTGGCGCGATCGCGCTGATACACTTGTTCTAAACGAGCCGGTAGCCAAAGCCTCCGTAACTCGGCACAAGCGGCTCTGAGAGTGGTTAAATCAACAGGCTGCATAGGTTTCTGGAAAAATAAAGCAATGCTTTTCTAGTGTAATCTCCGTATGCTGCCAACCAATGCCAGAACGACCCCCGCAGACACCGGTTTCAACATCCATCCGTCAAATTTCCTGTCAAAGCCAAAGGGATTGCAATGATTGGACGCAACAACCCCGAGCAAGCTTTCAAAACTTTTGTCTTTGCTCAATTTTTTCTGTCGTTTCAATTACCAAAATTTTCCTAGCGAGTCTCACTTTTTTACAGAAATAAGAGACATCGTCTAAGCTTAATCACCGACTTTAAAATTAGCAACTCATAAAGTTCATATAAAAATCATATTTTTATTTTTGAATAATGACTGAAGTTAGGCTAAACTTCATAAAATTAATAACTTTTTAGGTTTTAGATGGTAATTATAGCTTTTTTATTTGCAAAATGCTATAGTTCTGAACCAATATAATATTACTTTTTTATTTATTCATGAATGAACAATGAAAATAATCATGAAGTCCTGGATAATCAGGATATTATTGTTATGAATAGCCAAGAAGCCATTAACTTAGTTGATATTTATTTAAAGCGATCTCACCTGCCCTTACTCAGTGAAATTGAGCGTCAACTGCTTTGTGATAGCTGGAAGGGAATGACTTATCAAGGCACGGCCTATAAATTAAGTTACAGTCCTCACTATACGCGCCATCTCGCTTGTCAAATGTGGAAGCGCCTTTCTTCCCTATTTGAGAAATCTGTTAATAAGCGCACCATTCATCACACTTTATACCAATGCAAGTTAGCCTCCTATTTTCCTAAGTTTTACTATAACCAGCCGCTTGCTTTACCTCACTATTACCAACCGTATTGGTACGAAGCGTATTTAAGCAAAGCAATCATTCATGATTATTTCCAAGTCATTGGTATTTTTGGAATGTTAGGGACTGGAAAATCGACCTTAGCCCAAGGAATTATTCAACAAGTGGGTCGTGATTTCGATATTGTTGTTTGGTATTCTTTTCAAGCGGAAAAACTCTCCTTTGACGATTGGTTTGATTGGGTCATCTTATCCATTACAGGAGAAGCGCCGGATTCAGCGACGATGACCCTGAATCAAAAAATAGCGGTTTTAATGCAAGTCTTACAACAAAAACGTTGTTTATTGGTTTTAGATCAAGTAGAGGAACTTTTTTTATCCCAATCCCTCGCTGGACAGTATGATCAAGAGGACCAAGGGTATCGAAAACTGATTCAAACTCTAGCTACAAAACAGCATAGAAGTTATTTGATTTTTACATCGAGAGACTATCCTCAACAGTACACAACTGAACTCAAACCAAAGCATTTATTTCAGCCGCTGTTCTTAAGCGGATTATCCGGGGAGCAAACGCAAAAAATTTTCCAGAAGTTAGGTCTGGGTCAAAAACAGAACTTATTACCACAACTCCAAGCCCAATACAATGGAAATCCTTGGAGCTTAGTGCAAGCAGCCTTCTACATTCAAAAGCAGTATTCCGGTAATTTAGAATATTTTCTCCAAGCAGAAAATTTTATCTTTGATGAACTGGCTGAAGGGTTTGCTCAAGAACTACAGCGTTTATCCGAGGTGGAGAAAAAAGTCCTCCTGTCTTTGAGAAAAATCTCAAAACCGTTTCAGAAAAGAATTTTCTCAGAGTTGCCAACGCGTCTATCCCACTCAGAAATGGAGGAAGCATTATCTTCCTTAGAAGCGCGATCGCTGCTGAAAATCGAGTCTGGATTTATTATTGTTTCTGCCTTAGTGCAAAGCTATTTAAAGACCTTAAAGGAAAACAAAACTGGTAAAATCAAAGAGTTTGCCCCTTCTCTGTGATGCTATGCTAGTTCCAATTACACGCGAGAAATTTGAGCAATTAATCCCTTTTACCGCGACTATTGACCAATATCGCTATTATGCTGGTGAATGGCCAGATTTCCTCCGTAAATTATTGATTTCCTTTGTTGGTGTAGTGGTGATTTGGCTCTTGGGAGAAATCACCAACAGTTCTGGAGCAACAATTTCTCTATTTTGCGTCATTGCAGGACTCTATTGGTTATGGTCTCCGGTTTATTGGGCAACCCGACGCAACAGTACGTATCGGCGTTTTCCTTACAGTGGCTTTTGGCGCGGAAGAGTATTAGAAGTTTTTGTTAGCGAAGAATTAGTCGGAACCGAAGAGACAGTTGATGAAAAAGGGGAACTGATCATCATTGAAAATCGGGAACGACGGATTAATTTAGAAGTGGGGGACAAAACCGGTTTTGCTATTCAAATCCAAGCCCCCCTCCGTCGTCTTCACCGTAATATTAAAACGGGTCAGGTGGTGGAATTATTGGTGTTATCCAAAGACCCGGATCTGGCACGGATCAGCAAGATTAGCGATGCTTATCTTCCCCAACTCGACCTTTGGGTGAGTAATTATCCGGTTCTGAGGCGAGATACCTTTGTTGAAGTCAGTCAAGAGTTACGAAGAAGTAACAGAAGCCGAAAAGAGCGTACATCCCGTCAGTCTTACGCCCGCTACTGAAGGGAGTTAGGGAAGATTTAAGATCGTTGCGATTAGGCGGTAGTGGTTTCTTCTTCGGATACGGCAGGGGTCTCTTCTTCTGGTGCAGCATCAGCAGTGGTTGAAGAATCAGTGGTTGCCGGTTCCGGTTGTGGGGTTACGGTTGGTGTTGATTTGAGTTCAGAGGAAGATTGTGGAATTTCATCAACACTCAGCGTTAGGAAACGGATAACATTTTCACTAATTCGCATTTGACGCTGTAGAGGTGCAATGACATCCCCATCGATTTGGTAGTTCATCTGCACATAAATTCCATCTTGATGCTTGCCGATATTGTAAGCCAGTCTTTTTTTACCGTGATTGCGGATGGTCAAATTTTCAACGTTGCGGGCTTGGAGAAACTCTTCATATTTAGCGACTTCTTGCGACACCTGATCTTCGGTGAGATCAGGGCGAATAATGTACATGGTTTCGTATTTATTAATCATGGTTCATGATGCTCCTTGTGGACAGTATGGCTTGCCTCGATCAACAAGCAAGGATCATCTATTTTACTATGAAACTTTCTGTGCTGGCTATGATTTGAGCGAGCACTTGCTAGCTGTCAATTACTGTTGAGAGAGCGCGATCGCGGGATTGATGGGTGTTTAAGCTTGTAGAATCCAATCGACAGCATCGAATAAATTTTCAGCAGTGTAATCAGGAATCGTATGATGCTGGTATGTGCCTTGCGTAACAGCTTTGCCATAACCCGTTTCCACTAAAACTCCCTTGGCACCAGCATTATGAGCGAGGTCAATATCCGTTGCCTTATCTCCAACGACAATGCTGGCTTGCAAGTCAAGATCGTGTTCCCAAGCCGCAGCAACGAGCATTCCGGTATTTGGTTTGCGCCAGGCACTCCAAGCCGTAAATTCAGGATTGGTCCCGCCTGCCGAAGGACTCAAATAGGGACAATAGTACAAGGCATCTAAAGTGGCTTCTGCTTCCATTGCCAGCAGTTTCTCCAAGCGTTCATGAAGTGCTTCCACATGATCTAGAGAATAGTAGCCGCGAGCCGGACCCGACTGATTGGAAATCAGACAACAGAAGATTTGATGGTCATTGAGAAGACGCACTGCTTTTGCTGCGCCTGGGATAAGATGTAAATCTTCGACCTGATGGAGATACCCGGCTTCTTGGTTTAAAACTCCATCACGGTCAAGAAAAACTGCTGGTTTAGCCACGCCAAATTTTTTCAAGGACAGAATTAACTTCAATATCAGCGATCGCGCCTGTAGGAGATTTTATCCCAATACAGGACGAATTGCCCGGTGGTAATAATTTTTCCGGGTCAGTGGGACCAAAGAGAGCAATGGTATAAGTGCCCACAGCAACCGCTAAGTGCATGGGCGCACTATCGGTACACAGCATTAAACTTCCCCCTGCAATCATTGCTGAAAGTTTACCAATATCGGGCGGACTGGTCACTTTTAAGTTAGGGTTCACTTGTAAGAGTTGTTCGACCCACATTTCATCTTCTGGTCCTTTCACCAAGACAATGGGCAAATTCGGCTGTTTACTTTGCAGATCCGCAATAATTTGTTTCCACTTCGTCACTGGATAAATTTTATCAATCCCTTTATCTTGTGCCAGTTGACTGGATCCGCCATGAATCACAATATAGTTGCTATCTTTAATTTCCAGACGCTGCTGTTCCTGTTCCGCCCACTGAATATCACTTTTGGGAACATTAATGTTTAGTGGGGGACAAGGGGTGTTAAGTTTTAACCCTTGTAGCAAGTCATGGTACATCTGAGCAGCATATTGTTCGGTTTTGAGTGGAACCGTATGGGATAAAAACACTTTTCCAGCGCTTTCATAACCGATGCGCACCGGAATGCCATTTAACCACAGTAAAAAGCCCACTGTCCAACGACGACCGAGGGTGAGGGCAACTTCATACTCGCGATCGCGAATAATCCCTAACAGATTCAAATAATCGGCTAAGCTATTGCGATTTTTGTAATCAAAAACCAACACGTCATGGACATGAGAACACACCCGATAAGCAGATTTAGCGCGAGGTTCCACTAAAACATCAATTTCGGCATGGGGATAGGCGTTTTTCAAGTCAGCGAGGGTCGGGAAAAATAAGATTTGATCCCCAATTCCTCCGGGGACAAGAGTGAGAATACGCATGATCAGGGCTAAATTTTAATTCCGTTGTTGCAATCAAGTTAATTTTAATGGCACAGCAGTCGATTAGCACGGATAACTTGGATTTTGATCAGGTTTGCCGCCTAAAACCACTCTAAACCGATCCCGCGCGCCATCATCGAGGCTAACAGGGGAATGCTGCTAAATCCCACCAGTTCAACGTTAATCATCCACTTAATCAGGTTGGTCCGAAAAGGCGTCAGTTTCGGAGGACAATTTTGCCGTAGCTTCCCCAGCCAAAGCAAATAGGAAATCGTTGGATACAGGGAAAGGGTAGCGACAGCGAAAAAGACCGCGATTTTTGCCCAGAATACCGGATTTTGGGTATAAAATTCGGTGCCTTTACCAAAGTACAATAAGCGTAAAACCCCCGTAGCCAGGAGGGCAGTGGCAGCCGTGCCATAAATCCCATCGGCAATCAACATGACCCATCCCTCGCGAATACTGAGTTCAGACTTAAAAGTTTGCCGTTCGACAATTAGTGAAGCGAGAACAATTCCAAAACTCAGATAATGGATATAAGCAACGATCGCGCTATCCCACATGATCTTAAATTCACTCCTATTTTTTAATAAAACAACCATATAGCAATATAACAATATCAAGTTGCTGATTGCTGATCGCGCTTTAATCATCGACAGGAGAAGCAGCGAGTTGATCCGCCCAGCGTGTTGTTTCTGGGAGGCGATATTTCGGGGTACAAGTTAAAACAACATCAATCGCGCTGGCATAAGAAATCGATTGCGATGTTTCCAGAAACCAAAACGTACTATCCTGACTAAAGTCGTTATTGCACCCCTAAATCATCAATGAGTGGGATTTTAGAAACCATTATCACCAGCCTGCAAGATATTGTGGGCAGTTTGATTCGCGCTTTACCCGGACTAATTGCAGGGATTATTATCCTCTTTTTAGCGCGGTATGCCGCAAAATTTACCCATAAAGTTGCGCGTAAAGTCGGTAAAAAAACACTGCCCAGTGCGTCCTTACAGCTTCTCCTCGAAAAAACCAGCTATATTTTAACTTTAACCCTAGGAGTTTTACTCGCTGGCGTTGTGGCGTTTCCCGGATTAAGTCTGGGTGATATTATCGCTGCCCTAGGGTTAGGATCAGTTGCGGTTGGGTTTGCCTTCCAAGATATTTTCAAAAACTTTTTAGCGGGAATTTTACTCTTATTACAAGAACCGTTTCGGATCGGGGATCAAATCATTGTTGCGGGATACGAAGGAACCGTTGAACATATTGACATTCGCACCACACGTATTCGGACTTATCAAGGAGAACAAGTGATTGTTCCCAATGCCACCGTTTTTACCAATGAAATCCAAGTTCGCACCGCTTACGAATATCGACGTACTGATTTAGGCGTTGGTGTGGACTATAATACTCCCTTACCCATGGCTGCTCAACTCTTGAGAGAGACCATTCAAGCAGTGGAAGGGGTTTTAGAATATCCGCAGCCAGAAATTGATTTAGTGGGCTTTGGGGATAGTTCTATTGACTTTGTCGTCAGATATTGGACGACTCCCCAACAACAGATTGTGCGCCGTGTGCAAACGAGAGCCATTATTACGATTAAACGAGTGTTCGATGAAGCGGATATTAATATTCCCTATCCAATTCGCACGGTTTACTATTACGATCAACAAAGATTTAATGATTATTTACCGATTAATGGTCAAGATATTGAAAATTAATCATTTCAGTTAACTATGGAACTTACAGCAGCAAGAAAATTACTCGATCAATACAGTTGCACCGAACAAAAATCGGTTAAAAATGAGCAAGAAAAACAAGACTTGCAAACGGCAATTCAGCAAATCACCAAAGAATCCGAGTGGGAAAATCTGGGAATTTGTGCCGATAATACAGAGCAAGGAATCACAGCCTTAAAAAGCTATCTTCAGGCGCTAGGGTACGATATTAATCAGGTTAATTTTGATCAGGTTTCTGCTGTGGATACACCCATTTATATTAAATTTAGTACGAAGCAAATGGGATTTTATCAAGATAATTATACAGGAGAGTATCGTGGGGTTTTAGTATCTTGCCAAGCCGAAGATGATTTGATTGCAGGGGTTTATGGTCATTTACCCTTAGATTTATTTACTAAAAATCCTTCTTAAGTTTCTTACGCCATTGTTGGATTTGTTGACGTTTACGTTGAGCATTTTTCGGGGTCTTCTTTGCTTTTCTTTGAAGACCGTCTCGTTTCCATTGGGGTTCTTGGTTCATGGTTTTGCTTCCTAATTGAAATGAAAAATTGGTGATTAAAATGGCTGTATTTTCAAATCTTGTAACGTAACTGTAAAACTTGACATTTCTTGATTAGAAATAAACTGGATCAATACTTCACAAGTTACTGCAGTGGTGAGCAAAGCGAGGGTGCGCGTTAAAGGATAATCGCAAACATCATCATTGGCTGCAGAAGGAACGCGATAGTCTGCATTCCAAATCACTTCTCCATAGTCTCCTGCTAAGCCTGTGTGTAAACAGGGGATTTCGGTTTCAGCACAATAATCTTTGAGAACTTGTCGAGAGACGCTATTATCAAAGGCATCAACGACTAGAGTAGCGTTTTTGAGTAACGCAGCGACATTGTCAGCCGTTAAGGCTTTGGTTTGTGCTTTCACTTCGATTCCCACCGCCCGATACAGGGAATTGGCTAGCATCTTCGCTTTGAGTGCGCCAACATCAGTACGGGAGTAAGGTTGCGTGGAGAGATTTCGTTCTTCAACGCGATCGCGATCAATTAGGGTTAAATGACCACAACCTGATCGCGCTAAGGTTTCCGCAATATTTCCCCCCAGCGCCCCCGCCCCACAAAGGACAATCGGAAAGGAGCGGAGTTTTGCCATTACCTCCGGGCTGCGATAATGTTGTTCATGGAAAAAAATCGACATGGTTTGCTTGTTCCACCACTCCTACTAAGGATTGCAAATCGAAATCGCGATCGCGCTCACTCAAACAAATTCCAGCACTGATGACCGTGAGATCAGCTTTACTAATTGCACTGGAATGAGAGTCACCCTCAGCAGTGGTCCATTCCACGTACCAATAATCCGCGCGATCGTTAAATTGTTTCAGTTCACCCCCTCCTTGGGCGAGGGCTTCTCGTAGTTTTCGTTCATCCCGCTTTTCTGGGGAAAAATCATCAACAGCTTGCGTCGCCAAAGCATACGCCACCCGCAGTTCCGGCGTTAAATGCTTGAGTTGTAACGCCTCCGGTAACACCCGATCCGAAAATTGCTCACGGAGACGATCAGGTAGTAGGGGATCAGCGCGGTAATCCATCTCCTGAAACCACCAACTGCAGCCATCCCAAGCTGCGAGAATGGTTGTAAACGCAGCCCCATTTTCCACGAGATGAATGGGAACCGGTTTCACCTTTCCCCAGCGTTGTCGGATATCGCCTTCATGCGCCGGATAAGCCAGCCAGGTTTGATTTTGTAACCGGCGTACCAGTAACCAATGGGCGGAGAGACAGAGTTGGAGATAGGTTTCAATCTGGGCGAGACTCGCGTCTTCCACTAAAGTTGCCGTTTGCGGATCAGTGGGAGAGAAAATCCCCCAGCCTTCAAACTCGGAAGGAGAGGGACGAAACTGATACACTAAACCCGAGACTCGGGTGCGGATATGACCCCCTTTAACGCAAGGTGCAAGAAACGAAGTTTCTAGAAGCTGTGATTCTTCCGTTGCAACGCGATCGAGCAAATTCAAAAGGTCTGTTCTTTTCATCATTACCCTTTTACACAAACCACCTGCTTCAGTGTCGCTAGCACTTCCACCAGATCGTTTTGTTGTCGCATCACTTCGTCAATCGGTTTGTAAGCCCCCGGGATTTCATCAATGACGCGGTTATCTTTACGACATTCCACGCCTTCGGTTTGCGCAATCAGATCATCGAGAGAGAACTGTTTTTTCGCTTTACTGCGAGACATCAAACGTCCCGCACCGTGGGCACAGGAACAGAAACTATCGAGATTTCCTTTCCCTTTAACGATAAACGACTTCGCCCCCATCGAACCCGGGATGATGCCATAATCCTCTTTCCGAGCGCGCACTGCCCCTTTCCGAGTCACATAAACCGATTCGCCAAAATGAACTTCTTCTGCTGCATAATTGTGATGACAGTTCACTTCCATTTCTGGTTTGAACGGTTTTCCGCCACCGAGATGTTGTTCCACCACTCGTTTCAAACGAGCCATCATCACATCACGGTTATAGCGCGCATACCATTGCGCCCATTGTAAATCGTGCCAATAAGCAGCAAATTCATCCGTTCCTTTAACAAAGTAGGATAAATCGAGATCGGGAATAGATAACTGCGCCATTTTCGCTAGTTCTTTCGCCGTATCAATATGACATTGCGCTAACTTGTTGCCAATATGACGCGAACCGGAATGTAGCATTAGCCAAACGCGATCCTCTTCATCCAAACAGACTTCAATAAAATGATTACCTCCTCCCAGTGATCCCATTTGTTTCGAGGCTTTGCTCGCGAGTTTTTGCACCCCTTGATGCAAATTGTTGAACTCTTGCCAGCCTTGCCAATTATTGACCACTTTTTCTACCGTTTTATTTTCATCGAAGCCCACAGGAATATTCGCTTCAATATCTTGGCGAATTTTCTTCAGCTTGCCATCTAAGGCATCACTGGTGTAAGGGGTTTTAACTGCAGCCATGCCACAGCCCACATCAACCCCGACAGCAGCCGGAACAATGGCATCTTTGGTGGCAAGTACAGAACCCACTAATGCTCCTTTGCCGAGGTGAACATCCGGCATCAGGGAAACGTGCTTATAAACAAATGGTAAAGAGGCAACATTTTTCGCCATTTGGATCTCCGCAGAAGCGAGATCACCCTTTGCCCAGGATAAAACCGGGTTCGGTGTTGAAACTTGTAGCGATTGATAAGGCATAACTCATTTCTCCTGATAAAATCTCTGTGCTGAGATCAAGTCTGAGATAATACTGGTGAGAAGACACTAAGACAGCACCTCTGCACCAGTTATATTTAATTTTTGTCATCCCGAACGGGAAGCGGTGTCTCTAGAATTTCCATCAGTAACTCTAACCGAGACGGACGAGTCAACATAGGAATGAGATTGGGTAGAGAATAGTAATCTCCCGCAAAAGTAAACGTTTCAACCGGCACTTGTTGTTCTTGCAGTTGTTTTTCAATGCAGTTGTAGCTATAGCCAACACGCACAATCACCACATTGGGCATGACTCCCAGTTGACGACAATAATTGGTGTAAGCGTGATCAAAGTAGGGCGCATTATTTTCACCTTCATCAGTCACTAGAATCATTTGCTCAACCGCTTGCTGGCGAGATCGCATCACCTCCACCGCACAGCCGATACTAGTTCCTCCCCCTGCCTTGACGTTAGCAAAAGCGCGTTCCCAGTCGCTGAGATCAGTGCCTTTCGCTTTAATCCGATAGGGCATCGTATCAAACGCATAAACAAAGAGAGACGCTTGGCTAATTGCCGAAATCATGGCTGCTAGGCGTTTTCCTACCTCGATCGCGCTGGTCATCGAACCGGATTTATCCACCAAGAGTGCCGTTGGCTTTGTAATTGCCCCTTGGCGTTTCACCTGTTCATCCGTAATTTTTTCCAAACGCGCCGTAGTTTCCGCATCTAACTCCGCTGCATCCGCTGCCACTCGGGCTTTGAACGCCGAAACGCGATCGCTGCTTTGGGCTTGTTCCAATTTTGCCTCCAGCAATTGTTTCACCTCAGGGTGATCCATCGCCCCTCGCGCTTTGAGGGATTTGAGATGATTAATCACCTCTTGTGGTGTCATCGCATTGATCAAAGCCACTAAAACAGTGGGTGTCATCTGTTTCAATAATCCCACCGCAATGGGATAAGGAATCTTCGCTTCCACAATTAAGCGCGCTTGTTCACTGGGAGAAGCAGCTTTTGCAATCCGTTTCACCGCAGCAGCCAAAGAATCTGCAGGCGGGCGATTTTGGAATAAAATGGCATTAGCGCGATCGCTGGGCTTAACGTGCAACGTCGCATAGAGATGCTTCATCGCTTTTCGTGCTCGTAGAGCTGCGCGGTCAAACTGAGTCGGATTGCCTTCTCGTGCTTTGAGATAGCGACGTACCGCCGTCCGTGTCGAACGAGGAACCTTGCCGCGATCGCGCTTGAGAAAATCCACCACTCGCGCCACTTGGTAAGGAGGAAGCGTTTGCAACACCATAAACCCCGCTTCCCGATGTTCCACCAACTCACTCGTTAACAGATAGCTGACAAACACCTCTTTGTGGTCACGGACATTGCCGTAATGGCAATACCATACCGCGAGATGACCATAAAAAATTGGATCCAATTCAATAATCAGTTGATGAGTTTCCGTTACCTTCGCTAACTCCCGATGGGGAGTGGTTAGTAAGCTATTCAGCATTTCCAAGCGGAGGTCACGTTCTGCTGTTTTCATTGCAGCCTCCTACAGTTAATGAGAGAGAGGAAGCCATTACCAAGCGCAACTGTTCTCTCGTCAAGAGGAACCGCACAAGTAAGGGAAGCACAGGGTTAACTATTGGACGATAGTGTGTAGGCTTCCCGAGTTAGGGCGCGGTAATGACAATCTTGAAGATTGCAAACTAATTTTGGGAGTGACTTCATGAAAGTGAGAAAAGCTGTATGGAGCATACGTGGGACTCGAACCCACGCCATTCGGTTAATAGCCGAGCACTCTACCATTGAGTTAGTATGTAAGCCTCTCTGATGAGGTCACGAAGTCACTCATCGTACTCCCCGCATCAGTTGACAAAGCACAAAACAAACATTCCTGTAAATATCGCATTCATGGAAGAATGTAGGCTTTGCCGATTAGGATGCAGGAAGTCAGAACATTAACATTAAGTAAAAAGACCCTCTGTAACCATCCTCAGCTGAGTGTTGGCACTCCTTTTACGGCGAATCACCGAGAAGTTCTCCTCAAACCGACCCATTTTTACAAAATTTTTGAAAAATGAGATCGAACACCCCTACCCCTCAACTGAAATTAAAGTTGTAAATGTTTGCTATGGACTGATTAGGGAGAGAGCAAGAAATTCCCTTCATGATGGCTCGAACTTCCCGCGCAAGTTAATCAAGCAGATTACATCTGACGCTCTATCCATTGACCTACATCCTCAAGACGAGGATGGTAGGACTCGAACCTACAACCTTCCGATTCGCAGTCGGAACAATGTGTATGCTTGAGCGATTCGGGCGCAGGAAGAGAGGAAGAGTACAGCCGTACAAGTTAAAAAAGCAATTGATTTACCTTATCTATTGCGTTTACCAATTTCGCCACACATTCCATTGAATGCGGTGGGATTTGAACCCACAAATCCTGATGGACGATAGATCCCAAAGGGTATGTAAGCTTTTTGGGTTAGGGTACGGCGTAATGAGAAATCTTTAACCGTAAACCGCTTCTGGGCGGATAATAGTATCGCCACTGGGACGGCGATCAATCACGTAATCCTGTAATCGCTTCGCCGGTACCGCTAGAAACCGAGCCACGTGCTGCTTAATTTGATTTTCTCCGGTGCGGGCTTGAATGCCGATGTCTTGTTCTGAAACGTCGTAAGAACGTCCTTCAAAGCGAATATGAACCATATTTTCACCTCCTCGCGCTGGCTGCAGTTGCCATAAAGTGACGCAATGTTTTCGCTGTTCTGTATTACTTTTATATACTACATAACGTAATACAAAACTGTCAAGGGGGAAGTGAAATTATTTTTTAGCAGGTTTGTTCTAGCTGTTCGATACCCTCTCGACAGAGGGGAACTAATTCCCCCTGGCTGGTGAGTCCAAGCCAGATGGAGTCTTGCGGTTGAATGGGTTGTCCTGTGACCGCGCAATGATCCGCTTGCTGCGCGATCGCGCTAAAACTGGCTCTAATTTCACTGGCTGGAATTTTCGTTTCACCTGAATGATGTTGCGTCACGTAATCCCAAAGAATCTCTCGAATCAAGCTCTGATAGCCTATCTCTCCCGACAGCGATCGCAGCTTTTCCTTTAATTCCGGTTCTAAGCGAATACTGGTGACTTCCATATTGCTCGTTGAAGGTTTGGTTCGCGTTTTCATCAGATTCAATTTCTCCAAAAAAAATGCTGGACACTTCTATACTACATCTTGTAGTATGAGAAAGCGACAGTCACCAAAAGCAAGAGAAAACCGACAACAAAATGTTATTTCTCCCTTCGATCAGCCAACTCAGTAGCGACCAACCCAATGGCGAAGGTGCACTTAGGAAAATATTTCGATTCCTTAGCCTACGCTTAGCGAGCGGTTTTCTGGGATTTATCGAAGCGGATCACAACATATTACAACCCCAAATGGGGAATAATGATAAAAATAGATCAATTCAGAGCGGGAGGTACCCACAAAAACCAGTACCTCAATCATGATTTAAAAAGGCAGTTTGCATTTTTTCCCCGCTCTCTAACTATATAGAAAGCGGGGATTTTTTATTAATCAAAGAAGTCAACGCCATGACTGAAAAAAAAATGCTCCAGCGTCATCAAGATAACCAGAAGTAAACACCAGTTAGCGCTAACCCCCACCCTAATTGATATGACATAAACTGAAGGAGGCATTTCGCCTGTGTTAAAGCTCAATTACACCGAATCGGGATTCCATTTAGAACAGTTAGATAAAACCATTGCTCAACTGTTACAAGAGCGGGTATTACTGGCATTACGGGTAGAACAAACCCTTTATATCGAACCGAGTACCGCTGGTTTTTTATTAGCATTGAGTGATGCGGAGATGGTTGAGTTAGAAAACGTCTTACAACAGCAACCTTCTCAATTCATCACAATTTATGCAGCAGATGACTCCCTGGTCGAAGTGAATGTAGAAGGAACATGGGTGGCAGAAAATGCAGAAGCAGAAGTGGGAATCTTTGTCACGCATTTACCTGAACCAGTAGAACACTTTATTTATAATCTCTGGAAGATCACTCAAGCTGAGTTTTCTTCCGTCATTTAGCAAGAGCGCTGAGAATCCTTCGACCCATTCAGGAACATCGACGACTACTCAAAAATATCTAGTTGATCGATGCTGGTTTTTGGCGGGTTCATTTCTTTACCAATCCCTTTGCGTAGGCCCAAAGCAATTTTACTGTGCTTTTCAATTTGCCCCATCACTTGCTGAGCGCGAGAAATAACACTGGGGGGAAGTCCGGCTAAGCGTCCAGCTTCAATGCCGTAAGAGCGATCAGCGCCTCCCGGTTGCACTTGATGGAGGAAGATAATCTCGTGTTCCATTTCTTTAACAGTCACTTGATAGTTTGCCACATTGGAGAGAATAGATGCGAGTTCGTTTAATTCGTGGTAGTGGGTAGCAAAGATAGTACGGGCTTGCACTGCGGTTGCTAGATGTTCAGCAACCGCCCAAGCAATGGAAAGTCCATCAAAGGTTGCCGTCCCGCGTCCGATTTCATCGAGGAGAATCAAAGACTTTGGTGTGGCATGATTGAGAATATTAGCGGTTTCATTCATTTCCACCATGAACGTCGATTGTCCCGTCGCCAGATCATCCACCGCACCAACACGGGTAAAAACGCGATCGCTGATGCCTAATTTTGCCGATCGCGCTGGGACAAAACTACCAATTTGTGCCATTAATTGGATTAACCCCACTTGTCGCAGATAACAGCTTTTGCCGCTGGCATTGGGACCCGTGAGAATAATTAAATCGGGAGTGTCTCGCTGTTGTTCAAATCCCATTTCCGTTGAGTTGGGCACAAAAAAGCCAGTGGGTAGTGTTTGTTCCACTACAGGATGTCTTCCTTCCCGAATGCTTAAACAGCGTCCTTCTATCATTTCGGGGCGACAATAGTCATTATAGACAGCGAGTTCAGCCAGTCCTGCTAAAACATCAATCGCCGCAACCGCTCGGGAAAGCTCTCGAATGGGCTGGGCGTGTTCTCCCACTTCTGCTCGTAAATCAGCAAAAATTTCGTATTCAAGACGATTCAAATCATCTTTTGCTGTGAGAATACGGGTTTCCCGTTCTTTCAATTCCGAAGTGATATAGCGTTCTTCGTTCGTTAAAGTTTGCTTGCGCGTATAGTTTTCTGGGGCCAGATCCGCTTTACTACGAGGAATACTCAGATAGTAACCAAAAGTTTTATTGTAGCCCACTTTTAACTTGGCAATCCCCGTCCGTTCCCGTTCGCTCGTTTCCAAATGCGCCAGCCACTGTTTATCTTCAGCAAAGGTTGCCTGCATTTGATCCAGTTGTTCATCGACACCAGGGCGAATTAATCCCCCTTCCGTGAGGTGTTGGGGGGGAGATTCCACAAGGGAGGTGAGGATTTTTTCCCCAAGAGCTTGCAATTCGGGCGGAACGGCTTGCAAAGCCCGCAGAAAAGGAGATTCACCCTGTTGGGCTAAGGTCGCCAGTTCTGTCAAGCGCACTAATGACTCCGCTAATCCTCGTAAATCTCTAGCATTGGCAGTCCCTGCCCCTGCCCGTCCACTGAGGCGTTCTAAGTCATAAATATGTTGTAATAGTTGGCGCAAGTTATTGCGGAGGCTCGTTTGTTTAATCAGTTCCGCGATGGTGTCTTGCCGAGCGGTAATTCCGTTAATATCAAGTAGCGGTTGCAGTAACCAGCGCCGGAGGGCGCGCCCACCCATTGCGGTGCAAGTGCGATCAAGCGCCCATAGGAGAGAACCGTGATAGGTGCCATCCCGAACGGTTTGCAAAATTTCTAAGTTGCGCCGGGTTTGCTGGTCGAGAATTAAATAATCAGTGAGAGTATAAGTTTTGAGGGTTTGTAGGGGAACTTGATGGGCTTTTTGGGTTTCTTCAATATAGAACAGTAGTCCTCCGGCTGCCCGAATCCCAAGGGGTAGATTCTCACAACCCATTCCTTCGAGGGAACGGACGCGGAAATAGTCCAAAAGTTGGTTCCGAGCCTCGCCACTGCGAAATTGCGTTTGCGGACGGAGTGTGTAGCAGAAGTTTTCTGGGAGAAACTCAGGAATCTGATCCGATTTTTCCCCAGGGCGTAACATACTGCCAAGATCAGGGGCATTTGTCGGGAGGAGAATTTCAGAGGGATGAAGTCGCAGCAGTTCCAGACCTAGGGTTTCTAAATTTTGCGACTGCGTGGTGTAAAATTCGCCAGTAGAAATATCAGTGTAGGCTAAGCCCCAATGTTCCCCCGCCAGGACTAATGCTGCTAAGAAATTATTGCGTCGCGCGTGCAGCATCCCTTCTTCGGTTAGCGTTCCTGGCGTGAGAAGTTTAGTAATTTGGCGCTCCACCATCCGTTTTTGCGCAGCGGCTTCGGCGGCGTCTTCCACCTGATCGCACACCGCGATCGCGTAACCTTTTTCCACTAACATTGCTGTATAACGATCCAAAGCATGATGGGGAACGCCGGTCATCGGAACGCGACCAATTTCTTTCCCGCTTTCCTTGCTCGTTAAAACGAGTTCTAGGAGTTGTGCCACTGTTACCGCGTCTTGAAAGAAACATTCAAAAAAATCGCCCACCCGGTATAACAGCAAAGCATTGGGATATTGCTCTTTCACCTCAATATAATGCTGCATCATGGGGGTTAATTGAGCGCGATCAAGCTGAGTATAATCCGCATTTTTCATGTAAGCGGGGGTCGCTTTTCCCGAAGACTCCTGCATAATAATTTCTGGTTGACGCTTCCTGTTTAGTTTTGATGGGGACGTTCCACAAAATGCCTTGACATGATTTGTGATTTCTCAGGGAATCAGTTAGATTCGGAGACTAATCCCCCAGACTCTCATTATCAAGTATCAATTCTCAATTATCAATTCATAACCTATGGTTAAACTTCCTTCCCCTACTCCCGATAAAGAAGCTGTCACGCCTCCTGGTGCCGTCGCCAAGTTGGGAACGTTTGGCGGCGTTTATACTCCTTCTGTTCTCACGATTTTAGGGGTCATCATGTACCTGCGCTTCGGCTGGGTCGTGGGTAATGTTGGTTTGTTAGGAACCCTAATCATTGTTACCCTTTCCACCTCAATTACCTTTCTCACTGCTTTATCAATTTCTGCCATTGCGACGGATCGCGTGGTGCGCGGCGGAGGGGCTTATTACATGATTAGCCGTTCTCTTGGCATTGAAAGTGGGGGGGCAGTGGGAATTCCTCTTTATTTTGCTCAGGCGTTGTCAGTAGCTCTGTACACGCTAGGATTTGCCGAAAGTTTGGTCAATGTCTTTCCGCAGCTCAATCAGCTTTATGTGGCGCTAGGAGTAACTGTGTTCGTTGCTGGGGTTGCCATCGCCTCAGCCAATGCTGCAATCAAAGTCCAGTATATTATTATGGCCGCGATCGCGCTGTCTCTGATCTCGTTTTTTTTGGGCAAACCCCTTGAACCGACTGAAATTGAATTTTGGGGGGCTTCGGATCGGCTTTCGGAACCGTTTTGGCAAGTGTTTGCGGTCTTCTTTCCTGCAGTCACGGGAATTATGGCAGGGGTGAATATGTCAGGGGATTTGAAAAACCCCACAAAATCGATTCCCATTGGGACATTAGCTGCTGTCGGCACCGGTTACATCATTTATATGGTGCTTCCCATTGTCATGGCAACGCGAGCGGATGCCACCACGCTCTTAGCCGAACCCTTGATTATGAAAGAAACAGCATTGTGGGGACCTGCGATTTTATTAGGCGTCTGGGGAGCAACGTTGAGTAGTGCCTTGGGCAGCATTTTAGGAGCGCCGAGGATTTTACAAGCCTTAGCGCGCGATCGCGTACTACCGCGCTGGCTGCGCTTTCTAGGTAAGGGCAGTGGAGCAAATGATGAACCGCGAGTCGGAACAGCCGTTACGTTGGTCGTTGTGATGGCAACGGTTTGTATTGGCGACTTAAATTTAATTGCCCCCGTGCTGACCATGTTTTTTCTGACGACTTACCTTGTTTTAAATGTCTCGGCGGGAATTGAAACCTTTTTGCAGAGTCCTTCTTTTCGCCCCCAATTTAAAGTGCATTGGATTTGGTCTTTAGTCGGCGCGGTCGGTTGTTTGGCGGTTATGTTTTTAATTAACGCGATCGCGACTGTCATTGCGGCAATGATTAGTCTGAGCATCTACTTTTGGCTACAACGACGGGAACTGGAAGTGACGTGGGGAGATGTGCGTCGCGGCTTATGGATGGCACTCCTCCGAATCGGCCTTTACCAATTGGATCAAAACCACCGAGAAGAAGATCCGAAAAACTGGCGACCCCATATTCTCGTGTTATCCGGTGCACCGACCAAACGCTGGTCTCTCATTGAACTCGCTGATGCTTTAACCCATAAACGCGGCTTAGTCACCGTTTCGACAGTCCTCAAAAATAGTTCTCGCGGTTCTTTACAGCAAGGACAAATGGAACGACGGATTCGCAACTATCTAGAAAAAAAAGGGATGCAGGGGTTAGTGCGGGTGATTACTGCCAATGATATTTTTACTGGAGCGCAACATCTTGTCGAAACGTATGGTTTGGGACCGGTGATTCCCAATACGATTTTATTAGGGGATAGTGAAGCTGTTGAACATCGCGGGAGTTACTGTCAGATGATTACACAAATTCACCAAGCCCAACGGAATTTAGTGATCTTCCGCGAGAATCACGACCGTAATTTTGGCAGACGGCGCAGAATTGATGTGTGGTGGGGAGGAAGTATGCAAGCCAATGGCGGCTTAATGTTACTACTGGCTTATTTACTCCGCAGTGATATTCGTTGGCGAGAAGCGAATATTTATCTCAAATTAGTGGTCAATCATAAAAGTGCTGTTCCACCTGCCCGTGATAATTTAAACCAACTCCTCACCGAATTACGGATTAGTGCCACTCCGCAAGTCATTGTTGCTGACGGTCGTTCCTTTGACCGTATTTTGCAACAAACCTCTCGTAATGCTGACCTCATTTTCCTTGGGATGGCAGCTCCCGATGAAAACTTTGTGCCCTATTACGAAAAACTGCAGGAAAAAGTTGCTGAATTACCCTCCACTGTTTTCGTTTTAGCCGCTCCCAATTTCTCGTTTTCAGAAGTGTTTAATGATTCTGGGGTCACTAAAATTTAATCCTAAACTCGCGATCGCGCCACTTTCAATAGTGTCTGTGACGCAATCGCACCCGCTCAATTAAGAAACGGTTTGTTCTTGACCACTGGCTAAACGTCCCAATCCCCAACACAATAGGGCATTTACGAGCAGATAGCTTCTCGCCAGCCAACCACTGCCTAAGCCCCAGAGTGCTGGCGAAACCACGGCACTAATGGCAAGAAAAGAAGCCACCCCTAAGCTGGTTCCGACGGCAAACCAACGCCAGCGGGGATTTTGTAATAGTAACAGCACTAACCCTAAAGGAATTAACACACTGGCAAAGAACGGATTCAGAACCGGACTCCCTTGAATGGCATTGCCTAACTCGGGAATCGAACTGCCCATTACGCGAAACGGCGCTTGCGGTAAATCAAAGATATAGAACCCTTTCAGGAAAAATAAACCTGAACTACCGGCAACAATACCACTGGCTAATGACCAACTCCAAGCAAACGGAAAATAAGTGCGTAATAACCAAGCTAAAAGATAACCGCCGATAACAGTGGCGAGTTTGAAGGGTAGCATGACTGTACCGCCATCAATCCAGAAACGGGGATTGAGATAGCCATTATCGCGCAGCCAGCGGAAGAAGTCACGAACGCTAATTTGTCCACGGATGGCAAGTTTCACCGCTTGACCAGCATCCAATTGTCCCACACCATAATGATTCATGGGATCTTCTTGCACTTTCCGTACTGACTGTTTCAACACGCTGAGGACTTCGTCTGGTTCTTTGATTCCTGCACTCTTCAGTAACGCAGCAACACCAGCAACGTGAGGGGCTGCCATACTCGTGCCTTGATAGCCTGTAAACACCGCTTCTCCCGTATCCGGGCTAATGGTATTTTGCACCACTTTTCCGGCTTCACTGCCGCCGGGTGCGGAAATATCGACCCCAGCGCCAAAGTTGGAATAATTGGCTTTTGCCCCAGCTGAATCCAGTGCCGAAACGCCAATGACATGAGGATAACGGGCAGGATACGCCGCGGAATTTTGGTTGGAGTTGCCAGCCGCCCCAACAATCACTACATCTTTACTGTGAGCATATTTAATTGCTTCTGACATGATGTGACTATCGCCCATCCCACCAAGGCTTAAATTAATCACATCAGCGCCATTATTGGCAGCAAAACGGATGCCTTCTGCAATGTCA
>CAZBPR010000015.1:0-34507 GCA_964493825.1 uncultured Dactylococcopsis sp.
ATTGGGGTTACTTACAGAAAGCACTTACTGTAGTTTAAGTTTTCAGAAATGGTATTATCATCCTGATTAGCGCAAGCTATTAAGTGAGATAATATTGAAACCATTCCCTTGCTAAGCGTGCAACTTCTTCTAAAGCACCGGCTTCTTCAAATAAATGAGTTGCTCTGGGTACAATCTTCAGTTGTTTTTCGGACTGTAATTGTGCCAAAGCAAATTGATTCATTTCAATTACTGGCACATCATTGCCACCAACAATGAGTAAAGTGGGGGCTTGAATCTGGGAAAGGATGGAGCCCGCTAAATCAGGACGTCCCCCACGAGAAACAATTGCCTTCACGAACTGTGGGTGTTGGGTTGCTGCGACTAAGGCAGCAGCAGCACCTGTGCTAGCACCAAAGTAGCCAATGGGGAGAAGGCGAGTCTTCTCATTTTGCAACAGCCAGTCTGTTACGGCAGCCAGTCGTTTGGCCAATAGGTTGATGTTAAAGCGCAGCTGTCTGGTCTGTAAGTCAATTGCTTCTTCTTCCTCTGTCAACAGATCAATGAGTAGGGTCCCTAAACCCCCTTTTTGTAAGACTTCGGCAACAAAGCGGTTGCGAGGACTATAGCGACTACTGCCGCTCCCATGAGCAAACAGAACGATTCCCTGAGCTGCTTTCGGCAGGCTCAGATTACCCTGTAAGCGAATTGAGTGGACCGGGATTGAAACTAAATTCTCTTCCTGTATTTGTCTTCGGTTATTCATGGCTTAATCCTCCATCCTATTCATGGAAACGAATTGAGCTGTTGTTGATTGTTGAATGGCCCGTTTCAACAAGTAACGCACTTCCTCATCAGTGGTTTGAGAGAAGTCTTCGTACCAGAGACTAATCGAATACAGTTGCTCTGGCATTATCAAACAAACCACCTCATCCACCTCTGCTTTGAGTTGATGACAGACTTCAGGGGGTGCCACTGGCACGGCAATTACCACTTGTTTGGGTTCCTGTTGTTTAATAATCGATAAAGCAGCTTTCAAGGTTGATCCAGTAGCGACACCGTCATCAACGAGAATAATTGTGTGATCGCGCACTTCAGGAGCCGGACGATTTCCTCGATAAGCGCGATCGCGCCGCTCTAATTCCAAACGTTCCGCTGCCGCAACGCGTTCAATAGCGTTCTCGGAAATCGCTAATGATTGCACAATCTCTGAGTTAAGCACCATCACCTCTTGAGCAGCAATTGCCCCCATTGCCAATTCTTTATGCCCTGGTACCCCTAACTTCCGCACTAAACAGACATCTAAAGGAACATTGAGCGCTTGCGCCACCTCAAAGGCAACAGGGACCCCGCCGCGGGGTAAACCTAAAACCAATACATCAGAGCGGTTAGCATAATTGAATTTGAGCTTTTGCGCTAATAATTGTCCTGCTTCAACGCGATCGCGAAATTTTGTGTTCATGGGTTTAACCTCCTAGCCTTTGATGACAGCAACCGGATGTAAACGAGCCACTTTGCGAGCAATGCCAGCTTGACTAACGGTTTCCACCACCCGATTCACATTTTTATAGGCTTGCGGCGCTTCTTCAGCGAGTCCGGGCATCGAACCAGCACACACGGCAATCCCTTCTTGTTCGAGTTGTTCCCGCAAGCGATCGCCGCGAATCGTCCGTTTCGCCTGACGGCGACTCATGATGCGCCCAGCACCATGACAGCTTGAACCGAAAGATAAGGCTTCATTCGCCTCCGTACCGAGGAGAATCCAACTTTCTGTCCCCATCGAACCGGGAACCAGTACCGGTTGCCCGAACCGACGATACTCTGCCGGTAATCCCGCAAATCCGGGACCAAAGGCTCGTGTTGCTCCTTTACGATGAACGCAAACCGTCAGCTCTTCTCCCGCAATGGTATGGGTTTCAATTTTTGCCATATTATGGGCAATGTCATAAATCTGACGCAACGGTTGTTCTCCTGCTTCGGAACCAAAGACAGATTGAAAACTGCGTCGAGCATGGTGAGCCAATGCTTGACGGTTCGCAAACGCAAAATTGGCAGCTGCTTTCATGGCAGCTAAGTAAGCTTCCCCTTCCGGGGAACTCAAAGGCGCACAGACTAATTCTCGATCCGGCAATTTAATCCCATAGTTGAGGACGACCTTTTGCAACTCTTGCACGTAATCCGTACAAATTTGATGTCCAAACCCCCGAGAACCGCAATGAATTTGAACAGCTAAGCATCCCTGTTGCAACCCCATCACGGTTGCTACTTCCGGATCAAAGATTTCCTCCACAACATCCACTTCCAGAAAATGATTGCCCGCGCCTAGGGTTCCTAATTGGTCTTTCCCCCGCTGTTTCGCGCGTTTGCTGGCTTGAGCCGAATCAGCTCCCTCTAAGCAACCAAATTCTTCCGTCCGCTCTAAATCTTCGGCAATGGCGTAGCCGTGCGCCAAATCCCAACGCGCCCCCTCCTGACAAACTTGGTTCAATTCTGTTGGCGATAACGGTAAACTACCTCCTCGACCAACGCCACTCGGACAGTTATGGTATAAGATCTTCGCTAAGTCATGTAAATAGGGAATCGCACTCCGGTAATTAATTTGAGAAGCTAAAACCCGCACCCCGCAGTTGATATCATAACCGACAGCCCCCGGTGAAATAATTCCGTCAGGGAGTTTTGATGCCATCACCCCACCAATCGGCATTCCATATCCTTGGTGAACATCAGGCATAAGGGCAACGTGTCCAACTAAACCCGGCAAACAAGAAACATTAACAGCTTGGATAATGGAGCAGTCACCGAGGGCATCTTCGATCAATTCTTCGTCGGCAAAGATCCAAACGGGTATCTTCATTTCCGGATGGAAGGAAATGGGAATTTCCCAGAGATAATCATTGAGACGATGTAAATCTTGTTTTCTAATCATGTTTTGCCCCTCCTCTGCTTAGATTGGGTGGGGGCATTACAGAGTTTCTAAAGACTTTGCCTCATACATCCAATACAATCGTTACTTCTAATCCTGATTCAGTTCGGCGAATCGATAAATCATGATAAGTGACCGCTTTGATCTCCTTGTGCCATTGCTGAACTGGTGCACCTGTCATGTCAGCTTGCAAACTCGTTTCATCAAGATGCTCAATGCGAATTTCCTCGAAACCTAATCCCTCACTGTCATGGAAATAGAGTAATTCATTTAACCAAGCAACCAATAGGCTTTCGCCATCAATTGCCTGGAGTTGAACGGAGCGGGTCATCCGAACACCTGGTGCTAAGTCCATGCCAACTAAAGTATAAAGCCCCCACGCGGCATGAATGAACAATTCTGCTAAATTTTTACTCCTCACTCGATACGCCCAATCAGCAGTATGTTCAATTTCTTCAAAACCTTTGGCTTGAGTTGGTCTGACCCTAAACATGAATGGTTTCATTGCTGACGACCCTTCTACTTTTAATTGTATAGAACCCATTTGCGATCCGGGTTAAAACGTTAAGATTGTGAATCGTCTAAGTATCCGACAAGGCGAAAACTTCTGTTTGAAATCGGATTAAGCCTTTGCTAAAACAATAATGACTGCGACGAAAATACCGCTCCCGAGAGCAAGGAAACTGTATTTTTTAGGTTCCTGTTCTACTTTTGGTAAAAGATGGGTTGCTCCCACATACACTAACATTCCCGCTTTTCGGTTCGGCATCAGTTCAATTAGTGGAGTAATAGCAACACTCTGTTAATTTTTGAGATCTTCTCCTCCCTCTTTGGTCGGAGATTTCTTGTAAACAGCCGTTCTTGATGCTCCGACAGCGCTAACTCAAGGAGGCGTTTGGAGCCTGACCTCATAGTGAGGAAAGGCTTTCTCGCTGCTATCCTTTTAAATACAATATGAGCAAAAATGTGCGTAAATTTTAGATGAAACGAAAACAACCGCGTCGGGTAGCCCGCGAGCTGGCTCTCTTGAGTCAAGGTCAAATGGGGAAAGACCCCGAAAAAATCTCTCAGCAAGAGTTACACAACATTGTACTCGCTGCTATTCGCACGCTGACTCATGAAGTGGAAGAAACGATTGAAAATGCAGCACAAGAGTTAAAGCGGGGGCGAGACCGCTTACTGAGTAGTGAAACCCGTGCCACAACAATGAATAGTGCGAAGACGATGGTTTCGGATGCAGTTGATTTAACCCAAACCGCGATCAATCGTCTGGGATATGCTGTGGAATTACCGGAATTTCTCTACATTGCGAATTTACAGGAAGTGCGGGACTATACTCTACAACTGTTAATCACGATTGTTGAGCATCGTCAGGAAATTGATGATGCGATTCGAGCTTCTCTGGTGGATTGGAATTTTGATCGCCTCCCGAAAATTGACCGCTCCCTGTTACGGATTGCTGTTGCCGAAATGGTCTTTTTAGAGGCACCAGTACAAATTGCAATCAATGAAGCAGTGGAGTTAGGAAAACGGTATTCTGATGAAGAAGGGTATCGTTTTATTAATGGTGTTTTACGGCGCGTGAGCAAAAAGTTAGAGTTACCCTCATCATCGGCTCGCGCTTAATGAAGGAGCAATCTTGGAGGTGTCATGGTTTTTAACTGGTTTCGTCGTCAATTTAATGAACAAGAGGAACAAAAATCTCAATCTGATGTTTCGTCAGAAACAGCGTCAGAACAAGAAGAAGTTTCCTCGGAGGAACCGGAGTTAAATACGGAGGAAATACAAGAAGTTGCAGCAGAAGAAACCCTGACGGAGGTTGAGGAATCTCCGGTTGCGAGTACCCCTCCCAGTGAGGAAACCAGTAGCACCTCCGCTGCCACTCCCGCTTGGTTGCAACAATCAGGAGGATTGGAGAAGCTAAAAGAAAGCGCGATCGACGATACGCCAGAACCAGAACCTGAGCCGGAACCGGAACCCGTTGCTGCAGCCCCTGTCAGTGAGGAAGATGAAGAAACCACTTGGTCAGCACAAGTGCTAGCCCATCAAGGGCGGAAACCGGAAGACATTTCAGAAGAAGAAATTAGCTGGTTAAAACAGTTACGGAGAGGATTGGGGAAAACGCGCCGCAATTTCCTCAATCAGTTAAAAGCAGCGGTTGGAAAAGGACCCCTCAATGACGATGCAGTAATGGAAATTGAAGCCCTACTGCTACAAGCGGATGTGGGGATTGAAGCAACGGATTACATCATCGAAACCTTACAGGCGAAAATGCGCGAAGAAGCCTTACCCTTAGAAAGCGCGATCGCGTACTTAAAAGAAATTGTCCAAGACATTCTAGAGCGTCCGTTCCAAAACCAAGATACCCCTGTAACGTTTGCCCCAGAAAAAGACCAGCTCAATATCTGGTTAATTACCGGGGTGAATGGGGCAGGAAAAACCACCACCATTGGTAAACTGGCTCATCTCGGTCAAAAATCGGATTATCGCTGTCTGATTGCCGCCGCCGATACCTTCCGGGCAGCAGCAGTAGAACAAGTCAAGGCATGGGGCGATCGCGCCAATACTGAAGTGGTGGCAAATCCAGGAAAGAATACTGATCCGGCAGCGGTGGTGTACGACGCCATTTCTAAAGCGCAAAATAAAGGGACAGAATTGCTCTTAGTGGACACTGCTGGGCGCTTACAAAACAAGAAAAACCTGATGGAAGAGTTGAGTAAAATCCGCAAAGTCATTGACAAAAAAGCCCCTGATGCCAAAATTGAGTCACTCCTGGTCATTGATGCTAGCTTAGGACAAAATGGCTTGAAGCAAGCCGAAGCCTTTACGGAAGTGGCGCGTCTCAGCGGTGTGGTTTTGACTAAACTCGATGGTAGCTCCAAAGGGGGAGTGGCGCTGGCAATCTCCAAACAACTGAATCTTCCCATTCGCTTTGTGGGTGCCGGTGAAGGCATTGAAGATTTACGTCCCTTTTCGAGTTATGAGTTTGCGGAAGCCCTGTTGAGCTAAGGTCTCTCGTGGGAAATACGTTATTCTATAGATGTGGTATCACGCTTAGCAAATCGGCTGAACTAATCTAAGAATGTATAAACGTTCCTCTTTTAACTCTGATGAGATTGTCCAACGGGCTGAACAGTTAATGAATGCTGCGTCCAATCGCTATCGGATTACCGTGCAAGTGGCAAAACGCGCCAAGCGTCGGCGTAGTGAAGATAAAGCGCAAGACAATCTCGAAGATCCCTTAATGACGCCTCCCATCCGCGCCATTATTGAAATGTCGGATGAACTGACTCAACCGGAAATTATTGGGGAGTAACAATCATTTGGGGAAAGAGCCGATCGCGCTAATGCTCGTGATCGGTTCTGAGCAAAGAGATGAGTTCAAAGCATGGATCGCATTCTGAAAAAAGCACCGGGTTGGCGTTTGGGCTGGAATCCTGATGCCACCACCTACAAAGGCTTAGTGGGCAGTGATGAATGGGCGATTGAACTGACCCCAACAGAATTTCAAGATTTTTGTCGCTTACTGCTACAACTCGCGACCACCATGGAAAATATGGCGCAAGAATTGGTTGAGGAAGAAAGA
Organism: uncultured Dactylococcopsis sp.; assembly: GCA_964493825.1. GTDB lineage: Bacteria > Cyanobacteriota > Cyanobacteriia > Cyanobacteriales > Rubidibacteraceae > Halothece. Next base: position 6,489 of record CAZBPR010000015.1, read on the forward strand.
ATTGCGTGCGAAGCAGAATCCGACCAAGTGTGGCTGGAGATCGAAGGCTATCCTCATTCCTTTTCCCTGCGCCTCATCCTCCAAACCGGGCGTTGTGCAGAGGGGAATTGGTCAGCGACGGCGGTTCCAGAGTTGATTACAGCCGTACAAAACCTTGCTCTAGGTTAATCTGTCTGAGGGAGCAGGATCTTCTGGTTCGTCATCACTTTGCCTGTTCCTGGATACAAACATCGCGCTTTAACATGAAACTTGCAATAATAATCCCCACAATGGCTAAACCTCCCATTGGATAGAAGGCATAAGTATAGCTACCAAACCAGTCCCGAATTTGCCCGGCGACCAGGGTCCCAATTAAAGCGCCGACCCCATAAGCGGTAAAAACAATCCCGTAATTTTGAGCATAGTCCTCAGGGTTAAATAAGCGTAACGTCGCCGTTGGGGCGAGAGCAAGCCATCCCCCTAAACAGAACCAGAATAAACAGAAAGCCACTAAATAAGTAGCGACTTGTCCGGCTTGAGCATTTGCCATCATGATACAAGCGATTAAAATTAGGGTGTAAGATCCGATCGCGACAAACTTTGGGGGGAAACGATCACTGAGCCAGCCAAACAGCGGACGACTAAGCCCATTAAATAAGGCAAATAAAGAAACACTGGTGGCAGCGATTCCGGCATCAATTTCAATCATTTCTTGACCGACTGGGCTCGAAATCCCGATCGCACTTAATCCCACAAAGGTGCCAATGGTGTAACAGATCCATAACCCGTAAAAAGAGGGACTTTTCAGTAAGTGAGGCGGATAGGTCACTGGCGGAGGCACGGCAGTTGCTTCAGACACAGATCGGGGCTGTTGCCACTCTTTTGGCGGCAATTTCAAGGTCAGCGCGATCGCGAGAATAATGACAGTAAAGATGATCCCTAAAATCAGCAATGTTGGTCGTGCCTGATAGCGATCAATCAGAGTCTTTGCTAGAGGGGCAGTCATCAAAGGGGATAAGCCAAAGCCAACAATGGTCAATCCCACTGCTAATCCTTTTCGATCAGGAAACCAACGGGCAGCAACAACCATCGGCACCCCATAAGTTAGCCCCACGCCGGTACCCACAATCACGCCATACGTTAAGGTCAATACCACAATGTTCTGTGCAAAGCTAGAGAGGATATAGCCTAAGCCCACCGTTAGACCGCCAATCGCTGCCATGCGAACCGTGCCAACTCGCGGAATTAAAAAGCCGGCAATGGGCATAAAGGTTGCGTAAAACACTAAGGCAATCGTATAGGGAAGCAAACTTGCAGTTGCACTGAGGGCTAATTCCGTTTCGAGGGGGTTTCTAAAAATACTCCACGAATAAACAGTTCCCAAACAGAGCAGAACGATCATTCCCAACGGGATCAGCAACCACCGTCCCTGAGTTGCCGGTAGCCCTAATACTTTCAAATCTTGGTTACTCTCAGAACTTGGCATCACTTGCTTATCTCCATTCATTCCTTCAATAATAGGGCGAGAATGCTGATCAGGCAGCCAATCCATCACCCTATTGCTACCTCTTACTCAAAGTCAGCGGTTAATATAAATCCAACACCCCTTCAGCACTGTCTCGACGACGCTCTTCTTTTGCCTCAAACTCAGCCATACAGTCTCCTTGCTCAACCATGACACAACTAAGATAGTCCGTCGCTTCAATTAAAGCGGCGCGTAAGGCTTTCCCAACCGGTGCGCGGTTCGTTTGGCTGCTATCTTGACCAAAGTTCACTCCGCTGATGCTGATGTTTCCTGAAGCACCACTGGATTCTGAGGTGGCTCGTCCCTCAATGGTACGGGCATACACTACTTCTGCCGTTGTTGTATCCACAACCCGGAGATCAATGGCAACATAGGATTGTTGCTCATTGTCGCGGCTGCCACCGCCTAGGCGCAGAGGACCAATGCTGATCCCCCCTCTGCGACCGGTGGATTCGCTAGAAATCCCTTCTTCATAAGAAGTGACTTGACCTAAAATCATATATTGTGCGCCTGTGAGTTCTCCTCTTTGTGCCTCTGTGCCTTCGCGAACTAATCCTAATTCCGCTAATTCCTGTTCTGAGAGGACTTGACCTAACTTTTTTCGCTCAACGACCTGAAACTTCCCCGTCGATGTCAATTCATTCATTAAGGCATCTGCTAATTCTCGAGATGTGCCGGGATTCCACCACCACAAGTTACCATTGGTTTCATTCTTAAACTCTGGGACGGAAATGGTCGGTTTTGCTTCCTGTGCAATAGCAGGAATGATACTACCGCTTAAACTCACACTGAGGGTGATTAACGGGAGTGCCGTTTGACGAGTTAAAGATTTCAAGAAATGCAATTTTTGCATATTTGATCAATCCTCCAAATAACTTTTAGAAATCATCCTTAATTGTATTGTTTCAAGGCTGATTGTGGGTTCGAGTAGCGAAAGATTCGTTAAAATTAAACGGAATAAGTTGTCCTAATTGCTGATTGTTAGCTGAAACTTGAGAAGATGTAATGACCAAAAAAGCTGTAGTTTTACTTTCCGGCGGTTTGGATTCTTCCACTGTTCTTTATCAAGCTCAAGCCGATGGCTATGACTGTTATGCCCTGTCCTTTGATTATCAACAACGTCACCAACGGGAATTAGACGCAGCCCGACAAGTCGCTCAGACCGCCGGCGTCAAACAGCACCAAGTGGTAAGCTTTGATCTAGGCTTGTGGGGCGGATCAGCCTTAACGGATCAGACGATACCCGTTCCGCGCGATCGCGCGCCTGAAGAAATGGCTGACAATATTCCGATCACTTATGTTCCTGCCCGCAATACCATCTTTTTAAGTTTTGCCCTCGCCTATGCCGAAGCCTTAGCAGCACAATGCGTTTACCTGGGAGTGAATGCCTTAGACTATTCTGGTTATCCGGATTGTCGCCCTGATTACATTCAAGCGATGGAGCAAGTATTTGAATTAGGAACAAAACAAGGACGAGAAGGGAATCCGATTCAAATTAAAACACCATTAATTGAACTCAAGAAAACCGAGATTATTCAACTCGGAAATCAACTCCATGTTCCTTGGGAGAAAACCTGGTCGTGCTATCAAGGAGAAGCTAAATCCTGTGGCGTCTGCGATTCTTGTCAGTTAAGATTAAAAGCATTTCAAGAATTAGGATTAACCGATCCGCTGCCCTATCGTACAACTACAAGTAATGAGTGAAATGAGCGAGAGTAATTTTCCGGAATATGCAATTTTCTGTGATTTTGACGGCACCATTACCGCTGAGGATACCTTCACGGGAATGTTAAAAGCAGTTGCCCCTCATTTATGCGATCAATACTTGCCTGATATTTATGCCCAAAAATTGACCTTGCGGGAAGGGGTAAAAAGCATTATTGAGTCGATTCCCTCTCAATATTACTCGCAAATGATTGACTATGTGGATGATATTCCTTTGCGTCCAGGGTTTGTGGAGTTAGTCAAGTTTGCGAAGATCAATGACATTCCCTTTCATGTGGTTTCTGGTGGTTTAAAGGATATGGTAAAACGGGTTCTCAGCCAGCAAAGCCTAGGAAGCCGTCCCCTTTTAGAACAGGTAGCGTCGATTAGTGCTGTTGCTATTGATACCCGTCAGGATTATTTAAAGGCGATGTCGGATTACGAAGGGGGAACGGAACTGGTTGCAAAAGTGGAAGTGATGAAACAGTATCCGGCACAAACCACTATTTCCATCGGTGACTCAATTACAGACTTAAATATTGCTTTAAATGCCAATATTAGTTTTGCGCGCGATCGACTCGCTCGCTATTTAGATGCAGCGGAACGATTTTACTATCCTTGGGATGACTTCTTTACAATCCAAGAAAAGTTAACTCAATTCATTAGCGCAGAAGAAACGGTGCAATCGCGATCCCTCTAAAAGGGGATAAAGCCACTGGCAAGGAGATACTCTCTGAATCTCCAATCTATACTGATACAGCTTCCACAAATTGACGCAACCGCAGTAATGTTGCCGTCTGCGCTAAGTTTAGGGGGAGAAGAGAAATTCCTTCTAAACGAGATTGCACCCAACCTTCATCCCAACACCATTCATGATAACCATCCACCCCTTCGCTCAGCAGCAAACGCATATAAGAGTCGGTCAGAGCCTCAATTTCATGTTTAATAGTGATGAGTCCGGTGCGACTGGTAAAGCTTAATCCAGGTTCAAGTTCTGGCGGTAATCCTGAGGAAAGTTGTTGTGGGAATAACCATCGTCTGAGTTTGTCGGGATGGGATAAACTCTCTTTAATAGATTGCGCTGAAGCATTGACTTCGATGCGCAGTTGACTTTGCTGAAAAGTGCCAAACATAAGGAGTGATTTGTTATCAGGTCTTTACTTAAGTTGTAACATCCCGGTTAGTTGGTTCCCGGAAACGGCGCTTTCACAAACCCTAATTCACGGAGTTGTTGATAAGATTTTTTCCCTAACTCAGAGGTCGGATTTTGGGAGCGAATCACTTGGATGAAAAGAGGAACAGCTAAAGCGGTTTCTTTTTGAGCGCGATGGACTAAGGCCAGTTGGTAGGTGGCTTGATCGCGCATTTCTGCTGCTTGTAGAGCTTGTTGACGTTGTTCTTCTGAAACCCGATTGCTAATGCCTTGAAAGCTACCGGCAAGTTGTTGATAAAAATTAGATAACTGATTAAATACCCGCCGTGCTGATTGCAGTTTTTCTTTTGCCAGTGTGTAGTTTTCTTGTTCAATGGCTTGAGTGGCTTCAGTCATCAACTTTTCTCCTCCTGTTAAACTGAGGAGACTTTCAGGACGTAGGGTGTCTGGTGTTTCTTCACCACTGACCTCCGGCGTTTCTTCCGGGGTAGGGTCAGACATTTCGACGTTTGTCTCTGGTGACGTTTGAGCCAATAAGGGTTGTTGAGAGAACAGAAACGGCAATAATAAGAGCGTACCCACACTAGCCGAGCGAAACTTAGAAAATAACATTACCATATTGGAAAGAGCAAATAAAATTACCATATATCAGTTAGACTGACTGATTTTAACATTACTAATTGCTCATTGTTCATTCCTGTGTTGACGATTCCAAAATCGCCTCATTTGTACTTAAGCTTCATTTATGCCACAAAATCCTTGGTTTCAGGCTCTCCAAAAACCTGCTGAGGAATTTCCTCTCACTCCCTTGACGGTTCTTTCTGGCAAACTGCCCTCTGGGTTACAAGGAACACTTTATCGCAATGGTCCGGCTTGTTTAGAACGCGGTGGACAAAAAGTTGGACACTGGTTTGATGGGGATGGGGCGATTCTAGCCGTTCACTTGACACCGGAAGGAGCAAAAGCGGTTTATCGCTATGTCCAAACAGCGGGTTACCAAGCAGAATGTGCAGCCAATCAATATTTGTATCCCAATTACGGGATGACGGTACCTGGTCCCTTTTGGAACAATTGGGGGAAAGATGTCAAAAATAACGCCAACACTTCCGTTTTAGCCTTAGAAGATAAAGTTTTAGCCTTATGGGAAGGCGGACTCCCTTATGCTCTTGATCCAATCCATTTAGAAACATTCGGAACCGATCAGTTAGAGGGCTTATCTGCGGGTTCCCCGTTTTCTGCCCATCCCAAAATTGATCCTGAGACAGGAGAGATTTATAATTTCGGCGTACTCCCGGGAAAAAACAGCAGCTTACAAGTCTATAAGAGTCAACCCACAGGAAAGGTTGTTAAAACTACCACGATCAAGCTAGAAGGGATTCCGCTGATTCATGATTTTGTTTTAGCAGGAGGGTATTTGGTCTTTCTCGTGCCTCCGGTACGGGTTGATTTACTCCCGGTCTTATTAGGCTTAAAAAGTTTTAGCGATGCGATGCAGTGGCAACCTGAGTTAGGAACCGAAATCATTGTGCTTGATCGCAGTTCTCTTTCTGTGATCAGTCGATCGCGCACAGATGCTTGGTATCAATGGCACTTTGCCAATGGTTATGAACAACCTGACGGGACAGTTGTTGCTGAATTTGTCCGCTATCGCGATTTTCAAACTAACGACTATCTCAAGTCAATTCCGACTGGAAAGCCAAAAGTCAATGCCGAAGGAAACTTGTGGCAGTTGCGGTTGAACCCGAAAACCGGAAAAGTCCTCAGTAATTCGCCTTTACTGGAACGAGACTGCGAATTCCCGATGGTTGCGCCACAAGCGGTGGGACAACCCCAGAAAGATACCTATCTATCAGTGCATCGGGATGGTGTTGATCCGCAACAAGAATTGTACGGCGCGATCGCGTGCTATCATCATCCGACTGCGACGTTAACCATTGCTGATGCCGGAGAAAATCGCTATCCGAGTGAACCGATTTATGCCCCTGATCCAGAAGGATCCCATTCCGGCTGGCTATTAACAATTGTTTATGATGCCAACCTGCATCAAAGTGAAGTTTGGATTTACCAACGGGATCAATTATCCGCTGATCCCCTCTGTCGTTTTCAATTGCCAAGGGTGATCCCTCATAGTTTTCATGGGACTTGGCAACCCCGAAAACATGAAAAATTGTAAACCGGGGATCAGCGGTCGTTACAATAAGATTAAGAAGATGAGTAAAATTGCTGGGGGACGTTACCCTACTGAGCAGTCAATTGTTTAGCCACTCTAACGGAGAGAAAATCTATGACAGACACCAACTTGAACACGCCCATTGCCATTTCAGGGCGAGAAATGGAAATTATTGAGTTAGTCGCAGCGGGTTTAACGAATCAAGAAATTGCCCAAAAATTAGAAATTAGCAAACGTACAGTTGACAATCATATTAGCAATATCTTGACCAAAACTTCCACTGAAAACCGAGTTTCCCTCGTGCGCTGGGCATTGCAGTGGGGAAAAGTTTGTCTCGATGAGGTCAATTGTTGTATGTTACCGACTCCGCAAAAAGAAACCCCTTAAGGGGAAGGATGAATAGAGGGGAAAAGTGTAAGCATCTCCATCATCTGAATTGACAATTCACCCTGAATGCGTTGATGGCTTCCCATTCACCTTGGCTCAGCGGTTGAGTGATTAATTTCATTTCAAAACACCCTTGGGCAGCAGTTTTGAGATGAGTGATAATTTCCTCCTGGCTTAGGTTTAAGCGCAAACAATGGGGAGTTTGCTGAAAAACTTCCTGGAATAAATTGGGGTCGGGCTGCAACTGCATCGAACCATGTTGTAATACGGTTTCTCCCCGTCTGAGTTGGGCGCTGCCAATGAGCTTTTCGCCCGTACTGGTCACTAGATCGGCACCGGTAGCGGTTTGAAAGCAGTTGGCAACTTCTCGATAGCCCCGTCCTTGATTGCCATAAAATAATGGGATTCCTAACTGTTGCCAACCGATCATTAAAAACTCACAAATGGCTTCGTACACCGCAAGGCGTTTCCCAGATATTCCAGAAAGAACAACCGCATAGGTTAAGTCTCCCTGATGTAAAACGGCTCTTCCGCCAGTGGGGCGACGCACTAAATCTAATGTTCCCTGTGCTGCTAATTGTTGCCATGCCTCAGGAAAGCGTTTTTGATGATAGCCGAGGGAAATCGCAGTGGGGTGCCAAGTGTAGAAGCGTAGGGTTGGGGGATGCTGCTTCTGTTGACATTGTTGCAACAGCCAAGCATCAATTGCCATTTGGATCTCCCCTGATGCGCGGATCAGTGGGAGAAATCGCCAAACGTTATTGGTTGCCAAATTCTGCTTGTAGGCTTTCGTCGTTGTCATCCGCAATTGAAGCGACCAAGGTAATGGCGCGAGAAATTTCCACAGGGGATAAATCAGCGACTGTACGATGGGTCAAAACCACCACTTCTTGATTATAAAGGGCAAAAGCGGTTTCATAGGTTTCTGACCAATTCATTTCTAATAGTTTGCGCATTAACCTAGTCTCATCTTTCACCGGAAGTTTGAGGACTGACGACCAGACGGCAAGCGTGTCTTCATCACTTTCGCCAGTCAGTTGTACAAACACTTCTACACTGCCGTACTGAAACTTCCAAAGATGCCCCCCATCACGGTGACTCACCATTGCCGTATCATCTTGATCCAGGCTGCTAATAACCGTTTCAATGACTTCCACATGGGTGGCGCTCGTTTCTTCCTCTAGCAAGGCATTTGTTTCTTCTAAGGTGAGTAATTCTTCTCGTCCGGCTTGCTTTTCGCTGGTCATAGCCTTTTATCCTTAAGTGATCGTAATTAACAATGAATAATCAAAAGTGTAAATTGAGTCTTCCTCAGTTACCTCTCATCTTACAAGGAATGGGGATGATTCCTTTTTAAATATCTCTGATTTTCAAGACCGAGTAAAGAGCGCTTAAGTCAGTTACGTCAAATGAAAACGACGGGTCTGTTAGAAGTTTTATCAAATTTCAATATGATTGAAATTACTGTAATCTCGCTTAAGAGAACAATCAATAGTAATTCATTACATCATCAAGCAATCCTCTCAGGTTAAACTAGAGCTAATTTTTAAAAACCTGCTTCTTTACCATCCTCATTATGCTGGAACCGGATTTTCAAGCGCATCCTCCTGTAATTCTAGTTGTTGAAGATGAGAAAACCCTACGCCTCATTTCTAAATGTGCTTTGATCCAAGAAGGAAATACTGTACAAGAAGCCAGAGATGGCGAGGAAGCCTTAGCAATTTGTGAGCAAAAGATTCCTCATCTGCTGCTATTGGATGCATTGTCACGATAGATGCCAATGCCATTATGAATGCGAGCACTGGTTGCTGGCGAGCGATTGATCAGTTCCCCGCCCAGATAAAGAGAGGTGGAACTCCCGCCATCCAAATTAAGTGCTTCTACTGCCCCCAGACGCTTTAAAAGAGCGGTCTCTTCGGCCAGTGTTGGTCCTTTTCTGCCAATGCCATCCCCAATTGCGACCAACAGAATTTTACCTTGTCGATTGAGCGCGATCGCGCTCCGATCCGCTTTTTGATTGATAAAAGCTGAACTAAAGTTTTCCCCTGCAGCATCCAAGACCACTTGCCCATTTTTAATTAATAAGGGACCTGCAGCCAAAATATTGGGATAACGCTCAAAATAGCTAGGAACACTTTCACTATCTAGCTGCAAAGCAGTGCCAATACTAAATGCTGAAGTCAGTTCCGGTTGACCGCGAATCGTCAGCACATAGCCATCATTCGGAATGGGAATTCGCTGTTGTTGACCAAAATTGCCCGTGACTAACCGTTGCACCTGATTATTTTCCACCACGACAATTGTTTCTTGGTCGGTGAGTGGGGTGTAAGTTATTCCCCAAGCTGGGGTATAACGGGCGATTCCCGATTGCACATAGCCACTGTTCAGGGCTTGTAAGGAGAAGGTTTGCCCGGTCTCGGTGCGAAGCGTTTCTTGGTAACGCAGGCGATCCATAATCATTTGGCCTTGATGATTCCACGCGATCGCGCCGCGATTTAAAATTGGGCTGGAATACCATTGTCCTTCGCGCTTAATCGCCCCTAGCGGCAACTTCGTATCTCGATTAAAAAATCCGCCATTAATTGCAATTGAAACTTGATTGGCTTTCCCAGTTTCTGTTAAACGGGCTATCCCTTGCATTTGCTCAGGATTACTCCAAATGGGAGTCAAATTTAAGTTGGCTACACGGGGATCCAACTCTAACCACGTTACAGCAAAAGTGGCGTCGCTGACGGGCAGATAATCCTGTCGCCAATCAATTCCTTCTGCCCAATGAATCTGTTTGGCTTGGTGATCATCCGGACGTAAATCAATGACTAAGCGGGCTGGGTTGGCTAAAGTACTCACTCGCAGATTCAGTGCCTCTGGTAGATTAACCTGTAGTTGAGTCTGTTTTGCCGCTGGTTTCACAACCAATAAAGATAGATCGGTCTTTTTTTCTTCCTCTGTGGTTTCTGGTGGTGGCGCAAACGGTTCACTAATTTGAGACGGCGTAACGGCAGGGAGGGTGAACGTTGCTTGTTCTCGCCCAACTTGCACCTGCCAAAGGAGAGGACGACTGAGATCGACCACAATCCGCTTACCCCAGGTTTGGTTGCCAATGCGAATATTGTCTACTTCTGCTGGAATCGTCGTTATTTCTAGCTCATTGTCTAAAACAGATAATTGTTCTGTTGTTTCTTTGAAGATCGGGGTGAGATCGAGATAGCGATTCCCTTGCAGATGTTGGGCTGTTAATTGATAAGCAGAACGATTTTCTCCACCAAACCACCACACTGGTTGGAGGTTTGGGTTATTGCTACTGAGTAATTCTAAGCCAAGCCATTGTTGCGCTGCTGTATCAGTAATTCCAATCTGAGTACTGCCCTCGACTTCCCACTGTCGCCAACTCAGGGGCAGTTGCTCACCATTGAACGTAATTTCTTCGCCTTGGCGCAATATGTTAACAGGAGAAGGAGTAGTTTGAGCACGACTGACAGTTCCTAAAAGAATACAGAAAATAACGGTCGTTAAGCCCAATCCAATTTGGCGTAGTCCTTGATCCCATCTCATACCCATATTTTTGATCGAAAAAGTCTGTTTTATTGTCTCACAATCAGGAATATTGCATGACCAATAATTAACTCCACAATCAGGTAAAATCAATTTGATCTTTGCTTGGTTGTGAGGTACGAGTGAGTTATTCTCCTGGTCTTTCCGAAAACTTAAACCCTACCTTATCAGGGACTCCTGAAGTATCGGTGATTGTTCCCATCTATAATGAAGTGGAAAGCTTGGCGTCTTTGGTCAGCGCGATCGCGCAAACCCTGATTCCGATCAATCGCCCTTACGAAATCATCTGTGTAGATGATGGCTCAAAAGATGGTTCAACGAGTTTCCTTAAAGATCTAGCCAAGCAACGCAGCGACTTGTGTGCCGTTATTCTCCGCCGTAACTATGGACAAACGGCAGCGATGGCAGCGGGTTTTCATCAAGCCCAAGGAAAGTTCATCATTTCACTGGATGCTGATTTGCAAAATGACCCCACTGATATTCCAAAAATTCTTGCCAAACTTGAAGAAGGCTACGATCTCGTCAGTGGCTGGCGCAAAAATCGGCAAGATGCTGCCCTGACTCGCTTACTCCCGTCAAAAATTGCCAACTGGCTGATTGGAAGAGTCACTAATGTTCGGATCCATGACTATGGTTGTTCTCTCAAAGGCTACCGCGCTGAACTCCTTGCCGACATGAACTTATATGGGGAACTCCATCGCTTTTTGCCGGTACTCGCCTTTATTGAAGGAGCTAAAATTGCCGAAATTCCAGTGAAACACCATCCCCGACGCTACGGAAGCAGTAAGTATGGTTTAGGGCGCACCCTCCGCGTTTTAATGGACTTATTGACCATCTGGTTCATGCAGAAGTTTCTCACTCGTCCCATGCACGTTTTTGGGGCTCTTGGTTTACTCTCTATGGGGTTAGGGATTATAACTGGAGGATATCTAACGGTTCTCAAATTTGGCTTTGGGCAAAATATCGGCGATCGCCCTTTATTGATTTTAGTGGTTGTCTTGCTCTTAGCCGGAGTGCAACTTTTTTCTTTTGGCTTACTGGGAGAACTTTTGATTCGCACTTACCATGAATCTCAAGGCAGACCGATTTATCGGGTGCGAGAAGTGGTTGCTGTTAGTAATGAGCAGTAATTGATGCTCCCATCAGCCTTGGTGAAGGTCTTTTGAGGAGCTGAAATAATCCCTGCTTTTTTTGATTCATCTTATTAATGATTCACTCTAATCATGGAAAAAATGAAAGCCTTTTGGGCAATGCTTTTCCTTTAGTCTAACCAGAGTTTGATTGTATTTATAACTATCTATTTATATAATAATTAATGAATTAAATGGTAATAACTTGCATTTGCACCACAAGCCAAAGGAGGGATGAACCCAAATGCAACGCTTAATTTCTGCAATCTTTCGGTCGAATCTCACACCGAACTACTGGTCTCAAGGCAGTTGGGCTATTTTACGGGTTATGGTCGGCCTGTTTATGATTCATAACGGTATTGATAAACTTTCTGATGTTGAGTCCTTTGCTCAGGCTTATGTAGAGGTAATTGGCTTACCGTTTCCCATCTTCTTTAGCTACGTTGCCGGGTATGCGGAATTAATTGGCGCCCCTTTAGTCGCATTAGGACTATTCACGCGACCCGCAGCATTGCTGAATGTTGCCACAATGGTAGTCGCCATCTATCACCACGTTTTAGTTGCTGGCTTTAGTGTGCCCTATTTAGAATTAGCCAGCATCTATGCAGCAGCTTTCTTTTTCTTTGCTGTTAATGGGGGCGGACTCTTTTCCTTAGATAGCTTTATTGGCAATTGGATCAGTGACCGACTGGCAACATCAAGATCAGAAGAAATGGAAGCGGTTTCAGTTCTGGATGTTGCAGAATCCAAACAAGTTAATTAAGGAGGTGAAAACATGATTGGGAAGAAAATGCTTGCAGTTTTTGTTGGGGTTGCTGTGTTAATTACAGGTTGTGGCAGTTCTGATGCTGAGAATGCTCCCGAATCGGAAAGCAAGACCAGTCAACAACCAACACAAGTCGAACAAGTTGCTGAGGCAAAACCAGAAGCTACGGAAGTGGAGTTGAGTCGAGAAGCTGCGGATCTCGAAAACGGAAAACAAGTCTTCATGGCAAAAGCTAATTGCACTCAATGTCATCGTGGCGGCATCAACACTGTCATTGCCGATAAACATTTAGGGCAAGATGCTCTAGAAAAATATAACATGGATTCGATGGAGGCGATCGCGCACCAGGTGAGAAATGGTAAAAACGCGATGCCTGCCTACGGAAAACGGCTCAGTAATCAACAAATTCGTGATGTTGCGGCTTATGTCCTTTCTCAAGCCGAAAAAGGCTGGACGAATCAATAACTGAACCGGTGATGAGCTAATCATTGCTCAGCGTTGAGAATTCTCAGCGCTGAGTTGGTTTTGCTGATTATTCCACCAAACTTCAACCCCATCGGCAATGGTTGCTGCAAGTTTTTCTTGTGCTGGGGGATCAATAATCCATTCAAATTCAGTGGGATTAATCATAAAGCCCAGTTCCAACAAAACAGCAAGGGTTGTATGGGGGCGGGTCAGGGCAAGCGTATTCCAAAAAAGACCATAGGAATCGCGATCGAGTTCACTGACTAAATAATTATGGAGGAAAACCGCTAAGTCGTGCGCGGGTGGATTGTACCAAAAGGCACCGATCCCAGCGGTATTAATCGCATCACCGTTATCGGGGAGTGCATTGTAGTGAATCGACAGCGCGATCGCGGGTTGCAGTTCATTAATCATGGCAATACGGTCTGCTAAAGACACAAATTCATCTGTTTCCCGTGTCATATAAACCGTTGCCCCTCGTTGTTCTAATTCTTCCTGCAATAGCTGCGACACTGTCAAATTTACTGCTTTTTCCGGATATCCTGTCGGTCCTTTTGCCCCTAACTCCTCACCCCCATGACCGGGATCCACTAAAATCCTCATTCCAGCCAAAGGTTGATTTGACTCGGTCTCCCTTTTTGGCCGATGTTTCAGGGATAAAATCAAGCGACTGTCTTCATAACGCAGGTCGTATCCCCATTGTTGTTGGGACTTGAGATGAAACGTATATTGCACTGTTTCCGGATCAATTTGCTGCCAATCCAACCGTTCAATTAAGGGATCATCATCGAGATGAATTGTATCGGTTTGAGCGATGGTATGGTGTAGAGTCAGGGTAAAAGTTTCTGCCCCCTGTTGGACACTTACAGGGACCGGAACTTGTAAGGGAAAGCTAATCTCAGTGGTCGCTGCTTGTCGTTCCCCTTTGATACTGCGAACAAATGTCTTTGCTGGCACTGCATCCGTGAGGGTTCGTGTTTCCTCCGCATTGATCCACGCCCCATAAGCCAAACGTAACCATTTTCCTTCCCGTCCAGTGACCGTTGCTCGGGTACCTTTTGGCAAAGGTGTTAGCCGAGAATAGCTTGTACCAGGACCAGTACGGGCTGCACCCGCCTCCGCTGTCACTTCGATGACAGCTTGCTGTTTTGGTGTGATGATCGTAATATCAGCCGTATCAGATGCAGTAATTGTCTGATCGGCTAATTTCATGGTGTATATGGGATTCCCTCGGTTGCCAGTCATTTCTGCTGTGAAACATCCTTGATAAAGTTGGGTAAGCTGAGAAAGCGGTGCATTTTTCCCCGTTAACACAGCATAGTTGGGAGGAAGGGCATGTTTTGATTGCGGTGCAAGGGGGATCACTTGTTCACCTAAAGTCGCTGTTACTTCGGCTTGAGGTGAGCCAATCGCCTCCAAACAAATTGCTTCCCCAGCCTGACGCGTGATCGGTTGAGAAGGGAAGAGAGAATTCGGCGCAAACCCTCCATTTTGGGGAGGAGTCGGCACAGGAGCAACACGAGTCACTTCCACTGTGACTTCTTGATCGTTGTAACGTACCGTAAATTGATTGCCTCCCATACGTAAGGGAAAACTCGGTGCAAAGTGTCCGGCAGCACTTTGTTGAATCGGGGTACCATTAACATAAACTGTACCTGGAGCAGTACCAATGAGAAAAATTTGTTCAGCAGTGGTTTGGTGTTCTTGAGGAGGATAGACCAAAGTCAGATCCTGTTTTGTTTCCCCCAATGTGGGAGAGCTGATGTAAGTGGTCAGCATGAGTCCTGAAAAGAAGGGAGTCAACCAATTTTTCATTTGCGCCAAAGTTCGGTTTCGATCAGTTTAATTTCTCTTTATAGGATATTCGTTACCGGTTCATCGGTAAAATCTTAGAGAAGTATAAATTGAATCTTCCTGAACTCGTTTTGGTTGCGATTAGTGTTAAGCTCAGTGATAAAAATCATACTCGAAACTTGAAGGAGAGAAAGAAAAATGATGGGTGCTATTATCGGTGGTCTAATTGGACTGATTATTGGTGGTGTTGCAGTTGTCTTATTTATGCGAAGTCAAATCACCCAATTAAAAGAAAACCATCAGAAAAAGCTAGAACAGCAAAAGAAACAATTAGAACAAGAACATCAGAAGCGGATTGAGGAAACGACCCAACGTTTACAGCAAGATTACCAAGCCCGAACCGAAGAGCAGGTTAGCGAGCGGATTCAACAAGAAATTGCGGCAGCCCAAGAAAATGCTCAAGTGGAGCTAGAACAACTCCGTCAACAGCTTGCTGGACAACAAAACTATCAAGCTCAGGTGGAAGAGTTACGGGCTGAACTTGAACGCACCAATACTGACTATCAAAAACAAATTGAAGCCTTAGAAGAAGAAAAAGAACGCGCGATCGCGCAAACCCAAACGGAATACGAAGAGCGTATTGCCCAACTGAACCAACAACTCAATACAGCCCAAGAAAAGGTGGCTCAACTCGAAACTGAGACCGCCTCAGTAGAACCCAAAACTCAGTTTGCCTTTGAAGAACCCGAAACAGACTTTACCCCCCAAGAGACTAACTTTACAGAAGCCGAAACGAATGCATCTGTTAGCAGTTTTTCAGAGGTAGAACCCAACTTTACCACTGAAGTTGAGACCCCTTCCCCCGACTTGGAAGAACTAGCGAGTGCTGATCTAGAAAACAGCGCCACTTCAACTGAGGACACAACTACAAGCAACGAATTTGATGAACTGTTTGATGAAGAGGTTAGTAGCGATGAAATGGGTGAATCCCAGAATCGCGCTCAACAAACAGCCGCTGAATTAGATGAATTTTTCTTTGATGATGATGAAGAATTCAGTTCAGCAACTGCTACTAACACTCAATCTTCCGGTGATGATGAATTTGATGCTTTCTTCGCTGATGTGGAAGAAGAAGAATTTGGTAACGGAGAAACCACGGTTGTTCAAAATAGTAGTGATGATTTTGCTGCTTCCCTCGACAATGAAGATGAATTTGATCGCTTTTTTGAGGAAACTGATTTGGAGGAAGCCGCAACCAGTGCAGCAGCCTCTACCGGCAAAAGTGAACAGGATGAACTCGAAGAACTCGACTCCTTGTTTGCCGAGGATGAGACCTTAAAAGAGCAAACCAACAATAACCAAAAGAGTACAGCCGATGAGGAACTCGACAGTCTCTTTGATTTATTTGACGAAGACGAAGCAAAAAAAAACGCATAGTTGAACAATTAATGACTTGGGGAAATGAAGGACAGACCATGGTGCTTCCTCAAGTCACAACTTATGCTTGGGATGAAGACGAGCGGATGCGAGCGGTTTCTGCGGTTACCTTCGGGAAAATGATTGCTGAACAAAAGGTTAATACCGAAGTTGAACAAGTTATTGAACACTTAGGCACCCTCAGTCGCGATCGCGCTTCCTTGGTGCGTCAATGTGCGGTTCATTCTCTCGGCAAAATTTGCTCAGAAACTGTCATTCCCTTTTTAACTCGTGCCTTACAAGACCCAGATCTCGAAGTTGTGGCCACAGCCAGTACGATTCTGGATCATTACAAAACCTATCCGGGACCTTCTGCCAATGCTTCAGAGCCAACTCTACCGGAAAATAGCGCCTTAAAAGAACAAAACCAATCACTCTAAGCTCTCCTGAGACGTTTAAAATAGGTTGGGTAAAATCGATTCACGCCCAACCTGATACCGAAGAGATTAGAGATGAAACGTCAGCTGGTTTTAATGGCATCGCTTATTTTATATGGCATTGTTGGGTGTACAAACTCTACGTCTGCTCCCCAATCGGAAATTTCAGAGGAAGAACCATCGCTATCTGATCCGCCCAACCCAATTGCCACTCAACCCCTCACGCCCGAACCCATTCAAATCAAAATAGAGGATTTACCGCCCCCTTTTGCCACTGAAAGTGCCTCTAAACCGCCACAAGTGAGTCCCATTCCAGACCAACCGACACTCAAGGTTCCGGAAGGATTTACGGTTAATGTTTTTGCTGACGATTTAAATAATCCCCGTTGGCTCGCTTTAACTCCATCGGGAGATGTGTTAGTGACTGAAACTCGAGATAACCGCATCCGGTTATTAAAAGATACGGATAATAATGGTGTCGCTGATGTGTCGCAAGTGTTTGCCACTGCCGACAATGGCTTAGATATTCCCTTCGGCATGGCATTTAGCGCAGACCATTTCTTTTTAGGCAATCACAACGCAGTGCGTCGCTACCCTTACGAAAAAGGGCAAGAACAACTCATCAGTAAGGGAGAAAAAATTGCGGATCTCCCGGGTGGGGGTTATCGGCAACATTGGACGAGAAATGTTGTTCTTTCTCCCGATCAAAGCCAACTCTATGTTTCCATTGGTTCGCGCAGTAATGTCAGTGAAGAACCCCTCCCTCGCGCTTCGGTGCAAGTCATGAACTTAGATGGCTCAAATCCAGAAACCTTTGCCTTTGGTTTGCGCAACCCAGTTGGGTTAGACTTTCATCCAGAAACGCAAGCCCTCTATACCACTGTCAATGAACGAGATGGCTTAGGCGATGATTTAGTGCCCGACTATTTAACCCGTTTAGAACCCGGTGAATTTTACGGTTGGCCCTATACCTATCTCAAACCGAGTTTACTGGATCCGCGACAAAGTAATAACGGGAAAAGCAAAGAACCGGAACTAGCGGCAAAAACTCGCACCCCTGATGTTTTGTTTCAATCCCATTCAGCTGCCTTGGGTTTAGCCTTTTATGACGGCAAGACATTTCCAGAATTTTATCGTAATGGTGCCTTTGTTGCCTTTCGCGGGTCTTGGAATCGCGATCGCGGTACCGGCTATAAATTAGTGTTTGTTCCGTTTAATGAGCAAAATCGTCCCGAAGGCGATTATCAAGATTTCCTGACCGGATTTCTCACTGACCCCAGTATTCCCCGCACCTGGGGACGCCCTGTGGGAGTACTCGTTCTTCCCGATGGCAGTTTACTCTTGACAGAAGAAGCCAACAACCGCATTTATCGGGTTCAATATACAAGGGAATAAGTTGTGAATACTCCCAGTCACTATATTTTCAATCTTGTTTTTCTGGGCAACACCATTGCCCCCCATGCCAACCTTGCCATTACTTTAGGGGCGATTTTACCCGATATCCCTATTTTTATTTTTTACGGCGTCACCAAATTTGTTTACCAACTGCCAGAAAAGGAAATTTGGGGAAATGCTTACCATGATCCCCTGTGGCAAAATCTAATTGCCCTTTTCCACTCTTTTCCCCTTGCTGGTATCGGTTTAATGGCTTGTCTATACTGGAATTGGCCAAGCGGAGTAGTGTTCTGCACCAGTTTGATCTGCCATTCCCTTCTGGATTTTCCCCTTCATCATGATGATGCTCATCGTCACTTTTTTCCCTTCAGTGACTATCGCTTTATTAGTCCGCTCTCTTACTGGGATCACTCTCACTATGGGCATTTTGTTGCTTTAGCAGAAGTCTTATTTGTCCTTGCGGTTACCCCCTTTGCCATCAGTTTACTCAAATCTGGAATCAGCAAAGGGATTATTTTTAGCATTGATTTATTGTATATTGTTGGCTACATCCGCTTTTATCTATAGGAAGATCCCGCTTGCCAGTGACGGGATTGTACTCTTAAAAAGCAAAGAACTACTTTTGAGCCACTTCCCCTTGTTAAGGACATCTATGGAACTGCAAAATTCATCCCGCCGAACGAAAATTGTTGCGACTGTTGGTCCTGCTACCCTTAAACCCGATGTCTTACGCGATTTAATTAAAGCCGGGGCGACGACTCTCCGACTTAACTTTTCTCATGGCACTCAAGAAGATCACCAAAGCAGTATCCGCCTCATTCGTCAAACTGCTTTTGAGCTCAATCAACCGGTTGCGATCTTACAAGACTTACAAGGACCGAAAATTCGCCTCGGTGAATTTGAAAAGGGTTCGATTACTCTGACCAAAGGAGATCCCTTTATTCTCACTAGCCATCCCATGAAAGGCACCCAAGAAAAAAGTTATGTCAGCTATGACTTATTGGCTGAGGAAGTTCCTCCCGGTGCCACTATTTTACTCGATGATGGTCGCGTAGAAATGAAAGTCGAGGAAGTCTATCCGGAGAAAAAAGAAGTCCACGGGCGCGTTGTAGTTGGGGGAGTTCTCTCGAATAATAAAGGGGTCAATTTTCCTGGGGTTTATTTGTCCGTTCGTGCTTTAACGGATAAAGATCGTCGCGACTTAATGTTTGGTTTAGATCAAGGTGTTGATTGGATCGCCTTGAGTTTTGTCCGCAACCCCCAAGATGTCTTAGAGATTAAGGAAATTATTTCCAGTGCCGGCAAATCGGTGCCCGTCATTGCCAAAATTGAAAAGCATGAAGCCATTGAACAGATGGAAGCGGTTTTATCGCTTTGTGATGGGGTAATGGTAGCGCGCGGTGACCTCGGCGTTGAATTACCAGCCGAAGATGTTCCCATTTTGCAAAAGCGGCTGATTCAAACCGCAAATCGTTTGGGGATTCCTGTCATTACTGCTACCCAAATGTTAGATAGCATGGTGGCAAATGCTCGCCCTACTCGCGCCGAAGTTTCCGATGTTGCCAACGCCATCTTAGATGGGACGGATGCGGTGATGCTATCTAATGAAACCGCGGTTGGACAACATCCTGTAGAAGCCGTAGCAACAATGGCGCGAATTGCCGACCGCATGGAACGGGAAAAACCCAAGCCCTCCGACCAATTAGATACAACACGCACCATTCCCAATGCCATTTCCAGTGCGGTTAGTCAAATTTCCCGTCAGTTGGATGCCGCTGCCATTATGACCTTAACCAAAACTGGGGCAACGGCGAGAAATGTTTCAAAATTCCGTCCGCAAACCCGCATTTTAGCGGTCACGCCTCATGTTGATGTCGCCCGTCAACTACAACTGGTTTGGGGAGTCAAACCTTTGCTCGTTCTAGATTTACCGTCCACTGGACAAACTTTCAAAGCCGCCCTCAATGTTGCGCAAGAAAAAGGGTTACTTGCAGAAGGCGATTTAGTTGTAATGACTGCCGGCACTTTGCAAGGCGTTGCTGGATCAACTGATTTAATCAAAGTAGAAGTCGTGACCGCAGTTTTGGGTCGGGGGGTGGGCATTGGTCACGGAACAGTCAGTGGTCGTGCTCGGGTTGCCAAAAATGCTCCTGATGTCGGCAATTTCCGACCCGGTGAGATTCTGGTAGTTCCCAGTACTAATGCTGATTATGTCGAGGCAATTCGTAAAGCAACAGGAATTATCACTGAAGAAAGTAGCTTAACGAGCCATGCGGCAGTGATTGGTTTACGCTTGGGAATTCCTGTGATTGTTGGTTTTGAAGGAGCAACGCAAACGATTCGAGAAGGAGCAATTTTAACCATTGATGCCCAACGAGGATTAGTGTTTTCTGGTGCGGTTCCCGCTGGCGGTCATTTTAATGAAGGGGCTGGGACTGGTGTTGCTCTTCCTTCCTAAGACGAACAGTATATAAAGTGAGCCTTTTGGGGATGCGAGTCGCTAGCAAAACTATGTTGGAATCTTCTATATGATAGATGGAGAAACAGCAAGGCAAAGATAACATCAGCATATATAAGATATAAGCTGAAATCTAATGAAAAATACACTTTATTCAACTTTAGTTGTTACCGGTATTGCTTTTACAAGCCTTGTGTCCCCTCTAACAGCTCAAGCACAAAGAGTTGTTGACGTTAGTCCTGGCGTCGATACTGAAGGTGTTTCACCCGATGCACCAATTTCCGGATTATTTGAGGCAGAGGATGAGAAAAGCGTTGATGCTGATTCTGTCACCATTTTTGTCAATGGAGAAGACGTTACCAGCGAAAGCACCATTACCTCAAATTTCTTTAGTTATCGTCCAACAACACCGTTTTCTTCTGGAGAAAATTCCGTTCGAGTCCAATATCAAAATATGACGGGGGAACAACGAACAGTGAATTGGACATTTACTGTTCAACAACCTACTCAGGCTTTGAATATTGAGTCTGTGACTCATAATGCTGAGAGTGAACCCTTAGGAACAGGAGCGACATTTTTAGCCACGATTAAAGGTACTCCTGGAGCCAATGCTGCCATTTTGTTAGTTGCTGAAGCTAGCGATCAAGTGCAAACAATTGAGGCGGAAGAGGTAACATCTGGGGTTTATGTCGCGACTTTGAATGTTACTCCAGAAAATAATTTGGAAGGAGGCGTCATTCTCGGTCGTCTTCAAAAAGAAGAGCGGACCATTCATGCTGCTGCCTCCCAAATGGCTAATTTTGATACATCAGTTGAATCAGCTGCAGCCCCAGCTGTAGAAGAGGAAAGTGATATGGATGCTGCCTCTGAAGAAACAACTGCAGAAGAATCTGGTGAAACAGATGTTGCGACTTATCCCTTACGTCCTGCTTTTTTAAGTCATCAAAATGGCGATGAAGTTGACGGTGCTAATGGTTTTATGTTGAAAGGACAAACTCAACCCAATGCCATGGTTGATATCGAAGCCAATGCGAAACGCCAAGTTTTGGGAGGATTAGTTAATATCGGTTCGGATGACTTGGTTAATGAGCAAGTGATGGCAGATGAAAACGGACAGTTTGAGATTATGATTCCTGCGCCCCCGGTTGTTTCTTCTGGTTTACGTTACACCATTCGAGCAACAGCCACTAAAGATGAAGAAAGCAGCAAAGTTACTGAGATTACATTAATGCAACAATAGTTAAGGTTTTGGCTCTACGATCTGCATTGGACAGTAGAGCCAAGCTATATCAACACAACTAATGGTGAACGTTGTGTTGAGGATGAGCCTAAAAATAGAAACTTATAGGCAACCTTAGACTCAGTTTTTTGCTGAGACTGAGACTCAATGTACTCTACCGAGCATAATTGACAAAATAATCAGAATAATTAACACAACGAGCCATTTCCAAGGTCGGTTCAGGACTTTAAACAGCCTGGGCCATTTCTTGTAAAGTGCGATCCAATCAGGATGGAGTTGATCACAAAGAGATTTCTCTACCGTTGGATAACTTGCGGAAATAGGCGGACGTTGCCGTACAACAGGCATCAGTAGGGGTTGTTGTCCGAAAGGAGGTACAGCTGCAGAGCGTCCTCTCTGAGGTGGCTGTACTCGGGATGGACGGCGAGGTAAACGATTCATCGGCGACCAATTCTAATGACGTTACCATCAAAAGTGGGTAAGGAAATCACATAAGGATCCGTCAAGTAAGTCAAGGCTTGTTCCTCAAGGATACCGATCGCGATTTCTTCTCCCAAACGTAAACTATCGTAATAATCACTAAAGTAGTGAACACCAGCCATATTACGACCAATAGAAATATTAGCTGCCAGTTTATTTAACTCTCCTTCTAAGGTTAGGAACTGGTCGGGCTGGCAAGACTCTAAAGTGTTGGCTGACACTCCCTCACCAGTATTCGGCTTCGGTAAAGCCGGAGCACGGAAGGCAATCGGAGTATCACCATTCGCATAGCGCTTGAATACCCCACCGCTTGTCGTTTGGGCTAAAACCGCACTAGTATCAAAAAACGCTTTGAGCATCGTGACACAAGCGCCTGCAACGGTAGCGTGTCCAGCACCATAGGCAGGGTGCATTGGTGAACCTTCTGGAAATGCCATAGGGAGAAAGTTATTTCCGGTTCCTAAACCAGTAGAAATTGCGTTCAAGATGCCATGATTTTCTAAAACATCCCTGAACTTGCCGACATCTTCTTTGAGGGTGGGTGGAATTGTCAAGCTGTTCCCCATGGCTTCAATCCGAATGAGTTCAAGTCTTGCGGCTAAAGCTTCTGGTCGTAAGCGAATATGATTATTAAACTTCTGGAAGCGCACTGCTTTTAAGGCGCGTGTCGCCACTTCCGTTACTAAAGTTAAAATATGGGGACCGCCATAGAGAGCAAAGCCACCGGCATTACGACGAGTTCTACCATCGCTGCTTGCGACACCCACACCAGAAAGGTGATCAAAAGCCGGGTCAAAGGGGGTACCCATTTCAAGTAAAATGATGCAAGCATTCAGATACGCTTCATATAGTGCATCATAGTGAACATACGTGGCTAAATCACGAGGGGTTGAGATAAACCGCCGAGGAGGACGATTAGGGGGCATTACTGGCGCTCCCTTAGTCTCACCATAGGTTTCTAGGGCAGGACGCAGACCACGCTGAACGTCAACATATTCTTTCATGGTCGTCATGTAATTTTTGCCCGGTTCTGCAATTGGTACCTTTTGATCGATTTGCAAAACGCCATAAGTAATTTTCCCATCAGCAACATTGCCCCCTTGGTTACGATCCAAATTACCAATCAAGAGAAATTGAGAAAGATAAGGTCCAATTTCAACTCCCGGCGAGGAACCCCGAAACACAGTCTGAAAATCTAGCAGACCATTAGCATTCACCTTACGAGGTCGTCCAGGTTGGTTCCCATCAGGATATTGCTTGATATAATCCAGAGCATTGAGTCGTTCAAATGATTGCTTAACTGCCTGACTAGAAGCATTACCCGGGATTTCTTGACCTTCAAAAAAATTGAGTGGCACATCACGAAGTACAGCTAGTTCGTACACCTCTGCCATTTCAAAAATTAACTCGGGATTCGGCTGACCACTAGCATCTAATAAAGGGGGTGCCGGAGGCATTGTCACTGCTTGCGGATCCGGTCCTTCCAGTTCATAAACTACGCCTGCAGTTGGTGCTTCCCACTGGCGGAAATTATTGGGTGGAGAAGCCACCGGCTGTACCCCCCCACTTATCACTTCAAATTTAGCGCCATGCCTCACGCGATCCGAAAATGGATCAATAAACCCATCATCGATCGCGCGGCGAAATTCAACAAAATCTTGGGCATCCTGCAGTAACCCGGTATCCGGATTGTGCGGCAATCCTTTCGTGAAGGACATAAAATAGTGCTCGCCAGCATACCGTTGCTCATCGTTATTGGCTCGATGTGTGGGATGCTTGCGACTTCTCGCTAACTCTGCTGCTTCTAGGCGCACAGCATAAGATTCTTGTCGGCGATCAGACATTAAAACATACTCCTATTTTTTAAAGCTGAATTTTCTCTTGTTAGGAGCTATTTCTACTATTTCGAGTAGATTATAGATCACCTAAGCTTCATTTTTCTTCATATAATTAGCTGAATAAGTTAAGAATTAACCCAACTAAAATCAACTTAATTTAAGAGTTGAAAAAAATTATACCTTACACATTACTCAAAAGTAATTATTTTCAAATAAATTAACGTAAATTTAGCCAGTAAGAGCGGATTGATATTCGTTATTATTTAAAGGTAGAGATTGCTTTGGCTTCTCAATTTATTAGACTCACAATGAACAAGGGAGGCAATAAAAGTGTCTTAAAAAACAGTTTAAGTGCAACCTAAATCGCTATGTTGACACAATTAGCATTAATTTTATTTTTTGAAACCAGTGAGCATTGTGTCTTGAGTCAATATATTTTTTATTTGTAAAAAAGTATGAATTTTTCAGTAATTTAAATGAGTGTTAACGATACTGATGGTGAGAAAATATTACTAAAAAGTTCAAGCGAGAGATCATTTTATGATTAAGTCTTCAGAGCTTGACTCAGGATTAATAACGATTGCTCTAGTAATAGAAACCCTAAAAAATTGACCATACTTCGGAGGAGGTTAGCAATGAATAACACTCAATCTTCACCAGACAGTAAATCATATCAAGCGCAGTTGAAGCAGATCAAACAATATATGGGTAAGTTTTCCACTGCTCAACCGGATGTTGCGAAAGCATTTTCCGCTTTACATCAAGGTGCTGCCACTACGGGTCAACTGGATCAGAAAACCAAAGAACTCATTGCCCTAGCCATTGCTGTTGTTACGCGTTGTGATGGGTGTATTGCTTTTCATACACACGATGCATTAAAAGCAGGGGCTTCAAAAGATGAAATTATGGAAGCTCTGAGTGTCGCTATTCTTATGGGAGGGGGTCCCGCGATGATGTATGCCGTTCATGTTATAGAAGCGGTAGAAGAGTTTGAAGCTTAGTCCTTTGATAAATTCCGTGTCGCGCTGGCAGTGATAGGATGAGGAAGAGCTTGCAGTTGAGGAGCAGAGCAAGGAATGCCAACCGAGCAAGC
The DNA here is from genome assembly GCA_964493825.1 of uncultured Dactylococcopsis sp. Lineage (GTDB taxonomy): Bacteria > Cyanobacteriota > Cyanobacteriia > Cyanobacteriales > Rubidibacteraceae > Halothece. The sequence goes on from CAZBPR010000015.1 coordinate 31,471, forward strand.
ATTATTGCTACTCATATTACTAGTTGGTCTGATTCTAGTGGTTGCCATCCTACTGAAATCAGGGTTGCAACGCCTCGGATTGCCTGCTCTCATGGGCTATATTGGCTTAGGATTGCTACTCCACAGTGCTGATCAAACTTGGCAACTCTTTTCAGCCGGCGATCGCGAAGTATTAGCTTTTCTTGCCGATCTGGGGATTATCTGCTTGTTATTCCGCGTGGGGCTTGAAAGTGACTTTTCTAAACTGATGGGTCAACTCCGTCGTGCCAGTATCATCTGGATTGGCAACGTTCTAGTGAGCGGTTTTCTTGGATTTGTTACTGCCCAGGTGTTACTGCAACTGGACGTGATTCCCAGCTTATTCGTTGCGACAGCGATGACCGCAACGAGCGTCAGCGTTTCAGTTGCCGTGTGGCGAGAAGCCAATGCTCTGAACTCAAGTAACGGTCAACTGATGCTCGATGTGGCGGAAATGGATGATCTTTCCGCGATCGCGCTTATGGCATTACTCTTTGCCCTCGTCCCGGTTTTACACAATAATCCCGACGCGAATTGGCTGCCTATCTTAGGAAATGCAGCCGCCATTTTTACGATCAAGACCCTTTTTTTCGCTGCCTTCTGCTTCTTTTTTTCCCGCTATCTTGAACAGCCCCTGACCGGGTTTTTTCAGAAATTAGAACCTGCCCCCGATCCCACCCTGATGGTTGCGGGAGTAGGGTTTATCATTGCTGCTTTAGCCGGATTATTGGGGTTTTCGGTTGCCATTGGCGCGTTCTTTGCCGGATTGGCGTATAGTTATGATCCTCGTGCTGTCAAAATTGATGCTTCCTTTGCCACCCTTTACGAGTTATTTGTCCCCTTCTTTTTTATTGGCATTGGTTTAAGCATCGATCTCACCACCGTCCCCATCGCCCTCGGCTGGGGAACAATTTTACTCACCGCTGCAGTTTTGGGTAAACTGATTGGTGTTGCGATTCCGGTTGTCATGACTGACACTTGGAATAGTGCGGTGCTACTCGGACTCAGTATGGTGCCTCGTGCCGAAATTATGATGATTATTATGCAACGTGGCTTACATTTGGGAGCCTGGGCAGTCTCATCCCACCTCTTTTCGGCAATGGTTGTGGTCTCTGCGGCAACGACAATTTTAATCCCTCTTCTGCTGCGCTGTTTGCTTCAACGTTGGCCACAGACTGAAATGGGTTCCTCCTTGTAGTTCGTTCGACGCTTGTGCCGGGGATAGCTAAGCCATAAGCTGCTCTTCCGGTAAATTCCACCATAACAATGCTAGGGCATCTCTTACCTGCTGCCACATATTTTTCGCTTGGTTAACGTTCAGTTTCAACTCTTCTTCCAATAACATTTGGACGGTCATTGGTACTGGGTCAGTTTTAGGTGCTGAGAGTTGCAACAGATTCGGATCGCTCGCCGGATTCAAGATGCCATCTGCTGCTGGCGCTGCTTGAATTTTATGTTTGGGGTCTAACGGAAACTGCCAGGATGGATGGGTGATTGTCGCTGGCGTTGCTGGTTCTTCTAACCAAGGATCCGGTCCGAGATCGTCTGACAGCTTGATCGTTTTCGTCCCATTTTTATCAATATAATCCACCATCATCTTTACCTCCGATTACTCTACTACCTCCCCACTTCGATCATATCAATTTTATTAATTCACTAAAGTAAATTATTTCAAAGAAAATCCAAGTTTTATCGTAAAATAATTGAGGTGTTGGCATAAATCCTTGTCTGGATCAACTGATCGTATTGACAATTAAAATTGTTAAAAAATATTGTTAATATCCCTCAAAGATTAATGGGACAGATGCTTGAAAAGAGCGATAATAAAGGTGGAGAACTATTTAATCTTTATTCCTCCCCCAGAGGCATCATTGGCGTACTAGGAGGTGCTTAAGAGATGAAAGGTTTTCAATTTTGTGAATTATTACTGACGCTAGCGCTGTTATTTATTGGTCTTTCTGGATTAACTTATTTTCTAGGGACATTAAACCTTCGTTTGGCATTAATTGTTGAATTTACCCTCCTGGCGAGTATGATTACCATTGGTTTTATTCTTTTTGATCGCGCGCTGAATCGTACCGGATGAAAGTGAGCGATCATTGTGGCATTCACTGCCTAATCTCTAGCTGTGTCGTTTCAGTAGAGAAGAAATAATTCATCTTGAACTTGACTAGAATTGGAGCGAAAACAATGACAACTCAATTAGTCACTTGTCCACTAAAAACTCACCCTTTAACCGCCATGAGTAATGTTACGAGTATTACTGTGACCGGTCATCAAGTGTCGATTTTAGAAATGCAACCAGAACCCGGAGAAGAAGATAAATCTGCTGTCCACTTAACCTTTGATGTTGAACATCCTCACCAACTACCGAGTTTATTATCAACAGCAGAGGAACTCGGTTTAATTATGGATCGCGATGATGCGGTGGAGATTAGTTTGTCAGTACTGGCGATGGCAATGGCAAGCAAAAGCACGACCGAAATCGCAGCTATGCAAAAAAGACTAGCGAACCGAATTGCAGAACTGCAGTCTTCTGTAATCACCTGAAAGAAGCTAATCGGAATATGTACTGTAGCTGATATCCGGTTAGGATTTGCAATATAAGCCCATGAGTTCTGCTTGTGCAAGAATATGGTTTGCCATTGCTGCTTCTAAGTCTGATTTGTTTGCGCCTTCTGATAAAGCAAGTTCGCAATCGAGGGCGTAGAGTTTGAAAAAGTAGCGATGGGTGCCACTGGGTGGGCAAGGACCGCCATAGCAACTCTTTCCCCAACTATTTTTACCTTGTGTCCCAGGAACAGAGTTTTCTTTGATTTCTGCTACCGGCTTAATATTCCAAATCAGCCAGTGATCCCAAGTTCCCATCGGTGCATCCGGATCATCATGGATTAAGGTTAAGGAGACCGTTCCTTCCGGGATGTCGCTAAGGGTTAAAGGGGGGTTGATATCTTCGCCTTGACAGGTGTATTTTTTGGGAATGCTCTCATTGTGTGCAAAAGCGGGACTTGTTATTTTC
>CAZBPR010000016.1:0-33550 GCA_964493825.1 uncultured Dactylococcopsis sp.
GATAAAGCCTTACTTTCTTCGCCAGAAAAGTTCTTAACCCGATTAACCATTTCTTCTTTACGATTACTGAAAACGATCGCGCAAGAGGAAGGAGTAGCCGTAGAAGAGTTGACCCCAGAACAGATTATTGCCTGGTTTGAAAAGGATGGCAAAATTAGGCGAGAACAAGGCATTGAAGCAGCAACTTTAAAATGGTAGCCTCTTTCTAACTAAGACTTGGGATAGTGAACCGGGAAAAAATAAGTATGATATTGACTAGTCTGTGAGAAATTTTGTTCTGACAAGATTGTCACAAATGTTTTCCTCTTGAAGAAAATAGAGTTTTCCTTGTGCCCTTTCCAATTGTTCAGGATGCGCTTCGAGATAAGTTTTAATCTGTTGGCATCCTTGTTGGGTCAGTACTGATAAATTGCCGGTTACTTCTTGGTTATTGCCTTGAGACAGTTGCGCGATCGCGCGTTCTAATAAAAGCTTGCTGTGTTCTGTCATCGGAGGAGAGGTTTCGATTGCTTGTAACTCCTTCATTGCTTTAAGAGTTGCCGCGATCGCGTTGAGGGGTTGCTCAGATGATAAATAGCTTTCTGCTAATAAATTATACGCTTTGACTTCAGCAATTTTCGCCTCCTGTTTTTCTTGATTTAAATTCTGCCAAGCTAACCCTAAAAACGTAATACAAGCAGCACCAAGGATAAAAGCAGTTACTAATTTTAAAGACTTATTTTTAGCAACAGAATGAGATGATTTCTTGATTGCATAATTCTGCTTGGATCCCAAAGATTCCGCATTCACATAAAGTTGACTAGCGGCTAAAAATTGATAATCTAAATCACTTAAACTTTTACCATCTGCCCAATTTTGGGCTCGAATTAAACTCGATCCTTTTAATAAGGGAGATTGATCTTGGCAGCCTGATTTTAGCCAACTTTGAAGACGAGTGTTATAAGGGCGTACCGCGAGGAGTTGTTGATCAATCCAACTCAAGTTAAAAACTTCTTCATAGATGGGATTGCAAACTGTAATAAATCCATTTTCTTTGACAGTTAATCCTGAGAGCAACAGTTCCGTTTGTTCGATACTGTTATCCGTAGGAATTCCCGTGGGAATTTCTTTAGGAAAGTAAGGGCGATGATGCAGCAGTGTTGAAACAGGAGAGGTGAGAATTTCTTTATAAAGACTAAGACGACGAACCGTTCTTTGTTGGTCATAAAGCAAACGATCGCGAATGGTACGCAGATGTTCGGGTTCGTCGTTAGCTTCCCAATGTTGAATCATGCGCGATCGCGCAATTTCGGAAATTTTAACCGCTTCTTCTCCCACTGCAATATAGTCAGCATTCAAAACCACCAGTTGACATAATTTCTGCGTTAAAAACGGCTGTCCGCCAGTCCAACCCAGGATCACTTTCAGGGCTGCATTGGGATCTGCCACTTTCGGACATAAGCCTTGGGCTAACGGTTGCGCTTCTTCTAACCGAAACCCTTGTAACTGAATTGCTTTTCCTAAATTAAAGGGGGTGCGTTGTTTATCTTGCATTAAATTGGGCGGCGTCGCCACACCAAATAAGGCAAAGCATAAGCGTTGATAAATCGGGTTTTCCCAACGTTGATTATAAAAAAAACGAATTAAGGCAAAAAAATCATCCGTCGGGAAATTTAAGCCGAGAACACTATCAATTTCATCAAAGCAAATGACAATCATTTCACTTTGAATCCGACTGAGAATAATCTCTTCAATAAAGCGACTAAATTGCTGAACCGGTGAAAGATTAATTAACTCGCGCCACCATTGTTTGAGATTAATTTGCTTGCGCAATTGAAATTTACGGAGTAATTCAAAGCATAAGCCGCGATACCATTGTTCCGGTGTCACATTACCCGTCCCAATATTGGTTAAATCAATAGAAACACAAGCAATGCCATCTTGACGCAAACGGTGCATCGCTTGTAAGCGCAAACTCGACTTCCCCATTTGTCGGGCGTTGAAAACATAGCAAAATTCTCCTTTTTTCAGCCCTTTATATAATTCGGTATCCGCTTGACGAGTCACATAAGTAGGATGATTAAAGCCCAAGCCACCGCCAACCTGATAAGGAGATGTAAACAATTCCAAGCGATCAGTTTTCATGGTTGTTCTGAATAATCGACATCGGGAAAGGATCTCAGCATCCGATTGGTATGATTAGGGGTTAAGGCGGGAGCGGAAATATTCATAATATAGTTGATAGGGAATGGTGACTAAATTGCCCACCAATTCCACTAAGCCCATACTTTGTAATTTGTAAGCCGCGATTGGGAGAATTTCCACCGGTTGGTCGTTTTGTATAACTTTTGTCATCGCTTGGCATAATTCAGGAGAACTTTCTAAAATTTTCAGCAAACGACGGAGATGACTGCCGTAAATCCCAGCATCAGTGGGCGCTTCTCGTAAAATTGCCTCTAAATGAGCCAGAGGCGATTCATCCTGATATTCCCAAAGATGATACAACGCCAATTGGATCAAATAAGGGTGTCCACCAACCATTTCTAACAAAGGACGTAGGGCTTCCTGTCCCTTGTTCCCGGCTGCCCAATCTAAGCCATAGCGAAGTGCCAGTTCTTGCACTTGTTCTAAACTCCAATTGCGCAAATGAATGGGTAAACCGACATTAAATGGAGATTGGTGAATATCTAAAGGCACATAAACTTCTGTGGAATGGACGACAACCAAGCGTAAATTTTGCCAAATTTCCGTTTCATTGGCTTCTTCGTGCCACAAGCGCAACAACGGAAAAAAATCTTGAGCAATATGGGGATAAGCAAAAATCCGTTCTACATCATCTAACCCCATCACTAGGGGGGCTGCTAATTGTTGTAGCAAATAGTCTTCCACATACTCAGTGCAATTGGATTTCACAAAACTAGGTTCATCGTTCCAATATTGATCTAAATTCGGAGGCAACTTTAGCTTACGAGCGACGCTTTGACACAACCAACGCAGAAAAGAATTTAAGTTGCTAAAACTTTCTGCTGTGGCTTCTTGGCAACTGATCCGTAGGGTTTGGTAGCCTTGATGGCGGGCATAGCCTAACAGATGGTAAAGAAGAGAGGTTTTGCCCATTTGTTTAGGTCCCTGAATGCGAATTAAAGCGCCCGGCTGTATAATTTTTTGGCAACACCGTTGTTCAATGGGAAACCGTTCAATGTAAAAGGGAGATTGGAAGTTTAAGGGTAAGCTGGGAAATTCTGGAATCGGTAATGAAGCTTGCGTTGCCAGCAAGACCTTTCCTTGTCCCAAGACGGGAATATATTGTTGAAAAACGGTATGGAGGTTACTTTTTGTAACTTTTTTGTCCAAGAGATCACTGAGTTGCTTCCACAAACGTGACCCTACAGTACGAATATAACCTGGATCATAACCCAAATGGTCAGCAATCTCTTGATACCCGTCTCCTTGCCAACAGTGACGAAAGACTGATGCTTGTAAATCATTTAAGCCCTCTGGTTGGAGGAATTGGTCAACCAGCGCGATCGCGTCATCAACTGTCATAATAATTGGAGCCACTGGAAAAGCAGGTCAGGTAATCAGGCTGAATCCCGTAAAACATATAAATCATAAATAACAAATCCTAATGACGAATTCAACTCGACAACGAGAGCCCCTGACAAATTTAATTCTCTACCATCTTTTCAAATGGTCAGTTGTGAGTCCTGCCTTTAACATTTACTTTCGAGGCAAACTCTATGGTCGAGAAAATGTCCCTCAAAAAGGACCCTTAGTGGTGGTTAGCAACCATGCGAGCTTGTTCGATCCGCCTCTGTTATCCTGTTGTGTCGGTCGTCCTGTCGCGTATATGGCAAAAGAAGAGTTATTTCAAATTCCGGTGCTCAAACAGGCAATTTCTCTTTATGGGGCGTATCCAGTCAAGCGGTCCCAAGCGGATCGTAGTGCGATTCGGGCTGCGCTGAAAACCTTAGAACAAGGGTGGGCGGCTGGGCTTTTTCTCCAGGGAACACGCACGGCTGATGGACGGATTACACAGCCGAAACTGGGGGCAGCCATGATTGCAGCTAAAGCGCAAGCCCCCATTTTGCCGGTTAGCCTCTGGGGAACGGAAAAGATTCCGCAATCAGGAACGCCTTTTCCTCTCATTACCGCTCGTATTGCTGAACCCCTAGCACCGCCGGTTTCTACCAAGCGTGAAGTTTTAGAAGCAGTCACCCAAAAGTGTGCTGAAATTATCAATACCATGCATGCGCAAGGACGCTAGCCGTGATCCCTGATCCTCTGACTCATGCTTAATCACCCTTAGTTTGATCATATTGCTTTAAGATCAACCGTTGAATGGCAAAAATTGCTGGATTCACTTCCACGCATTGACGCTGCGGGTTATTCAGATAAGTTGCTTGTTCACTTTCTACCATTTCAATATCTTGGGCGAGAAAGCGATGCAGTACAAACCGTTGGAGTGCCCAAACTAATAAGGGACGGATGGGATTTAAAAGCCATTGGGGAAGTCCTAAATTAAAGAAGAAATAAGCAAAGGAACGGCTTTCCGTTTTACTGACGGGTAAACGCATTAAGTAGAGTGAGGAAACTCCTTCTAAAGTTGTGGCATAGTGAGGATAACGATATTCGATAGTGATGGGAAGTGTGGTGACTTCATCGGCGCGATCCGTCAGTCCTAAAAACTTCGCCATGATCCCTTGATAGGAAACGTTATATTGAGCGCAAACATTGTGTTCTGTCTCCTTCAAGCTAATTAGTTCAGGGTTAAACCAGCCTTGCAAGTTTTGATGCAAATAACCGTGGAAGACGTCCATGGTGTTTTCATTACACATGGAAAAATGAGCATGAAAGTGAGCGGTTACCGGAACCCTTAACCATTGCTGATTGTCAAATTCAGCAACCTCTAAAATGGGTTGTTCTTCAGCGAACTCAGCCTCACCAGGAAAGACCCAAATCAAATCATATTTTTCTTGAATCGGGTAGCTACGAGCACATGCCCGAGGTAATTTCTGTTGATCAGAAAAATAAGGAATATGAACACATTCTCCCTCATGATTGAATTCCCAACCGTGATAAGGGCAAACCAAATGATGTCCTTTGACTGCACCTTTGTGCAAAGCAACGCCTTTGTGAGGACAAGCATCCGCAAGGGCGTGAACATTGCCAGCTTCATCACGAAAAATGGCAATATTTTGATACCAGACGGTCACTTGCTGGACCGTACTGGGCTTTAAATCATGAGCCCACGCCACTGGATACCAGTGATTGGGATTAATTCCGACTTCGCGAATACGATTTTGAACTGTTTGGCTTTGGAGCGTTGTTTTTAATTCCATGTTTGTTATTCGTTATTGGTCTTAGGAACACCTAACGATTAACCCGTCCCTGATCACTAATCGTTAATTACTCTGTTTCATGACGAGAAATAGCAATTTCGATCGCCGCGTGCAGTTCTCTTTCTTTAAAGGGTTTCAGAATATAGCCATAGGGTTTACTCTCTTTGGCTCGTTCGAGGGTGCTTTGCCCAGCATAAGCGGTGAGATAAATCACCGGCAAATTATATTCTCTATAAAGTTTAGTCGCGGTTTCAATCCCGTCCATTTCTCCTTGCAAATTAATATCCATTAACACCAAGTCAGGACGTTCTTCTTGAATCAGGTTAATGGCTTCTTCCCCAGAAGCAAGACGTCCCATCACTTCGTAGCCCATTTTTTCTAGACGTCTGGAAATATCGAGGGAAACCACGGCTTCGTCTTCGACAATTAAAATTTTTTTGGCTGACATAGCTTAAAATCGTTTGCGTTCAATGGGTTTGGGAAAAGTAATTTCAAAACTTGCCCCTGGGTTGTTCTGAAATTTTAGAGTACCACGTAATTGCTGAGTTAGAGAAGTAATTAGAGAAACACCCAAAGAACTGCTTTTACGAGGATTAAATCCTTCTGGCAAGCCCACACCATCATCTTCAACTTTTAAGGCAATGGTCGCTTCGGCTTCGTCAATGATGCCTAAGAAAATATAAATTTTGCCTTGGCGTTGATTGGGGAAACCGTGTTTCAGAGAGTTAGAAACCAACTCGTTAATCAACAGTCCGCAAGGAATGGCGCTATCAAGGTTGAGTTGGATCGATTGGATATTCATCTCCGTTTGGACCCAATCGGGATTAACATTATAGGAAGCGAGGAGATGATAGGTGAGATCGCGAATGTACTCGGCAAAGTCAATATTGGCTAAGTTTGCCGCTTGATAGAGTTTCTCGTGAATCAGTGCCATCGAACTAATGCGATTTTGGCTTTCTTCAAGGATGGCGAGGGCTTGTTTGTCTTCGAGAGTTTGGGATTGCAAGGAAAAAATACTGGAGATCACTTGCAGGTTATTCTTGACCCGGTGATGGACTTCTTTTAATAAGAGGTCTTTTTCTTCTAGGGAGGCTTGCAGTTGTTCTTCTGCTTCTTTACGATCGCTGATATCTCGGCAAACCCCAACAATTTCGCCATTGCGAGTTAAATTCATCGACAGTTCTTGCATAAAGATACTGCCATTTTGCCGTTTGGCATAGATTTCTCCACTCCAATCCCCTTGATGTTGCAATTGTGGAAAAATTTCTTCATTAATTCGCGATAATTCTTCTAAAGGATGATGATCCTGCCATTGGGTTTGAGTGAGGGTTTCAGGAGAGTCATATCCGAGCATGGCACAGTAAGCGGGATTGACATAGTGTAATTCACCGCCCGCGTGAATGATCATAATGCCATCGGTCGTGGTTTCAATCGCAGTTAGTTGTTGTTGGAGGGTTTCTTGGGTTAGTTGTTTTTCTTTTGCCAGCGCGATCGCGGCGGCGGCGGAGCTTAATAAGCCCACCTCTAAACGTCCCCAATAGCGGGCAACTTCACAATTATCAAAGCCAATCACCCCAAAAAATTCTCCATTCACCATCAAGGGGAGTATCAGAAACGAAACAATTTGTTGCTCCCGGAAAACGGTTTGTTTCTCTGGTGGCAAGTCAGTCACTGTTTTTTGAACAAATTCCCCTTGTCTCAACTTTTCATAACAATCAGCCCCTAAATTTTCATAAGAGAAGTCATCTGGCTGCTGCAGATGGGGATAGTAAATACTATGAGAATACCATTGCGCACATTGATGCCCCCGCAATCCCCCTGCTTCATCAACCCAGTTTTCATAAACGTAGATGCGGTTGGCTTCACACGCTTCTCCTAAAATCCCCAAAACTTCTTGGTACAAAGCTTTGTCCACTGTTGAAGCCAACAGACGCCGTTGCACGCCCACGAGGGCTTTTAAGTAGCGTTCCCGTTTTTTCAGGGCTTCTTTGGCTTGCTTCCGTTCTGTAATATCTTCGGCAATGCCCGCAATTCGATACACTTTCCCTTTTTCATTCCGCACCGGGAAAGCGCGATCGTGAATCCAGCGAATCTCGCCATCGGGACGAATAATCCGATATTCCTCATCGTATTCACCGCGAATTTGTTTCCGCGAGGAATTTAGCACCTGTTCATAATCTTCCGGATGAACCGATTGTAGCCAGTCGGTGGGAGAATCATAAGCGCTTTGCAAACTTCGTCCCCAAGTTGATTCATAGGCAGGAGAAATATAAATAAACCGCTGCTGGGCTAAATCAACCATCCAAAACACTTGTTCAATATTTTCAGCCAGCTGACGGAACTGATTTTCACTTTCTCGCAGTGCCAACTCAGCTTGCTTGCGTTCAGTCACATCAATTCCAATTAAAACGGCTGCACTCGCTTGACGATATTTTTGCGCTGCGACAAGGAAGCTACGAGTCTCGCCATCTTTAATCGTATTTTCTAAAATTTGACTGGTTTCATTTTCTCCACTCGCCAGAAACTCGTACATAAAGCGGACAAAAGAAGAACTCGTATTCAAAAAACCAATTTCTTTGCCAACAAAATCTTCTGGTTTGAGATTGAGGGTATGGGCTAATTGTTCATTAACTCCCAGGTAATGTCCATCTCGACTCACCCAAGACACTAATCCCGGCACCGTATTAATCACTGCTCGGAGTTGATCTTCTGCTTGGCGACGTTCTGTGACATCATTGAGTGTGCCTGTAATCCCCGTAATGACGCCCTGGTCATTTCGGGTGACGTGTGCCGTCACTTCCATCCAACAAAAACCACCGCTTTGCGTTTGATAGCGGACTTCATAGCGACAATGATGATGATTGGGATGATTGATTAATTTCTGAAATTGCTGTTGATTATAAGCAAAATCTTCAAAGTATGTATAGTTCAGGAAAGACTTGCCAATGGTTTCAGAAACGGCGTAGCCGGTAATATCTGTCCAAGCTGGATTTAGAAAACACCAGACACCGCTAGTATTCACTTGAAAAATTACTTCCCGAATGCCGTTAACTAGAGAGCGATAGGCTTGTTCACTGTGTTGTAATGCCGCTTCAGTTGTTTTTCGATCGCTGATATCTTCTAAAATGGCCAAGAGAGACTGGGGTTGTCCTTCCGACCCCCACATCAAGGACATGGTCACATTCACCCACACCCAACTATTATCTTTACGGTGATAATGCTGTTCTTGAGAAAAGGTCTTCCGTTCTCCTCGCAATAGTTCTCGAATTTTAATATCATTCGCTTCGATTTGTTCCGAAGCAATTAAATCATGATAAGTTCGTGTTAATAGTTCTTCTTGGGCATAGCCTAAAATTTGGCAACCTCGCTGATTAATGCGTTGGAAGCGACCGGAAATATCCAATAAGGCAATTCCGACAGCGGCTTGTTCAAAAATGCTACGAAAACGCTGTTCGCTGGTTTTAAGGGCAATTTCGGTTTGTTTACGGCTACTAATATTGCGAGTAATTACCCCTAAATTAATCGGGGTAGAAGTGCTAGAATCCCGCACCACGAAAATATTGGCTAAAACGGAAAGAATTGCTCCTGTTTGGTGGTTTTGGACTTCTAGTTCTCCATACCACTGACCGGTTTTGAAAATGCTGGGAAAAATTTGTTGATCAAATTGCGGCTCACTATTGGCAGAGAAACAGTCTTTGAGCGACAGCGAAAATATATCTTTGGCATCGACGCCTAACAAATGTTGACCTGCCGGGTTCAGAAATTGCACTTGTCCCTCTAAACTCGTCAAGCTGATCAAATCCTTGCTATTTTCTACCAACGTCGCCAGTTTTTGACGTTCGTTTTTCACTTGGTTGGTTTCAGTCATATCAATCCCTACGCCGACCAAGTATGCTTGTTCATGATCTAAATGCACACACACATTACTTAAATGACAAGTTGTCATTGTCCCCTGCTTATGGAGAAATGTGGCTTCTGTTTTGGATTTGCCTTGATTAAACGCTTCTTGGATTTTATCTTCCACAGGAGCGCGGTCTGATTCAACAAAGAAATCCAGGGGATCGATCGCGCTGATTTCGGCGGTACTATAGCCGGTAATGTTTTCCAGTTCCTGATTCCAACGGACACAGGGACCATTTTTTTCAATCATATAGAAGACACCGGGCAGACTTTTAAGAATCGAGTCGGAAATTTCTTTTTCTCGATAAAGTTCAGCTTCTTTCTGAACGCGATCGCGCACATCACGACCTTCGGCAATTAAAAGCACCACCTGCCCTGCTTCATCCCGCACTGGTTTTAACGATAGGTCAATGGGCACTAATTCCCCACTTTCTGCTAGCAATTGGACTTCATAGCGCACCACACCACCAATTTGAGCCAGTTTAATCGACTGTTTGACTTGGGCGCGATCAGAAGGAGAGAGCCACCAGGGAATATCTGAAAAATGATGGTCAGTCACTTGCGGCAAACGACCTTGCACTAATTCCAAAGCTGTTTGATTGAGATCAATCACTTTCCCCTTCGCATCCAGCAGCGCAATAATTTGAAAACTTTGATCAAATAGCGCCCGCCATTTCTTTTCACTCGCCGCCAGTGCTTGATGAATTTGCTGCCGTTCACTAATATCTTGTAGCAAGCAACGAAATTGCATGGCTTCCCCACCACTACTTTGCATCGCACTCAAGCGTAAAGCCGCAAAAAAAGGAACTCCTTGCTGAGGAGAGACACTCACCTCACACTTTTCCACAGTCTTCTCTTGATTAGCCACTATCTGCATGGCTTGTAACAATTGCTCTTTTTCCTCCACTTCCCCTACAAAATTCAGGAGAGATTGTCCCACCAAATCTTGTGTCTCCACCCCCAGTAATTCACTCGCCGTAAAATTGGCTTCTAGCACCTTGCCCTGAGCATCAGTGGTCAAATAGCCATCCGGCGCAAAATTAAACAAGTCTTGATAGCGTTTACGATCCAATTCCGTCGCTTGCCGGGTTAAGGCTAACGCTTTCGCTTTCGCAATTCTCTCCCGAGCCAGGGGATTACTAAATACAGCATCTAGAGACTGGTGGTTCGGGTGAGCAGGGACACCGTTGTCTGCTGGGCTGGTTTCTAAGGTCTCTTGAGTCTGGTCGAGGGAGCCGGTTGAAATTGTCGGTTGGTCTTCCCATTTCAGATATAAACTCAGTTGGCGGGTCAGAGTTTGAATCTGAGCCGATAACCGTTGACGTTGTTGTAAATCTTGCTCAAGCAAATGTTGTAGCTGTTTGGCTGTTGGCAGCACTCCTTTTGCCGTTTGCTGATACAAAGCTTCTAAGGCAGGAGATTTGCCAAAATTTTGACTCAAAGTCGTAATCCGATCAATCAGTTGCTGACAAGTCATGGTTGGAGGGAGCGTACTGAGGAAAATGGGTTTATCTTAAGCCTAACCAAGTGAAAAAACCTTGGTTAGTGATGAATTCAATTAAGAGGAGGGCAACAAATCCTAACATGGCAAATCGACCATTCATGCGTTCTGCATAAGGTGTCCATCCAAAAGCAGGTTCTTCGAGTTCGGGAATCAGAGATTCATTCGTTTGAGTTGATTCTGAGCGAGAGCTTTTTTCGTTCATCTGTTGATATCAGTAAATGCGCTTACAATCAGTTTAAAGGGGATAACGTATTTTAGCTGTTACCCGTGAATAATCACCAGCGTTGAGAACTGATTTTCCCACTTTACCCTTACCGAGAATTTCCTTGTTGTGATCAAGTTTTCTCTCAAGAGCAAGAATCTCTGGTTTTAGCCTTATGCTCACAGCGTCTCTCTAGATGATAAGATAAAGCCTTTAGCGGTTAGCCTTCTGGCGATTAACCTTTGGTTAGAGATTTTGAAGGAAACGATGGTGTTCCGCTTTTAGTATCTCTAGAATGCTCTCCCAAATTTTGCCTCGCTACTAGCAAATTGATCAATCTGTCGTTATCTTGTCCTGAAGCTCATTAAGTTGACAATTCTTTAAAATTAGTCACTACTTTTTATCGACGTTAAGTCAACAATTAAAGGAATAGACGACAGTAATCACAGGAGCTTTGCGAATTCTGTTAAGGCAAACCCCAAATGCCTCTTCTTAATTAAAACGGTCGATTATCTTATTGGATCGCTGCAAGTCAGTCAAGAAACCCCGGCTCACTGGAGCTGGTTTTCATTTTTCCTGGTATGAGTTTTACTGCTTATCTCCTTGCAGTAAGGTTTGATCCGTGCCAGGATTGTTTCTGTTTCTCTATACCGACATCAGAGGGGAATTATCTCAGAAAAAGTCTCGATTCTCCACTTCTTTGGCTAGTTAATCGTCTTTCTTTTCTCCTTTCTTTACAAGAGATCTTCCCCCTTGCTACTTTGCTTATTTTTAATTTTATCGGAGTGAAGCTCATGGCTCAATAATAGTAAATCTCAATTTTTGAAAAATTTCCTGTAAAATTATAGGAGTTTAACGATATATTTTTAATAGGAGGAATGTCTCTAAGCAAACTTTCCGAACTGAACAGACAATTAAGAGGATAATTACACAGAAAATGGAAGAACAAACAGCACCATTAAAAGGTCGTGCCTTGCTGCAAAAAGTCAAAGAACTCTCTCACTTACCGCGTCGAGAAACAGCGAAAGAGTGTGGTTATTACAACATCACTAAAACCGGTCAAACTCGGGTAAACTTAACTGAGTTTTATGATGCTGTTCTTGAAGCAAAAGGTGTTCCCCTTGATCCCGATGGCGGTAAAGATGGTCGTGGACGTGAACCGACTTATAAAGTCAGCGTTCACAAAAATGGTCAAATTGTCATTGGTTCTACTTATACCCAAGCCATGGGTTTACAACCGGGCGAAGAATTTGAGATTAAGCTAGGCTACAAACACATTCGCTTGGTTCATATCGATGACGGTTCGGGGAAGGCTGAGGAAGCTGAAGAGTTGGAAGCAGCAGCGTCCTAGCTCAATCGTTGTCATAGGTGATGGCTTCTCAGAAAAAAAATCCCCACTCACAAGAGCAGGGAACCCAATTAAAAGTCAAAAAGCTGAATTTTTCTGAAAAAAGGAAATAAATAAGTCAAGTTATTTGATTTCCTTTCCACCTATGATTGTATAGCGGGATGCGTCGGAGGTCAGTATTATCCTTTAAGAGAACGACCATCTTTCCGTCGCACCGCTACTACACCCGGGCGTGGCGGGTCATTGGGACTTAACCCGGGCCAATTGGAACCGAGAGGAACGGTGCGCTCTTGTATAAAAAGTTCCCCGTCAGTTGTTTTCATGGCAAAAGTACGGGTTTCACTGGTCATATTTTGGCGTTTTCCATTCACTTCTCCGACATGCTGAGGGGCGAGGAAAAGGGTTTTTTGATCGCTGGTTAACCAGATGCCACAAATTTCACATTCCATTGGACCAACGACAATCGGATAAGCCATCCCTGCTTGCTCACCGGAGGTAGGCAGATACCAAGCTGAGTTATTCCCGAAAATGCCTCGCATTGCTGATTGATCAACCCCCTCGCGATCAGAAACTTCTAAATTATGCTTACTGGTGGAAATATCCGTCACCATCCACACATCGCCATCAGTATCAATATCAAGATTATCAGGATTGACAAACCCTAATCCCTCTTCTGCTGGTTCTCCACCAAGAGCAAACATCTCCCAACGAAAACGCATCGCTGCCGGATTATTGCTGTCTTCTTGTAATTTCATGATCCAGCCATATTCATAAGCCTCACCATTGGGACCGGCAAAGACTTGGTTATCTGGACCGCCATCCCCCCCCGGACTGCCGGAAGTGAAAGCAATATATAGCGTACCCTCTTTGGCGACATCAGTATCTTCTGGGCGAGCGGTGCAACTCAGACCAGCGGCGTTACCGGCAAAATGAGCATCAACCAGAATCGCACCCTGTTTTTCAGTACGATTTCCCAGATAAAGATCGCCAAGAGTTTTGAATTGAGCTTGAAATGCTTCAGCTTCGGCGTCACTCGTAATTGTAATTACTCCACCTTGCCTGCGATCTGGGTTAGGAAGGATGACTTTGTTCCCAAAAACTGTGCTGGGACGAACCGGATCAATGGGCGTGTCTGGGGTTAAAGCCACCCAGCGTCCACTGCCATCAGGGTTAAATTTTGCGCCATAAAGCATTCCGCTTTCCAGCAGGCGAGAGTTACTTTTATCTGTGACGGTTTTGACAGTATCTTGAGAAACAAACTTATAGAGGTGTCCCCCGCGGCGATCGCAGCCCGAATAGAACGCAAGTTTTTGCTGTGGTACCACCCGCACTCCAACGGCTTCGTGACGAAATCGCCCCAGCCAAGTATGTTTTTTGCCGTAGTCAGCAGGATTTGCCGGATCGACTTCCACCATCCAGCCATATTTATTGCCTGGTAAACCGAACACATTGGCACGCCCGTCCACGGTGTCGTCGGTGAGAATAAAAGGCGTGTTCCCCGGATTAAACGCTGAACCATCCGCCATCACCGGTTCATCAACCTGATCCTGGAAGTTTTCTTCCGCGGATAAAACGGTTCCCCAAGGCGTCGTTCCCCCAGCACAGTTTTGAAACGTGCCAATAATGCGATTACCTTGATGATCTTCATAACCTATTTTGTTGGATTTGGTGAAGACCGCGGTAGCGGGTCCAGTGGCATAAAGTGCACGATTATCGTCTAAGCCAGAAATACCAGTAATCCGACGATCAGCATCGGAATAAGTCCGTTCCCAACTGCCATCTGGGTTACGTCGAAGGGAAATGATACCAATGCCTTGGTCAATCAACCCTTCTTTCGAGATTTCTTGAATTTGCTTCTTCAGAGGGCTGTTTTCGGGTAGCGCAAAGGCGTTAATCTCACCATCGCTTTGTCCTGCCACGGCTTTAACTTCAGCAATGGGTAACGACTTGCCAATGACATCGGGATAGTTTTCCAGCCACGCTTTCCCACTGATATATTCAAAGTTAACCGTGAGGAAGCCTTCATTCGGTGCGGTTTCCACAAAAGAAACATAGTCATTGTTATAGCCAAAGCGAGAATCTCCCACTTTGTCTCCCCACGCGGCAATTAAATCGTAGGTAAAGCCATCCGGTAGCACCAAATCATCTACTACCTGATAGTTGCTGTAAGCTTCCTTTTGCGCCTGAGAAGAGAGCTGATCAATCTCTAGCGGTAAGGGGAGTTTAACAGAGGGAAAGGTGCTACTCCCAACTGTTTTGGCGGTTGCTGGCGCTTGAAACGGTTTGCCCTGGGTGGGAATTCCGCCGAGAGCAACCGTACCGGCACTTGCCCCAAGGAAGAGTAAAAAATTGCGACGTTTCATGGGCGATTCGTGTTCTCCAACTCGAAATAAATATTAGTTTGACTAACGGTCAAAGCAGGCACCTTTCTAAACAGAAGGCATCATCTTTGACAGTTATGAATTTTTTGCCAAACAAATTGATCCTAAAAGCAATTTTTAGGATTTAAGTTAAGAACAATTTAATGCTTCGTTAATAACCCGTTATTTTTCTATATTTTTTCACAACGAAAACTGAATTATTGATAGAATCGCGTCGTCACTTTTTCTTTTTACCATTGCCTGATGCTAGTAACTCAGTGGGTTGGGTTTAATAAGTCTTTGACCCAACCGCACGAGAACTTAAAACTCAGCGTTTTCTGGGGTGCGGGGGAACGGAATCACGTCTCGAATATTTTTCATCCCCGTCATAAACTGAATTAAGCGTTCAAAGCCTAAACCAAAGCCAGCATGAGGAACAGTTCCGTAGCGTCTGAGGTCAAGATACCACCACAATTGTTCCGGTTCCATCCCCGCTTCTTTAATGCGTTTTTCTAAAACCTCTAACCGTTCTTCCCGTTGGGAACCGCCAATAATTTCGCCAATTTTCGGGACTAAAACATCCATTGCCGCAACCGTTTTTCCGTCATCATTTAAGCGCATATAAAACGCTTTAATACTACTTGGATAGTCGGTAACAATAATTGGTTTTTGGAAATATTCTTCACATAAATAACGTTCGTGTTCCGATTGTAAATCAACGCCCCATTCTACGGGATATTCAAATTTTTGATCCGCTTTTTCTAACAGCGCGATCGCGCTGTTATAAGTAATTCGTTCAAAGTCTTCATTAATAATATGATCCGCCGTTGCCAGCACCGAATCATCAATCCGTTGATTAAAAAACTCCATATCTTCCGGACATTGATCCAACACTGCCTGAAAGATATGTTTGAGAAATGCCTCTGCTAGGTCCATATCGCCTTGTAAATCGCAGAAGGCCATTTCTGGTTCAATCATCCAAAACTCTGCTAAATGGCGAGATGTATTTGAGTTTTCCGCCCGGAAAGTAGGACCAAAGGTATAAACCCGGTCAAAGGTTAATGCCATGGCTTCAGCTTCCAACTGACCACTCACGGTCAAATAGGCTTGTCGTCCGAAAAAATCTTGACTGTAATCAACGTTCTCATTGTCTTTCGGAACCTCATTGAGATTAAAGCTAGTCACATTAAATAACTCGCCTGCTCCCTCACAGTCATTTGTCGTAATGATCGGCGTGTGGACCCACAAAAAACCTTGTTGTTGAAAAAATTGATGCACTGCATTGGCGCACGTATTGCGTACTCGCATCACTGCCCCTAGCGTATTTGTGCGCGTCCGAATATGTCCCAAACTGCGGAGAAATTCAAAAGAGTGGCGCTTTTTCTGTAAAGGATAAGTTTCTGGATCCGCTTCACCATAAACGGTCACCGCATCAGCTTGTAACTCAATTCGCTGCCCCTTTCCCGGCGACTCGGCTAAAACCCCAGTGATTTCTACAGAAGCACCGGTATTAAGTTGACCCAGAACCGTTTCATAATTATCGAGTTTAGGGTCTAAAATCACCTGTAAATTTGCCAAAGCAGACCCATCATTCACCTCAATAAAAGCAAACTTTTTTGACTCCCGTTTTGTCCGGACCCAGCCTTGAATCGTCACGGTTTCTGTGGGTTGTCCCTGGCGGAGTAAGTCTATAATACGACGTTTTGACATAACTTTGTTTCGTTTTTCCTCTCTTCCTCATCATACGGTAAACCGAATTGCCTGCTCTGTTGCGATTTCGTTAAGATCGAATTAATGAGTAAAAAACTGTATTCAAAATCAATATATTAGTCATGGGAATTTTTGATTCTGAAGTCGTCCAACAAGAAGCAAAGCAGCTGTTTGAAGACTATCAAGCCCTCATGGAACTAGGAGGGAAGTACGGTAAATTTGACTATGAGGGGAAAAAGCTATATATCGAGCGCATGGAAGAGCTTTTAGAACGATATAAAATCTTTATGAAACGCTTTGAACTCTCAGAAGATTTCATGGCTCAAATGACTGTCGAACAACTAAGAAATCAACTGGGACAATTTGGCATGACGCCGCAACAAATGTTTGACCAAATGCACCAAACGTTAGAACGGATGAAAAAGGACCTGCACCAGTAAATTAATCCCTAGCCTCAGGTTGTTCAAACTGACTGGGAGCAGGAAATTGTTGCACGGGTTGATTGTTGAGCGCTTTGAGCATGAACTGGCGCCAGACGGGCGCAGCAAATCCACCGCCGGTAACCCCAGAACCGAGGGGGCGATAGTCATCATTGCCAATCCAAACCGCTGTTGCTAATTGGGGAACATAACCTACAAACCAAACATCTCTTTCGGAACTGGTTGTCCCGGTTTTGCCGGCAGCGGGACGACCGATTTGCGCTGCGGTTCCGGTTCCTGATTGCACAACTCCTTGCAAAACACTATTGAGAGAAGCAACCGCCCACTGATTCAATACCAATCGGGGTTGCGGCTGATTATCGAGTAATAAATCCCCTTGACTATTACTGACCCGAACAATAAAGGTTGGATCAGAATGCCAACCATTATTCGCGAAAGTTGCATAAGCTCCCGCCATTTCCAATGGTTTTACCCCCACTGATCCGAGGGGTAAAGAAATAACGGGTTGTAAAGGGCTCTCAATTCCGAGTTTACGGGCAACATCAATGACATTATCTAACCCAACTGCTTGACCCAACTTCACCGCTGGGACATTCTGCGACTGCATGAGGGAAGTTCGAAGCGTCATTGTCCCGGCAAAACGACCGCCATAGTTTTTCGGACGATAATAGCCGGAACCATCGCGATATTGAACCGGACTGTCTTTGATTGTAGAATCTGGGGTATATCGACCACTGGCAAAAGCGGTGTAGTAAACAAATGGCTTGAACGAAGATCCCGGTTGACGGCGAGATTGAAGAGCGCGGTTAAATTGACTATTCTCATAATCAACACTCCCCACCATCGCTTTGACAAAATGAGTTCGCGGATCAACGGCTACGATTGCAATTTGTGCCTTGTTCAGACCCCGATTCAGTAATTGTTGATGAGCTTGTTGTACCGTTTCTTCAGCCATTTGTTGGAACAAGAGATCGATCGTCGTTTGGACGCGCAAGCCCCCTTCAGTGACAGCTTCTTCCCCAAAGCGTTCTTTCAGTTCAGCGGTCACTGCTTCAGTTACTGCTGGAAGTTTACTCTGTTGCCAAGCTGTGGGTTTTCCTACTAACAGCGGTTCATTGAGTGTACTCTCAGCAACCGGTGTCGGAATCCAACCAATTTCTTCCATCCGGTTTAAAACCACTGCTTGACGACGTTTTGTCTCTGCATAATCCACAAAAGGACTATATTTTTCTGGGGCTTGAATTAAGCCTGCCATCATTGTTGCTTCAGCTAGGTTTAATTCAGAGGCTGATTTTTGGAAGTAACTTTGAGCAGCAGTTTCTACGCCATAATTGTTATGCCCCCAATAAATTGTATTGAGGTACATTTCTGAAATTTCATCTTTGCTAAAGACTTGCTCAACCCGCAAAGCCAAGACTGCTTCTGCTAATTTTCGACTCAAGGTTCTTTCTGGAGAAAGGAAAACATTTTTCACCAGTTGCATGGTGATGGTCGAAGCCCCTTCTACGACTTCTCCACTTTGCCAATTGACCACGAACGCCCGGGCAATACTCGTTGGGTTAATCCCCTGGTGCTGGTAAAAATGACTATCTTCAATGGCGAGGACAGCTTGTTTGAGTTCTGGAGAAATTTCTTCTAGAGCAACCACATCTCGGTTGGCTTCCCCATGCAGTCGGGTTAAGAGACGACCTTTAACATCATAAATATAACTGGTTTCAGTGGGTGAATAATCTTCTAAAACGCGAACATCTGGAAGATTACGGAAACTCAGTGCTAAACCCACAAGTCCGCCTGTAATGACTGCACCAGCAAGTAAACTCACACAGACCACTGTTCCTGTTGCCGCTTTTCCAACCCCTTTTGTAAATTGCAGGGTATGTTGCCACAAGGATGGTTGACTCTGGTTGTTCTCTTGCCGAACGGTTGTATTCGACACGGTGGTTTCTTCCTCCCACGTTTAGCAAATATAATTAGCCTGTTTTTGATGTTGACACTAAGATTACTATTTTGCCTACCCATTGGCAACTACTTAGGTAATAGACAGTTAACAATCAACACGGTAAAATTAACAACTCATAATTTTTGATTGAGCAACCCTCCCTAATTTGCTCATTG
This sequence comes from uncultured Dactylococcopsis sp., assembly GCA_964493825.1. Lineage (GTDB taxonomy): Bacteria > Cyanobacteriota > Cyanobacteriia > Cyanobacteriales > Rubidibacteraceae > Halothece. Next base: position 18,901 of record CAZBPR010000016.1, read on the forward strand.
TTCAGCATGGCTGATTAACCCTGATCTAACCTTAGTTTTTTAATAACAATGCAACCAGAAACTGAAAGCATTCATTTACGTCATCTTTCTTCAGGAGATGATCTTGCCCTACAAGTTTACCAGTTTAAAGGAAATCCTGGTAAAAAAACTTATATTCAAGCCAATTTGCACGGGGCAGAAATTATCGGGAATGTTGTCATTGCCGAACTTTATGATTGGCTCACTAAAATTGATCAAGAAAACTTATTGGGTGAAATTTGGTTAGTGCCGGGTTGTAATCCAATTGGGATGAATCAGCGATCTCATTTCTTTAATTCTGGACGTTATAACAGTTATGATGGTCAAGACTGGAATCGTATTTTTTGGGATTATTCTCAGGAAGAAGATGATATTTATAGTTTTGCCCAACAACATTTAGAAGCCGATCGCGCAACTATTTATAAAAGTTACTTAGAGAAAATTCAAATCCGGTTTCAAGAACAGATGAAGCGTCGTCAGCAGTCTTATCACGTGCCTTATCCGGTTCAGTATCAGCAAACGTTACAGTCTCTTTGTCTCGATGCCAATTTTGTCATCGATATTCATAGTTCTAGTAATCAAGGCATTGATTATTTATTTACGTTTCCCGGTCAAGAAAAGGCAACGGCGACATTTTTGTTAGAAGTCGGGATTCGGGTGGATGAACCAGGCGGATATACTTTTGATGAAGCCTTTATCAAACCTTGGCTGATTTTAGAACAAGCGTTTCAAGCGTTAGGACGAGAGATTCGATTTGATGTGGCAGCTTGGACTTTAGAGTTAGGTAGTGGAATGAAAGTCCAACCTGAGTCTGTGGAAAAAGGAGTCAGAGGAATTAAAAACTATTTAGTGAGTCAGGGAATTGTACAGAGTCAAGAGTTTTCCGAAACAGCAACGCTTGCTCAGCCAGTGGAGTTCGTACAAAAAGAACAAATCAAAAAATATTATGCTCCCACAGGCGGGATTATTCAAAATTGTGCTGACTTACAAACAGTTGTGGAAAAAGGAGACATGATTTATCAAGTTTTAGAACTGAATAAGCAAGGAGATCCTCCAAAAACGATTACTGTCACAGCAGAACAAGCGGGTTTCGTTTTTGATATCGCAACCAATCAAGGGGTGAATGAGGGAGAGTACGTTTTAACCATACTAGAGAGAGAAACAAAATGATTGATGGCTTTGGACAAATTCCGGTGGCGCCACCCGAGTTTAAGTCGGGTTTTATTGGTTTAATTGGGCGACCGAATGTGGGAAAATCAACGCTGATGAATGAGTTGGTGGGGGAAAAAGTTGCCATCACCTCCCCAGTTGCACAAACCACTCGTAATCGCTTGCGAGGAATTCTCACCACAAAAACCGCACAGATGATTTTTGTGGATACGCCTGGCATTCATAAACCTCATCACGAATTGGGCAAAGTCATTGTTAAGAATGCTCAGAGTACCATTGATGCGGTAGATTTAATCTTATTTGTCGTTGATGCTTCAACTCCTGCGGGGGGCGGCGATCGCTATATTGCTGAATTGTTAAAAAAAACCCAGGTTCCTGTACTCGTTGGTTTAAATAAAACGGATTTAGCCAGTGAGGAACAACGGGAGAAAAATCGTGCGACTTACCAAGCGCTGTTAGGGGATCAACCATGGGACACCATTGAAATTTCGGCTTTAACCGGTGTTGGATTAGAGACTTTACAAGAAAAGCTGAGTGCAAAATTGGCAGTCGGTCCTTATTACTATCCACCGGAATTAGTCAGTGATCAACCAGAACGACTGGTGATGGCAGAGTTGATTCGAGAGCAAATTTTACGGGAAACTCGGCAAGAAATTCCACATTCAGTTGCCATTCAGATTGATCAGATCACTGAAGAAGCCAATCTGACGACGATTCGGGCAACGATCAATGTCGAGCGTTCTTCCCAGAAAGGAATTTTGATTGGGAAGGAAGGGACCATGCTGAGACGGATCGGGACAGCAGCCCGCTTCGAGATGCAAAAGATTATTGCCGGGAAAGTGTATTTAGAATTGTTTGTTCGGGTACAAGTGAAATGGCGGGATTCAGCCCGACAAGTTGCTGAATTTGGTTACTTTCAGGAAAATTAAAATCTCAAGCTCAAAACTTCTATCAACGCTAAAATATTGGTTAAACTGGTAGCAGCGAGTTTCATGAATCAACAATTGAAGCTAAGCCTATAACTTTATTTTAGTGATTATAATCAAAGCAAGTAATTCAATCGCTGCCCAAAGTAAACGCGGAGCAAGGAAGAGACGGACGTGACTATGCAGCCAAGCCAATCCCAAACCCCTGACCGGAAACAATATTTACACGATGCCAAAATTAATCTGGAAACTATTGAGCGCGGGCTACTGAACTTATCAGGTGTCGTCAGGCAGCCCGACACGCTACAGCGTCTCCATCGTGCAGCTGAATCTCTCAATACAGGGGCAGTTGTTCATGAAATGGAGACCCTTCAACAAATTGCTCAGTTTTTTGAAGACTGCTTTGGGGTGATGCGAACCGCCTCTGTTGTCAGTGATAAGCACTTAGAAGAGCGATTATGGCAAATTTTTGATACGTTTCAAGGCTTAGTCGAAATGCACGCGATGTCGGAAGAGCCTACTGAATATACAGAAGGCATCGAACGCGAAGTTTTCAAGGGAATGCACTCGAAGTTAAGCGAGACGAAAAATTATCTGCAATCTCGGATTTTGCATGAGGAAGCGACGGTTAATGAACTGACACCGGAAAGTCATTTTTTTCACCAGCAAGTTGATGCTGAGTTAAAAGCAATGGCAGCGATTATTGAGCAAGACAATCCTTCTCACTACCGGACAGAATTAAAAGAGCATTGTCAGGTGCTTGAGCAAATTGGGTCACAGGCTAAATTACCGACTTGGGTAAAATTACTGAAGGTTGCCCAAAGTGCGATCGCGGCGACCGAAAATTCCGTTAAAAATGCTGCCCAATGCGCGATCGCAGATATTCAAGAGGCGCAACAACTCATTGAGCAAGGGGAAGCTTATAACATCAAACCCAGTCAGCGCTTAAAAGCCATGTCTTTACAGTTGTCATCGCCCTGGGATACTCACAACTACGAAGATGATGACGAAACATTCTTTGATTTTAATGACGAGCAAGGCGATCACGACCAAGAATATCCGACTCTCCTTGACGCAGAGGACATAGAGGAACAAGGACAAGATGCGTTTTCTAAATCTAGCCCTTTTGAAGAAGAAAAAGATTTCTTACAAAGCTTAGATCTAGAAACCGATTTATGGGAAGAAGAAGAACAAATTAATCTTGATGTTGCTGCAACCATTGATCAATCTGATGAAGCGGTGGTGTTATGGGATGAACAAGAAACCGCTTTGGCAGATGATGATCCAGAAGACGAGCTAGAGGAATGGTTAACAGAAAGTAGTCAACCAACTGATGATAATGATTCCTTTTTCGATGATTTATTTGCTGAAGATGAAGAGGAACTTTTAGAAGAGGAAATCGACTTAGAACAAGAGAATGTCCCTCACCTGAAAGATGCTGCAGATTCATCTGCATCATTGGAAAGCCCAGATTTAGAGGAGCAAGAAGATAGAGTCAACCCAGAAATCGTGCTCGAAGAAGACAGTCCGGTTGATCAAGAGTGGCATGAACTGTTTCAAGCTTTAGGTGCCGAACCCGACCCACCTCTCACGAAAGAACAACAAGAAGAAGAAGCCCTTTCAAAGTTAGATGAACTGTATCCAGATGACGAATCTTCTACAGACGATTTTTCTTGGTCACAACAAATTTTTGAACCCGCAGAAGATCTAGAATCTATTTTTGCGAATGAAGAAGAAAAAACCTTTATTCAAGATGTAGAAGATAGCGCAACCTTTCAACAAATCTACGATGAATACAAGACATTTTCCCAAAGTTATACAGAAGAAACATTGGGAGAACCGTTCGGCTCTGCTCTCAACTATTACGATTGTATAGACGATCTCGAAGATTGGATTGAGGCACCAGCTCGCATTGAGGGAGAAGCAGACTTTGATGCAGCCGCCTTAGCCGCGTATATTGACCAAGCCCCCCAGTCATCTCAACCAGAAGCAAAAGAAAGCGCTCCTGATCTTGCCCCCATCGAAACACCGCAACCCCAAGCCCCAACACCAGTAGCTCCTGCCACTCCAAACCGAACAGGTGCGAGCTTATTTGAACAAACCCTCAAAGTTCCTGTGCGCTTGATGGATAATCTCAATAACTTAATTGGGGAGCTGGTGGTTAACCGCAATAGTCTTGAAAAAGACCAAGAACGAATGCGGCAATTTTTAGGTAATTTATTAGAACAAGTACAAAATCTCAATGACTTAGGAGTAAGAATGCAAGACCTTTACGAGCGCTCTTTGCTAGAAAATTCCTTGTTGTTGAGTAAATCCTACAGTACGAACAAGCAAATCACCGGCAGAAACAATGGTGATGCGGGTTCTTCTGAAGGCACTCATGATGAAGAGTATGATCCCTTAGAAATGGATCGCTTTAGCGGTTTTCACTTGCTTTCCCAAGAAATGATTGAGTTGATTGTGCGCGTGCGAGAATCGAGTTCGGATATTGAATTTTTAGTGGATGAAGTCGAACAAGAAGCCCGCATTTTCCGTCAAGTTACCACTCAACTCCAAGAAGGGTTTACGGAAGCGCGCATGGTCCCCTTTTCCCAAGTGGCTGATCGCTTACCCCGGGCAGTCCGCGATATCTCAATGAAATTAAATAAGAATGCAAAACTGCAAGTGCAAGGGAAAGAGACTTTAGTCGATAAGATGATTCTAGAGCAACTCTATGACCCAATCACTCACTTGGTTAACAATGCGATTACTCATGGCATTGAGTCTCCCGAAGAACGGCAAAGATTTGGCAAGCCAGAAGTGGGAATCATTAAAGTCGAAGCCCGTCACCAAGGCAATCAAAGTATTATTTCCATTTCTGATGATGGCGCTGGACTCGACCCTGTTCGCATTCGGCGCAAAGCAGTAGAAAAAGGCTTAATTTCTAAAGCAGAAGCCAGCGCACTTCCTGATATTGATATTTTCGACTTTATCTTTAGTCCTGGATTTACGACCAAAGATCAAGCTGATGATTTTGCCGGACGCGGTGTAGGCATGGATGTTGTTCGTTCTTCTTTGAGCAAGCTGCGAGGAAGTATCAATATTGACTCTGCTCCGAGTAAAGGGACGACTTTCACCATTGGCTTACCCTTAACCCTCAGTATTACAACCGCCCTCTGTTGTAAGCTCAATCAATCCAATATTGCTTTCCCGATGGATGGGGTAGAAGATAAATTTGAAACCACTCAAGATCATATTAAAGTCAATAAAGAGGGAGAACGCTTTATTCGTTGGCAAAAGAGTTCAACCCTACTCCCGTTCAAGCCATTATCAGAATTACTTTCTTATAATCGCACCCTTTCTCGTAGCAATCTTTTTGCTGCTCAAGCAGAAAGTGAAGAAATCTCGGTTGTTGTCCTGCGTAGTACCGGAAATTTAGTAGCCGTGCAAGTGGATCAAGTGCTGGGGCAACAAGAAATTGTAATTAAACAACTGGCCGGTCCGATTCCCAAACCCATTGGTGTGGCTGGAGTAACAGTAACTTCTGATGGGAGTGTCATGGCGATCGCGGATATTTTAGAATTGATTGACCTGTTCTACGGACGAGTTCGTAAAGATGTCATGAACTCGATGCTGGCACAACAAGAAGCAGCCGCAGAACAAGCGGTCGGCGATGCTGAACCCATGGTCCTGATTGTGGATGACTCAATTACAGTTCGGGAATTACTGTCGATGACCTTCTTGAAAGCCGGCTATCGCGTTGAACAAGCCCGGGATGGCAAAGATGCCTGGGAAAAACTCCGCGCGGGTCTCGTTTGCGATATGATGTTCTGTGATATTGAAATGCCAAGAATGGATGGGTTGGAGTTATTATCCCGTGTGAAAGAAGAAGAGCGATTTGCGGACTTACCCGTCGGGATGCTGACCTCGCGAGGGGCGGAACGTCATCGGCAAATGGCCTACCGTCTGGGGGCAAAAGGATACTTCACCAAACCTTATTTAGAGGAAGTTTTATTAGATGCTGCGAAACGAATGTTGAAGGGAGAGAATATGATGAGTCGGAAAACAGCTAGTAGTGCTACTCAGTAATGATCAATCAAAATAATCGCTTGCAACCCCCTACTGCCAAGAAACGTCAAGGTTTAATCCCCCCTGCTGGGCAGGGTTTTTCCCTGGGAAAAAGCTTGGGAGTCTCGTTAATTGGTTTACTCAGTGCCTTTAGCTTATTTACCCCTATACCGGCGAGAAGTGAAACCTTTCCCATTGAGGTTGGCATTGTCCAACGGTTTGGAGAAGAGTTAAGTGATGAAATCACCCTGACCAGTCCCAACTCAACTCCCTTAACAATCACTGTCGAAGAAGAGGGAACTCTTCAAACTCTGCAGCGTGATCGCTTGACCTTGGACATTCAAGCCGTACCTTTGGCAAAACCGCAAGTAAGGGAACGGGTGATTTTAAGCGATCATGCGACCTTTGAAACTGCAGAAACCAGCGCCAAAACTTGGGAAAAACGGGGATTAATCGTCGAAGTGACTCAGCCGGGGCGTTGGCAAGTGTGGGCTAAACCAGAGGTTTACCATTCTCCTTTGTTGCGACGTTTGTTGTTAGAAAGTTTGAAAAGGGACGGTTATGAAACGCCTTATTTGGAGACAGAGGTTTTAGATGAGTTAATCGAAGTCTCTTTTGTGATCGAGGGACAACGCTATCGCCCAGACAGATTAGAAATTCGCCACGACACTGAACAAGTCTATGTGGATGCGAGCGATGTTCCCCGTCGTCTTTATCCGGGGCGTTTACACCTCCAACCCAATTCCTACGGTAATTATACCCTGGTGAATATTGTGCCGGTTGAGTCCTATTTACGGGGGGTGGTACCCCATGAAATTGGACCGAAGGCACCCTTAGAGGCAGTTAAAGCACAAGCGATTATTGCTCGCACTTATGCTTTGCGCAATCTTCATCGTTTTCAAGCCGATGATTACGAAATTTGTGCGAATACCCATTGTCAGGTGTATTGGGGATTAAGCGATACCAATGAACGCAGCGATCGCGCGATTCAAGAAACAGCCAAACAAGTGCTGACTTACGAAGGCACCCTCGTTGATGCCCTGTATTCTTCCACAACTGGTGGTGTCACCGCATTTTTTAGCGATATTTGGGACGGTCGCCAACGCCCCTATTTACGCTCTGTGGTTGATTCAGCACAGGCCGTGTGGGATTTAGACAAACGCCCTCTGAGTGATGAAGAAAATTTTCGGGCTTTTATTAATCAGCAACAAGGGTTTAATGAAACCGGTAGTCGGGCTTTTCGCTGGGAACGGGAAAGTACAATTGCGGAATTGACAGAAGATTTACAAAAATATTTAGAGCGAATCAAGCATCCCTTAGCAGAAAAAATGACAGCGATTGAGGAAATGGCAGTAACAGCGCGATCGCGCTCAGGACGGATTCTGAAAATGGACGTTAAGACCGATCAAGGGGAGATTGCCTTAGAAAAAACCGAAGTTCGCAGTGCTTTTGGTCCGCCTCGCAGCACCCTCTTTTATCTTGACCCCGTTCTTGATGAAAACGGAGAGTTGCAAGGCTATGAATTTATTGGCGGTGGCTTCGGACATGGTGTCGGTTTGAGTCAAATTGGCGCGCATCACCTTGCTCAACAGGGATGGTCTGCTCAAGAAATCCTTGGGTTTTATTATCCTGATACCCAAATTCTCCCGCTAGAAGAGGTGACTGAGGAAAATAACCCCTAATTTACGGCTGTAAATGATATCGCTCCAACATTGCCTCTAACATTTGCGGAAGGGTCGCTTTTAAGTCCTTCTCCCCTTTAAACTTAAGCTGTTGAGGGTTTGGAAGGTCAAACGGATAATCTCCTTGCCAACGTTCCATTTGCATGAGTAAAATTTGCTCTCGCCGTTTACACTGCAACGCGTAGCCCAATTCTAAACTGACGGTGGGACTTGGCAGTAGCATTGCCGTTTCCTCACTGGGAATTTGTGCCACAGGCGTGCCATCGGCTACAAAAATCAAACTTTTCCGAATTTTCCGCAACTGACTGCTACTGAGGCGAACCGGACCATCTTTTGGACGCACCGAAAACTCTAGACTAAGCGGAACTCGGGCTTTTTGATTAAAGCCTTCTATTGCTTCTTGTAGTACCTCTCCTAGCACTTCATAAGCAGTAGCATATTTTTCTTGATAAGCAAAATAAATAATTGGATCGAGTAAGGCACTCACCTCCTGTTTGATGAAGTAAATTTCTTGAGAGATCACATCAATATTCGCAATTTGATATCCTCCACTCCCTTCAATGTAAAACTCCACCGTCTCTCCACTGAGATAACGTTGAAACCATTCTGCTGCTTCCACGGTTTCTCGTTCATCCAGAAAATCTGCTCTCAGCCCAGATTTCAACAAACTACTTTTACTCAGGCGTAAATCGTGAGGACGTTGCTTCACCTCTGACAAAGGTTCATATTCCGGTAAATACCAAGCTCGCAGTGCAATAATTGCCATAGACCCATCCCAATACACACGCATCAGGCATAATAGCAGTTATCTTGCTCTTTGGGCGTAACAGAGTCTTATAACTCAAGCCTTGAGCGTTGCTCAAACAGTCCCTGCCACTGAGAATATCCTGTCTTAAATACTGACTCTAAACGGCGATAACTGTCTTCAGGAGAGTCTTGCTGTAATGGCGTCGATAGATGAACCCATAAACAGCGACGTTCTCTTAAACTTCTTTGACCCAATAATCGCGGAATTAAAGTTTCCCAATTAAAAATGCCGCGATTCGTTTTATTGACATAAGCCGCCACATTAATTGTGCTTTCCCCTTCTGGAGTTAAACAGGCACTCAGATAAGCCGTTTCTTGATCGTTGAACAGACGATAAGTGCCTAAATCAGGAAGATAACTAGTTTTTCCTTGCGCATAGGCTTTTTGTAAAGGCGGGTCATCAGTCTTTTTGACGTAATGCTCGATATTACCAAATGTCGGACTGAAAAATCGCAGGGCTGCGGTCACTTCAGTACCTTGTTGTTGATAGTGATATTTTTGACCAGAACGCAGGCGATGCAGTTGGAGTCCTGTTTCTGGATTATCCACCAGTGAAACACTGTTTTGTTCTTCCCAACCGGAAAGCGTCACTTGTGAAGGAAATTGTAAAGATTTAATTTCTCTACGTCCTACCTGCGGCATCAACAATGTAGCAATGGTTATGCCAGCCATAGCAAGGCTGGTTAGGGGAAGTAGCCAAGTACCAGGAGAATGAAGAGAAAGTTGGCTGCTTGTTTCTTGTTGAAAGAAGGTCTGATCTTGCTTTGTTTCCTGATTTTCTTGACCAGTAAAAGCTAAACGGCTATCACTATTTTCAGAGATGAAATGAGCAGCAATAATCCATATTGAAAAGGCAATTAATGAAAAGATTTGATTGCCTTCACTGCCATGCCAATAATCGAATGCTGCTTGGTCTGAAACAACAACTGCTAACAGGGCTACTCTGATTATACCTAAGAAAAATCCCATGCTGACAATGCCGAACAGGAGCTTTGATAATAACTTCCAAGGCAGGGGAATGATTAGCATTAAAACTAAGGTTAGCTGAAAGAGTAATGCAATTAAAGGACCGCCTGTGCAGAAATATAAAACTTCAACACTTCCTTGAGTCAGAAAAATATATGCTCCTTCTCTAGCCACATCAAAACCTAAGTAATGTAAGAGGAATGCACTGGCTTGCGCTGTTAATTGAGCAAAGTTTAAACTGCCAGGTTGAGACTTAAAAAAGAGTTCGACGACAGAACCCACTACACTAAAAATTAATAGAGCTAAAAAAGGACGAATATATAAACTTAATCTCTTACCACCAGAAGTCAGAAGAGCTAGGGCAAAAAAACCGGCTAAGGGCAGCAGTTGAACCAAGGAATTTTCAAACCAAAACACCGATAAGCCTCGGTACAAAACCCATCCTAATAGCAAAAATCCGATGATGCTGATTAGTGGCTGAGAGGAAATAGTAATTTGATCTCGTTTTTTCCAGAGTAGAAATAAAGCGACTAACCAAAAAAAGGCAGTGGTAATTGGATCATTACTTTCAACACGATAATTGAGAACACCATGCCAAAGGGCAAAATTAGCAGTGGCAAAAAATAACCACATTTTTGCATCGCTCAGAGAAGATTTTAGTTTAAGCCAATCGGGTGAAGAAACAATCATTGGTTAAAATTAAAGTCGAAGTCAGTACTGAACAAATGAAGGGTTACCCTCTAACTAATTTAACCCAACGGGCTTCCCACCAGAGACGAATTAAAAAAATACCAATCAGTAATGCTGCTATACTGTTGCGCCCTGCTTGACCAAAGAGTTCACGGAATCGCATTTGTTTTTGAAGGGCAATTTGTTGTTGGAGTTGTTGCTGACGTTGTTGCACTTGTTGAATCAGTATCTCTTCCAATGTTTGTGACTCCGGAACGTTTTCGACATTAAATTGGTTTTTAAGGCGCTGCATTTGAAAATAAGAAACGCTTTGATTTTGCAGCGCATCTTCAATATTATTGAGCTGTTGTTTTTGAGTGGCGTGTTGTTGACTGAGTTGCACAGTTGCTTGTTGGTTGAGGCGATTGGCATTTTGAACAGTCAATGGAATCAGGAGAATAAAAATAATGCCTCCTAATAAGATAATCCAACGTAAAAAACGGAGAAAAACCAGTTCAAAGCGGCGAATCTGAGATCGGTTGGGGATAAAAATAAGGATTAAGGCTAATAATAAGAGCCAAGTATTATTAACTAAATTGATAAAGGTTTGGAATTCCCAACTGGGGTTGGTAAGCTGAAGTGGGTAGAGTACTCGGAAGTAATCAATTGCGGAGACGATTAAAATAACATATCCCAGCCAACTGAGAAGAATGAAAATCCCTTGATTATTAGACACTCCAATCGAGATTACTTTGAAGGGATTGTTAATCCTGGGTAATTTGAGAGTAGGCGGCTTGACCTGAGGCAACCGGAGGCGAGGTAAACGTAACGGCGGTAATTCTGGAAATCTCAGTTTTCTTAATTTTCGCCTCAAACGTAGAGTCGGCAATCGGAGAGGGGGCAATTTTTTCCATAAAGGACGATGCTGATACGAACGTCTGTGATTTTTATGACGTCTAAAGACATTGCGGAACATACGAGTGACATTCATTACTTGCAGTGATAACAGTAATATTTGCAGTTTTTCTGCAAATAACTCTCTTAAGATTCTAAACGGTTGGCAAAGAGACAGTGCTATTTCATTTTCAAGAAAGCCTGCAGATACTCCAGTGTCCGCTTAATCCTTAGGTTTCCCAACTCAAATAAATTTACGCTCACTCTCTGCTGCCGGTCGTTCTGTTTGTCAACTTTACGTATTATATGAAACAAAAGTAATTTGTTTACTAGAGGAGTATTGAAAAAGCCTTGACTTTATATCATAATGTTGTTTATGATGTGGGGAATATGTAATTTAAATCATAAACATCTTATTTATTTTATCCCCAAAATTATTTCCTAGGAGGAAAAAAATGAGGAAGACTATGGTGGGTCTGTTTGTCGGTACAACAGCCCTTCTCACAACTTTTGGCTTTGCTAGTAGCGCAAACGCTATTGTTTTAACATTTCAAAATCTGACTTTTAGTGATGGCGGCGGAATTTCTGCCAATGCCTCATTTGAGTTCGATGGAGTAACAGATACAGTATCCAATGTAAGTTTTAGTACGACTGCTGGCACTGGAAGTGGAATCACTTCTAATTTAGCCTACACTAGTGGTGCGCTAAATGAACCTAATGAAATTGCATTTACAAGTAGTCAGGGAAATGACACTTTCACTATTCTCTTAGATGGCAGTGCTACTTTCGATCAATTGGCAGATGGTAGTATTAGTCAAGCTACTCTAGTTCCATCTCCTGATACTTTATTTCTCCAACCCTCTAATGAAGTAAGATCTTCACCTGGACAAGGAACGCAACTTCGTGGCGTTGCCGGAGGGACTGTAGCAGTAACTGCTGTTCCCTTTGAAGTTGAATCTGGCATTGGCTTTGCTCTGTTGGGATTAGGTGCTGCTTGGAAGTTACGGAAAAAAGCAAAAGCTAAGGTTGAAGCCTAAGCTTTCTTGCTTCTATCTAACAAAGTTAGACGTTATTGATTGACAACAATTGCTTGGTATCAAGGTAAAGTGAGGCATTATCATACTTGCTTAAACTGACGGGGAAATATCCCGTCTTTTTTATTGCTTTTTTCTACGTTATAAACTAATCTGTATTTTTTCTGAAATGCCCTGAATTTGCAGTTCCAACCGACACTTCTCTTGCTGATAGGTGACGCGCCCAGCAAAATTGCCAGAGGGAGACATAAACGATAATCTGGGTTCCCCTTCTGCTTTTAAGATCATTTCTCCAATTTTGACCTGATGAGTGAGTGCATCGACACGAAAGGTTTGTTGAGTGAGTAGATCAGTAATTAAGATTTGCTTTGCGGCTTGCATGACTCGGATATTCAGATGACGTACTTGCAACTGCAGAATTCCTTGCTGTAACGATTGGACTTTTGTGTTGGGGGGAAGTTTTAAAGCAGGTTGTTGCGTCGTTGGCATCGAAACTTGTTTTTTCAGTAATTGAGGCGGTTGTGCGGTAATGCTTCGCGGATCGAAGTTCCAGCTTTTAGCACGACGGTAAAACTCTTTTTCTAAGGATTTTGCTTTCTCTTTTTGCCCTTGTTTTTGACAATAGAGGGCTTGTTTTTTCTTGATTGCTAGCCAACGCTGACGAGCAAATTTACAGCGTTGAGCGTGTTTGTTGTCAGCCACATAAGCCTCATAAAATTTTAGAGCCTGTCCAAGAGAACCCATTTTTTCTAGGAGAACGCCAAAATGATAAATTGGAAAATGGGATGTTTGGAAATTGCTAGTTCTTTGCAAGAGAGATCTGAGGCGTTGACGTTGTTGAAGACTCAAGCAATTGGGAGTTAATTTTGAGTTTGCCAGTCGAGTAATCAGGGTGTGATGGTTTGTTATAGATTCTTCAAGCAATCTGGGAAGATACGTTTCTAGGGTCGTAATCATCTCGTCCCAGTGCTGGAAATATATATAATAACTAGCTAAGAAAAGGATCAGTTTTGAAGTCGGAGTCGTTAGTTTTTGGAAACAGAAGTTGACTTTGTCTTTTTGGTTTAAGTAACAATATCCTCGCAGTGCTGATTCATAATCTTGGCTGATTTCTAAAATGGGAACAACATAGCTTAACCATTCTCTTTTGAAGGGCTGATTGGCTTTTTTCCAAGCTTGAAGGATTTCTTGTTTGGCTCCAATTTTTGCCAAATAGGGTAATCCGTTTGGCAGACCGATAAGATAGGCCTTTGCTCGATAATATTGAACTGTTCCGGTGGTGCTGCTTGCTTCCCAACACTGAACAGCTTGTTGATAATTTTGATTGTGAAAGTAACAAGCACCCGCTAAGGTTAAAAATTGTTTTTGCTGGGTTATTTTACCCAACTCTGCTAACAATTTCCCGTATTTTTTCCAATCTAAATCATTGTTATTGATTCGTAATAAGTGGCTGATTTGATAAGCATAAGTTGTCAGAGCGGTTTGCCATTGTTGACTCAAGCCATCTTGAGCAAATTGTTCATTATTGAGGCGGGAATAAATGAATTGAGTAAATTTTTCTAGTTGCAGTAAATGGAGAGTTTGCGGTGCTTTTTTAACTTGTGCCATAAAGGCAATCAGTGGATAATCATTCTTGATTCTAAACCAAGTATCTTCGGCAATTTCAACCGCTGTTACTGCTAAATGTTGATAAAGTTCGTTTAATTCTTGCCATGCCATTCCTTGCCAAAAACAGTGCCAGGCGGCTTCTAGTTGTTGCTGATTTAAAAAACACTCTCCGGCTGCTGTAAACTGTCCTTCTAGTTTTAAGGCTTCCCCCTGACAAAGGGCTGCTTTTCCTTCTTCTTGGAGACATTGATAGGCTTGTTGTGCTCGCCATAAAAGATCAGGATTTTTACGATTGAATCCTTCGCTCATAAAAATTGCAGCCAGTGCTTCCGGGTCATCCTCTCCTAATAATTCGGGTGAATTTCCCCACTGAATACCATTGACTTTTATGTTCCATTTTTCTGTCTTTTCAAATTCTCTTTGAATTTGATGATTGAAGAGAGTCGGATTCGTGGCATATTGCCATAATTTTTCTTCCCCCTGTGGGGTGTCAATAATGAAGAGTTGCTCAGTGGCGCGGCTGATGGCAACATAAAGTTTATTAAAAAAATATTTGACTTTTTCTAGAGATTGATCGTCGGGCTGAAAAAGATTTTGAGGACAATACTCTCCGAATTTATAAAGGATGACTTGTTTAAATTCTAGTCCTTTTGTCGCGATCGCGCTGAGAATATTCCACGAGTGGTTATGATGATTGTCACGCCCTGAAAAAATTTTCAGCAATTCATCTTGCTGCAGATATTCTGGTTCGGCGGCTTCATCACAAGGAAGAATAATAAGAGAATTTTGGAGATAGATACTTGCTATTTCAGGAGCAAGATTTTTCCCT
>CAZBPR010000017.1:0-32850 GCA_964493825.1 uncultured Dactylococcopsis sp.
TTCTGGCTTTGTTGTTGCTGTAAGGTCGTTGTCATTTTTGGATATGAGTCCGTGTCAGTATAAAAGAAATAATGAATGGGCTTGATTAAAGCCTTGATACAAATATATGGCTGATATTCATCAAATGTCAAGTTTTGTAAATTATAGAAAATTATAACGATGATGAGTTTTGCTTATATTGAATAACAGATGAAGAACACGGATAATAGTAAAGGAAGTCTAGAAAGGCACTCATAACATTGCAATGGCAGAATTAGGGAAACAAGCTGATCAACAACAAACCGAAATAGCACTCAGTTTACTGACAGTTCCGTTTTTAGTCGGTTTGGTCGGAGCGCGATCGCTGCAAGAAGGATTAATCTCTATCGGAGAAGTCAGTGAAGAAGTTTTTCGAGGGAGTCGTTTGCCCCTTCTTCATTTTCAGCAACAATCTGAGATAGAAATTAAAGAATAATCATGTGAATTGTAATGATCCGGTAAGGAAGAGAATGGGTATAATGGCGAGCAGACCCAGATCTGGAGTGTGCAGTGCAAGAGATTAAAGTATGGATTGCTAACTCCTCTCCTAAAGTATTAGGTTGATTGAAATTTCTCCAGTATTATTTAAGAAAATCATGAGTTCTCTGTTGCAAACATTCAGCCAAGACACCAATAACTCCTCACACTCTGATACATTTCTCACTTATCGCATTAAGTTAATTGAAAGCTTATGGGAATCTGTTTTGAGAGCCGAGTGCGGTCAGGAGCTGGTAGATTTACTGCAACAGTTACGCTGTATGGGCTCCCCAGAAGGACAGGCAACTGGATTACCCAGCTCTTCAGTGCCCCAATTGATTGAGCAACTGCCTCTGAATGATGCGGTACGCGCAGCACGTGCCTTCGCTTTATATTTCCAACTGATTAATATTGTTGAACAACATTATGAACAACGGGAACAACAACTCAATCGCCATGTCAGCCACGGCCAACGAGACAGAAAGTTTTCCCCAGGAGAAACGGTTTCTGAACCAACAACCAGTGCAAGTTCTCACAGTGTTTTAGGAGCGGAACTGCTAGAAAAAACCTGGCAAGGCAATTCAACCTACCAAAAAGCAGGAACTTTTGACTGGCTATTTCCCTATTTGAAAAAACTGAATGTTCCTCCTCAACTGATTCAACGCTTACTTAATCAGCTTGATATTCGGTTAGTCTTTACTGCTCATCCCACAGAAATTGTGCGGCAAACAATTCGCAAAAAACAACGCCGGATCTCTCGGATTTTGCAGCATATTGATCAGTGTGAAATTGCTGCGCAAAGTTTAGGCTTTATCGAATCTCCCGAAGCGATTGAAGCCACTGAACAATTGAAAGAAGAGATTCGTTTGTGGTGGCGCACAGACGAGCTTCATCAGTTTAAGCCCGAAGTCTTAGATGAAGTCGATTATGCCCTTCACTACTTCCAAGAAGTTTTATTCGACACCATTCCTCATCTCTCTAATCGCCTCAAGCAAGCCTTAAAAAACTCGTTTAAAGAATTACATCCTCCAAAAAATAATTTCTGTCGCTTTGGTTCTTGGGTAGGGGCAGATCGGGATGGCAATCCTTCTGTAACACCCGCAGTGACTTGGGAAACTGCTTGTTACCAGCGAGGAATTGTTTTAGAACGGTATTTGCGTTCAGTGAAGCGACTGAGCACCTTACTCAGTCTCTCTTTACACTGGAGCGATGTGTTACCCGAATTATTAGAATCTTTAGAGCGCGATCGCGCTTTGATGCCAGAAGTCTATGAGCGGTTATCGATTCGCTATCGCCGGGAACCCTATCGACTGAAACTGGCTTATATTGAGCAACGTTTAGAACATACCCGCCAGCGCAATCATTACTTATCCTCAGAGCAAAAAGCGCCAAGAGAAACGATTGAAAAAAATCGTAAAACAATTTACAACTTTGGGGAAGAATTTTTAGCAGAACTGAAACTGATTCAACGCAGTTTGACAGAAACTGGACTCAATTGTCGCGATCTTGAACACCTGATTTGCCAAGTCGAAATTTACGGTTTCAACTTGGTAGAACTGGATATGCGCCAAGAATCATCTCGTCACTCAGAAACAATTGACGAAATTACTGAGTATCTGCAAATTTTACCGGAGTCTTATGACCAGCTCTCCGAACCTGATCGCGTCAAATGGCTTAGTGAAGAGTTACAAACTCGTCGTCCTCTGATTCCGGGAGAACTTCCCTTCTCGGAAAAAACCCGAGAAACGATTGAAACCTTTCGGCTTTTAAGACAATTACAACAAGAATTTGGCTGCGAAGTTTGCCAGACTTACATTATCAGCATGAGTCATCAAGTGAGTGACATTTTAGAAGTGTTACTCCTAGCAAAAGAAGCCGGTGTCTATGATCCAGCAACCGGAAAATGTAGTCTGCAAGTGGTGCCGTTATTTGAAACCGTTGATGACTTGCTGCGAGCGCCCTCTGTAATGAAAGATTTATTTGAACTGCCCCTGTATCGGGCTTGCTTAGCAGGAGGGTATGGTCAGGAAAAGACGGACAAGTATGATATTCAAGAAGTCATGCTGGGTTATTCAGATAGCAATAAAGATTCCGGCTTCTTAAGCAGTAATTGGGAAATTCATAAAGCGCAAAAAGCGTTGCAAACTCTAGCCCAATGTTATGGCGTTTCTTTACGAATTTTTCATGGGCGAGGGGGTTCCGTTGGACGAGGCGGAGGACCGACTTATGAGGCAATCCTTGCTCAACCGAGTTCAACCATCAATGGACGGATTAAAATTACTGAACAAGGAGAGGTTGTTGCCTCAAAATACTCACTACCTGAGCTTGCCTTATATCATCTAGAAACTGCAACTACTGCTGTCATTCAAGCCAGTGTGCTCGGTAGCGGCTTTGATGATATTAATCCTTGGCAAAGTATTATGGAACGCTTGGCGACGCGATCGCGCCAGCATTACCGTGCTTTAATTTATGAAGAACCGGATTTTCTGGACTTTTTCCTATCTGTCACCCCGATTCAGGAAATTAGCCAATTACAAATTAGTTCCCGCCCTGCCCGTCGCCAAGGCGGAAAAAAAGACTTAAGTTCACTGCGTGCTATCCCTTGGGTATTCAGTTGGACACAAACTCGCTTTTTATTACCGGCTTGGTACGGTGTGGGAACCGCACTGCAAGACTTTTTATATCAAGATTCAGAAAGAAGTTCCGAGCAAAATATTAAGCTGCTGCGTTACTTCTACTGGAAATGGCCCTTTTTCCGAATGGTCATCTCGAAAGTGGAAATGACTTTAGCAAAAGTTGATCTGCAAATTGCTCATCATTATCTAAGAGAACTTGCCAATCCAGAAGATTACGAACGGTTTGAACGAATTTTCCAACAAATTTCGGATGAGTATCACCTAGCAAGTGAATTAGTCCGCTTAATTACCAACCACGAGAAACTCCTCGATGGCGACCCTGATTTACAACGTTCTGTACAGTTACGGAATCGGACCATTGTTCCCCTAGGATTCTTGCAAGTCTCTTTAATTAAACGACTACGGCAGTACAGTAACGAAAGCGCCTCAGAAGTCATTCACTTCCGCTATAGCAAAGAAGAGTTACTGCGAGGAGCATTACTCACACTCAATGGCATTGCTGCCGGCATGCGTAATACCGGCTAGAGCCGCAAAAAGGGACGAGATTCTATTATGCTCTCGTCCCTTCTTCTCTTCTATTAATGAAAGCCAATTAGGCTGAAACTTTTAGAAGTTCAATGTCGAAGGTTAAACTCTGACCCGCTAAGGGATGATTCGCATCGAGAGTGACTTTTGAGTCCGCTACTTCAGTGACAACCACTGGAATTTGCTGACCACTAGGATGCTGCACTTGCAATTGTTGGCCTGTCTGGACTTCAATATCTTCTGGAATTTGCTCGCGATCGACTTCTAACACCATTTCAGGACGATGAGGACCGTAGGCTTCTTCTGAGGGAATTTCTGCTGTTTTAGATTCTCCCTCAGACATGCCTATGACAGCTTGCTCAAATCCAGGAATAATTTGACCTTCACCAATGGCGAATTCCAAAGGTTCGCGACCTTCAGAAGAGTCAAAGACAGTGCCATCTGCTAATTTTCCTGTGTAGCGAACTTGGACGGTATCGCCCGATTTTGCTTGTACCATGTTGCTCCTTATGGAATTCTACTTCTTATTTCTACGATTCCGAAATCGACGGCGTTCTCGGTGCCGACTGATTTCTTTGCGTTTACGCTTTTCTGCAGGTGTTTCAAAATGCCGATTTTTTTTCATATCAGCAAAAATTCCTGCTTGAGATACTTTACGTTTAAAGCGACGTAAGGCTGACTCTATCTGTTCATTATTATTGAGAACTACTTTCGTCATCCAATTTTTTACCTAATTTGAAGATTTGAGAGAAAAATTGCGCTTAATCAAGTCTATGCTGAAAGCAGTCATTTCTTGAATATGGCTCGACACTGAATCATGGATTGGTACTGTTTCTGGATTACCTTTCCCATTTCAATAAAGCCATAAACGTCGCTTTTCCTTGATCAAGAGCTTTTTGTTTTTGAGTGGAGTCAATTGAATCCTCCCAAGGTTCGGTTCTCTCGCACCTAGTCCTTGTCATGAATTGATGCTGACATTTCTGTACATCTTAACATCGACCTTCTGAGTAAAGAAGGTTATTTTCCCCTCTATAGGAGGGTAATCTCAGCAAAGTTGCCAGTCAGTACATCAGTACAGACTTTGCCAGGATTTTTTACCCTCAGCGAGCTTAATTCAGGATTACCCACCCCTACTTTAGATCAAATTGTACCATACTTAGCTCCTCACCGGGAAGCGCTGCCGTCTGCCGAAGGCAACTGCTAGAAGGGGTCAATGCCCCGAATATCAGCAAATCCTAGTTGTTGATCGTAGGTTGGTAATCGCTAATTAACAAGGATCAATTACTTCTTGATCTCGCTTCGACAAAATTTCTTCTAAAATCATCGTGACTTGATCCGGTTGCTCAACCATTGACATATGACCGCAGTCAGGAATCTCAATGAGATTGTTGCCTCGACATTGAAATAAATGATGAAAACTGGCTAAATGTCCTACATATTTGGGCTCCATAATCATGTCCTTCTCTCCTGCCACAAAATAGACCGGTTGTTTGAGTTGAGAAACCAGTTGCGGGAGACGATGCACTTCTGTTTCAGTAGTTGACTCTAGTAATGAGCCAACTGCAGCCACAGCATCTGCTTTGACAAAATCAATGACTCGTTGGCGACCCCAACATCGCGCTAGGGGTTTTGCTACCATAGCCCGGGTAAACAGCACGTCAATGAGCGGAATATAAGGTAGCCATTGGGGTCGATATTTAATTAATTGTTGTCCCGCTTGGCGAAACCGATCAAATTCTTCTTTGAGATAAACCCCACCACCCGCGTTGAGACAAATGACGCCTTGCACTCGTTCTGAACAAGATTGAGCAGCCCACAGGGCAATGCTTCCTCCCAGAGAGTGACCCACTAACCAAGCTTCTTTGATACCCAGTTCTTCTAATAAGGTTTTGAGATCATGAGCGTAACTGGGCAAGCTATATTCGCAATTGAGTTGACTCGTTGCTTGCGAGTCGCCAAATCCCCGTAAGTCATAGCAAAGACAGGAATAATTAAGAGAAAGTTTTTCGACAAGAGGCTGCCAGTATTGACGACTGAGTAACCAACCATGAATTAAAACCAGCACTGGAGCATTAGTTTGAGTTTGAGCAGGTAAGAAGTCATAGGCGTGGGTTACACCAGAAATGTCGATTGAGGGCATAGTTACTGATGTCAACAGTGACTCGTAAAGAATTGGGCAGACACACGAGGGCTCTGATTTCGCGATCCAAGAAAGCAGTTCACCTTCTCCATTATTTTAACTTACTTTGAGTCCGGACTATGGCTTTAAGACAAGAGTCATGGTACTTGAAGAATTGTTGGTTCGTCACACAAGAGCTTGACTTTATCAGTCAATGAGAAAATAGTGATGAAGTGTAGCAAAAGTAGGGTGAGGTAGCGTGACTTAAGCAGTGCTGACAAAAAAAGGGATATGTTATGATTTCTAACAGGCTTTAAAGGGATAAAGCTAACTCACTGTAACTGGTTAGAAATTAACTAATTAAGCGACTCGCAGACCGCATGGCATTTTGGAAAAGTTTATTTAATAGTAGCTCAAACGCGATCGCGCCTTCATCAACTTCATCAGAGGAAGAGATTTTGCTAAAAAAGGGTGAGACGCAACAAAATACCAAAGTTCTTTTTAGTACAACTCGCTCCATTGATCTTTACGAACTGGAAGAACTCTGCGACGCCGTTGGGTGGTCTCGTCGCCCACTACGGAAAGTTCGCAAAGCAATGCAACACAGTTTTTTAGTGGTATCAATGTGGGAAGAAAAAGGCGCTAGTCGACGCTTAATTGGCTTTGCGCGAGCCACGTCTGACCACGCCTTTAACGCAACGATTTGGGATGTGGTAGTTCATCCTCAAGCTCAAGGAAAAGGATTGGGAAAAGCTTTAATGAACTATATGATTAAGCGCCTCCGTCAAGAAGATATTAGTAATATTACCCTCTTTGCTGATGCAGAAGTGGTTCAGTTTTACAATCGCCTTGGTTTCATTCCTGATCCCGAGGGAATTAAAGGTATGTTTTGGTATCCTGACTAACTCCTGAATATGGGGCGAAAGAATGCTTTTTGCTGGTAGAGCTTCTTAAAAAAAACAAATTTTTTGAGCAAGGACTACCCAATTTTTCTCAACTTACGTTAAAATAACTGAGGAATAAACGGGATGTAGCGCAGCTTGGTAGCGCGCCTGCTTTGGGAGCAGGATGTCGTAGGTTCAAATCCTGCCATCCCGATTTGAACAGCAAATTAAAAATCCTGTCTACTTTAGAGGCAGGAGGTCAGATTAACTTCAGAATCAGAGTAGAGTTTGAAAACGGCAAATGTTCAGCTGTTCTCAAACTCTGTTTTTTTTATCCAACACTAGGAACATGGTCAATTTGAGCATAACCACTAAAGACTAGAGCTTTGCCTTGGGTTTCTAGACGGTTAATGCGCATCTTTACCCCATCAAGATTGAAGCGATCTAAATCAATCATATTATTTAAAATTTCTCCGAGGACTTCTGTTAGCTTTTCACTAGTCGCACGATGCTCTTGAGGGACATTATCAGCTTGAAACTGAACGTTTTTAAATAGTAATTTGCGTCGTCGTTCTAAGCCCAGCTTACAAATGAGACTCACCGGAATTACCCCTGCTGCTCCTAAATCAGCATTAGCATCGAGTTGAACTTGATTTTGAGGGAGTAGGGTTAAATTAATCTCAGTAAAAGAAACTGGATTGCCATTAGACAACTCAGTTAAGGTGGGAGCTGTTAAGTTCTCTAGACGTTTCCTTACCAGTTCCGCTTTAAAAGCTGTGTTGATATCTTCCTCTAAAAGTTTAACTTGCGCAATTGCTTGTGTTGATTGTTTTAGGGCTATTTTACCCTTCAACGCTGAGCTAAAGTCAATGGCGACAGCATCAGTTTCAAACCACATTTCCTCAGTGCGAAATGCCTTACGAATGACTAACCCTTTCCCCCTCATATCAAAGCTATCAATACTCCCCTGCAAGAGTTTACTCGAGGGCTGACAACGTACCTTCACCTTTAGATCATCACAGCGTGTAAAAAGGTGGCGAAGAGTATTAGTCGCAACACTATTGAGAAGATTTTCTCCCCAGTCACTACCCTTATTCTGAAAATCGGCTAAGCCACCAATCATGAAAACCTCCGTCGTGAAAACTGAATTGTACAGAAGCAGCTTGGACATCTGTACAAGTTAGGAAAGGAAAAATATCTCATGCGCGTTGTTTGCTGTAGCAACAACAGGCTTTTTGGTTAGAAACCCTGTCAAACTATCTTTTCGGCGCCGAGTCCTCACCAAATTGCACTTTAGTCTTGAAATTTGAGAGTCCCTTCTGTTGTAACAAAATATTAAGCAGACGGCAATTGATCTGGATAAAAACCCTAAATCAGTTGAATGAGACTTTTCAATATTGCGACCTCGTTGCAATCATGAGCAAGTTTTAAAAGTCATTACAGTTTGCGAAGCAGGGACTCCCGAATCATGGTATTGGTAAACATAGATAGGCTGAGGCAATTGCCTGGCTTAGCGTTATTGGTTTGTAATCAATTGGGAGGGGAAATTTAAATATGCTTAATAAAATTTTGCTAGCTGACTCGGGAACCGGTCATTCAGAAGAGATGTTGCAGTATTTATTACAACTGCCATCGCTCAAAAATGCTGCAATCACCATTTTAAACGTTGTTGCTCCACAAACGACAAGTGAAGCCATGATGGAAAAATGGGAAGAAGGGGGAAAAGTCGTTGCGGGTGCAATTCAACGCATGCACCTTGACCCAACCCAAGTTTCAACAATTTTACGTCAAGGAGACCCAAAAACGACGGTCTGTGAAGTCGCCGAAGAAATGGAAGCTGACCTAATCATTATGGGATCGCGGGGGTTAAAGCGGTTAGAGTCAATCCTTGAAAACTCCGTCAGTCAATATGTCTTTCAGCTTTCGACGCGCCCCATGCTACTCGTTAAAGATGATATTTATGTGACGCGACTGAAACGGATTATGGTCGCAGTGGATCAATCTCCTGATGCCCAGTATTGTCTGGAGTTAGCATTGTTCCTTTTAAAAGATATTCCTTCTGGTCAATTGTTGCTGGTGCAAGTTGATCCGTCGATGGAGAAAGATGAAGTTTTATCTGGCGAACAGGCTAACAAAACTGCTGTTCTAGCGCCCGCGATCGAGCAAGCCAAAAGACAAGGAGTGAACTATAAAGGAATTGTCAGCGGCGGTAAACCGGGTCCCACCTTATGTGAAATTGCTGAAGCGAATAAAGTTGATTTACTGATGTTAGGTTCGCCAGAACGTCGTCCCACTGTCGCTAGAACGTTACCTGATTTAGATCGTTTGTTGGGTAGTTCTTTGTCTGACTATGTTCGAGTATATGCCAACTGTCCCGTTTTATTAGGACGAAGAGTCAGTTAAGGCGAGCTAAAAGACTAAACGATTTGTTTCTCCTCACCTCTATCCTGAAGGCAGTTGGAGTTTTCATTGAGATGAGTTGCAATTCTCGTGAGTCAACTCCAACTTTCGGTTCATGGCAAGACTTTAAAGATTACTAATTAACTTTTGAATGATGTTTAAGTCATTTAAGTGATATTAGTCATTTAAAATTAGAGGATTAGTTGTGTCATCTTGATCGACGTTCTCAAGAAAGAATCTCTATAACCTGACTGAAGCAGCTACTTATGCGCGTCGGGGAAGTAACAGCGCCGTGTTGAAACGGTTGGAATACTATTGTCACCATCCCCTATTAGCGGATGGGAATGTCATTCTTGATACACCCGGAATTGATGCGCCAGTCGAGCGCGATCGCGCTTTAACTTACGATAAGATTAAAAGTCCCGACACCTCTGCAGTGGTCTGTGTTCTTAAACCAGCATCTGCTGGAGAAATGACAACAGAAGAAACGGAATTATTAGAACTCATTAAAGATCACCCAGGGGTGCGCGATCGCGTTTTTTATGTATTTAATCGTATTGATGAAACCTGGTATAACGCTCAGTTACGACAACGACTCGAGGGCTTAGTTTCAGAACAATTTTGGGATAGTAATCGCGTTTATCAAACCAGTGCTCTATTAGGATTTTATGGCAGTCAGGTTAAACAAACCAGTGAGCGCGATCGGTTTGGTTTAGACTCCATTTTTGCAGATAGTGTCAGAACTTTAGGCGGTAAACTCTCTTTTGTCACTTTCGGAGAATTTGACGAATTTCCGCCGCTTCAGCCCACGAAAAATCAAGGTTTGACCCCAGTTTGACAAAAGAGAGATATGAATTTAGTATAAGTCAGATTCGATTTAACCTAGGCTTGTACAAAAAGCACCCATCTGGTTTATATAGCCACTTATTTTCTAATTAGTGTATTTGTTGAGAATGGAGGGTGGAGTTTGATTCAGTGAGGATAAGTTTTTTTATTTCTTGCTCGGATAATCCTAATTCTTGGGCAAGAGCTGCTTCCACTTCCGTTAAATCAGTCCCTGGAAATTTAAATTCTAGTTCTTTGAGCCTCGCAGCCGCTATTTTAACTTTGACCCGAGTGATCCCTTCAGCTTCATTGATCCGTAACTGAATAGAGCGTATCTTATTCTCTTGGAAAAGAGTTTCAGGTTGAGGATTTACAGAAACCGTATGCTCAATGGGATTCAATTGATTCAGTACTTGTCCGGTCATAATCCCACTCAGTAACCAAAATCCGAATCCGAGAAAGGGTAATGGTAACCAAAATTCTAATCCTAGAGAAAATAGAAACTGCAGTGATCGCGCGCTAAGCATGGGACATTTAGTTCAGCTACGATGAATAATCAAATTGGTTGATTGATTTTTCCTATGATAATCCTCTTAGTAGAAGATGATCCAGCACAGCTAGAACCCCTACAAGTTGCATTATCTCAAGCCGGACATACGGTGGATGGGATCCAAGATGGTGAAACCGCCCAATGGTTGCTGTCAGAAAAAGAGTATGACTTGTTAATTTTAGACTGGATGCTACCCACATTCAGTGGCGTGAACCTGTGCTTCAACTACCGACAACTGGGAAAAACAGCTCCTGTCCTCATTCTGACGGCTAAAGATACTACATCGGATAAAGTAATGGGATTGGATGCTGGTGCTGACGATTATTTAGTCAAACCGGTTGATCTGCTGGAATTAC
Organism: uncultured Dactylococcopsis sp.; assembly: GCA_964493825.1. Classification (GTDB taxonomy): domain Bacteria; phylum Cyanobacteriota; class Cyanobacteriia; order Cyanobacteriales; family Rubidibacteraceae; genus Halothece. The sequence continues at coordinate 10,791 of CAZBPR010000017.1, forward strand.
TCGCGCGTGTCAGGGCGTTGCGACGGCGTTCCCCCTTTTGGCAAGGAGATATTCTTTATACTCAAGATCTAAAATTACATCTCGATTGTCTTACCTTGGAGAAAAATGATACGAAAATTCAGTTATCGGTTCGTGAGTTTCAACTGATGGAATATTTGATGCGCCATCCTCGTCAAGTGTTATCCCGCAGCCAAATTGAACAAACTTTGTGGGAATGGGGAACTGAACCGGAAAGTAATGCGGTAACTACGTTAGTGAGACGACTGCGGAAGCGTCTTAACGCAATTGGGGCGAATGATTCCATCGAAACAGTCTATGGGATGGGATATCGCCTAAATACATCAGATGAAACTTAATGCTGCCAATTCATGTTTAATCGTAGTCGTCGCCATCTCGCTTATTGGTTTACGCTCTCGATGGGGAGTATCTTGATTTTGTTTACAACATTGGTTTATTACCGTGTCGTTCAAAATCAAGCGCGATCGTTTGATCGACAATTGTACAAAACAGGAAAATCAATTGCGATTCAAGCTCATGATCAATTGGAAAATGGCACTTGGGGTTTTCATCACCGAGACGCTTCTTTGCGCGATCGCGAGATTCTCTATTTACGCTGGTACAATTCACAAAAACAATTGGTTAGTTTTGTTGGTTCCACCCCTCCTCAGCACTTGCAAGTGCAACCGGGCTTAAAAACCATTCACCTCGACAACAGTCCTCGGGAAAAGTTCCGTCAGCTCACGCTTTCTGTCGAGTATCAACAATCCTTCCAAGGCTATCTACAAGTTGCTACTTCTTTACAACCCCTACAAGATAATTTAACTCGGATCCGACTGTTTTTAGCTCTAGGGGTTCCGATTACCCTAGGTTTAATTGGTCTCACGGGTTGGTTTTTAGCAGGGCTGGCGATGAAACCGATTCGCGAATCCTATGAGCAACTGCAACGTTTTACTGCTGATGCATCTCATGAACTGCGAGCCCCTTTAGCCGCAATGTTGAGTAATGCACAAGTGGCGTTACTGCCCACGACAACTTCTGACCAACAACAACAGCAACGCTTAGAAAATATTGTTCACATTGCCAAAGGGATGAGTGTTCTGATTAGTAATCTCTTGTTTTTAGCGCGTCATGAAGGGCAAGTCGTACCGCAAGATCGAGAAAAAATTGATTTAGTCAGTTTACTTAACCCATTAGTAACTGAATATACCAATATTGCTCAGTCTAAAGGCTTAAAGTTGATTGCCTCTCTCCCCTCAAAGCCGATTTACTTCCAAGGGAATGGGGAACTGTTGCAACAAGCACTCAAGAATTTGCTCAATAATGCCTTTCACTATACCGCTTCGGGTCATCGTGTTGATTTACGCCTTTTTACGCGATCGCGCCACATTATTATCCAGGTGGAAGACAATGGCATTGGCATTCCCCCTGAAGATTTACCCCACATTTTTGAACGTTTCTATCGAGTGGACACAGCGCGTTCGCGGAGCGTCTCCGAAGGAGAATCACGCCAAACTGGTAATTTTGGACTCGGTTTATCAATCGTCCAGCAAATTATCCAGGTTCATGGTGGTGAAATCAAAGTTCACAGTGTCGAACAACAAGGAACAACCTTTGAAATTGAATTACCAATTAAATCAAAAGTTTAAAGATTTGACATTTTGGTGTCACATTTCTGAATCAAACTAGCACTAGTAAATTAGCAGTCAATTAGACTGCTTCACATCTCAATCAAACGGATCATGATATGGCAGGTAAGGTAACCTTACCCAAACCGACACTTTCAATCAGAGATGCAGGAGCATTGATTCTAGGAATGGTCGTCGGTGCAGGTATTTTTGAGACACCAGCACTGGTTGCAGCCAACGCAACCAGTGAAAAATTTGTCCTCTTGGTTTGGTTATTAGGCGGATTAATGTCCTTGCTGGGTGCTCTCTGCTATGCCGAACTCACAACCACTTACCCCCATTCAGGAGGCAACTACTATTATTTAATGCGTGCCTTTGGCAAGTCCCTTGCCTTCCTCTTTAGCTGGGCACGGATGACCGTTATTCAAACCGGTTCCATTGTTCTGTCCGCATTTGTATTTGGAGATTACGCCTCGCAGTTACTTCCTTTAGGAGAGTATTCATCCTCGGTTTACGCCACTGCTGCCATTGTCATCCTCACTAGCTTGAATATTCTTGGAGTTTGTCAAGGCAAGTGGACACAAGTTGGGCTAACAACCATCGCAATTGTGGGCTTATTACTGCTGATTATGCTCGGGCTTACTATCACTCCCCCTACTAGTGAAATTGTATCACCAGCGCCAGCCACACAAAATAATTTTGGCTCAGCCATGGTATTTGTCTTACTCACCTATGGTGGTTGGAACGAAGCCGCTTATATTTCAGCAGAACTTTATCAAAATGAGCGTAATATGTCCCGGGTTCTCTTGGTTAGTATTAGTGTGATCACCGGGATTTACCTATTGCTGAACTGGACGTACCTACAAGGAATTGGCATATCAGGAATGACCAGTTCTGATGCAATTGCAGCTCATTTAATGCGTCGAGCCATTGGTGAACCAGGGGGCATTTTTATTAGTTTGTTGATTGCAGTTTGTACATTAGGCACAACCAATGCAGCCATTTTTACAGGCGCTCGATCTAATTATGCCCTAGGACAGGATTTTTCATTATTTTCCTTTCTGGGGCGTTGGCATCCCCATACCCAAACTCCTATGGTTGCTCTGTCGGTACAAGGGTTAATTGCTCTCGGGCTTGTTCTCTTGGGCACATTAACGCGGCAAGGCTTTGAAACCATGGTAGACTATACTGCTCCTGTCTTCTGGTTCTTTTTCTTACTCAGTGGGCTATCCCTACTCATCTTGCGCAGACGAGAACCGGAACTGGTGCGACCCTTTCGGGTTCCTGCTTATCCATTACTACCACTTCTCTTTTGCGGAATGTGCGCATATTTACTTTACTCAAGCCTCGTTTATACCGGAATTGGTGCACTTTTTGGTGTGATCGTTGTGGTTGCGGGTGCCCCTTTATTGTTGTGGAATTACCCTCGCCAATCCGCTAGATAGAGGCATCATTCAAAAGGAGACTATATTAATGCAATTACGACGAACCGCTAGCTTATTCATGGCAAGTGTTAGTATTTCCGTTTTGAGCCTTACTGGATGTAGTTCCCAAACAGAAGTGAATTCTGATCGTCCTTCATCCCAGTCCACCAATCAAGCGCAACAGAGCGACTCTAATACAGAAGCCCCAGAACGTGAGCCAGATGTTGTTTATGTTCCCACACCTTATGCTGTTGTTGAAAAAATGCTGGAACTAGCAAATGTTAGTGAAAATGATGTAGTTTATGACTTGGGCAGTGGGGATGGACGGATTCCGATTATGGCAGCGCAAGAATATGGGGCGCGTGGTGTGGGGATAGAAATTGATCCGGAACGAATTCAAGCAGCTCAGCAAAATGCTGAGGAAGAAGGGGTTAGTGACCGTGTCGAGTTTATTCAGCAAGACCTCTTTGAAACGGATCTGAGTGAAGCAACTGTGGTCACACTTTATTTACTGCCCAGCCTCAATGTCAAGCTCCGACCCAAGTTACTGCAAGAACTAGAACCAGGAACTCCCATCGTCTCTCATGATTTCAGTATGGGTGAATGGGAACCAGAACAGGTTGTTCAAGTAGAAGGATCAACAGTTTACCTTTGGACTGTTCCTGAAGAAGTTCCAGAGAATTTGCTTGGAGAGTCTTCAGTTGATAACTGAATTATCCTCTAAAATGAACCATAACACTCCTAAAACATGGAATTAGTAACAACAAACTATCCCTAGATTTGAAACTTTAAAGCTATTCTCATGTGAATCTATACTACGTGTTGTTTTTACTCCATCTCAGCGTCAGAATATTGACATATTTGTGTCACATTTATGAACGAAACTAGAAATGGTCAATCATAGCTTAAAATCTTGCTGATATTTCTGTTTGATTTTTATGAAGTAAATAACTATACATGTCTAACTCCTGTTTCCTGCATTGAGATGGCTTGGGAAGGGCAGTGAACCTGACTATCTATCTTCAGGAAGGGGCAAGGGAGAATATAAATTTCTAAACTAACGAGCAAATCCTAAAACTTTTTAAGAAAAAATGGCTTTAAAAAAGGTCGTGACCGTAATTTCTAAAACTGACAAAACGTCTTTTGGCATCATAATACTCAGTAGTTTGTTAATTCCTACCTTGATCGGTTGTGGTGAGCGATTTAACTCGTCTGCTGAAGCGCAAACGGAAAATCAGAGTGAGGAAACATCCCGACCCAAAGTTCAAAGCGCGATCGCGCGACCCCAATCCCTCCAAGCACCTATCACCGAAAAAGGAGATACAGCTCCGCAACAAAATGTGTCTCTTCGCTCCCAAGTCGAGGGACAATTGCAAACCTTAACGGTAGATGTAGGAGATCGGGTAGAAAAAGGGCAAGTGATCGCTCAACTGAATGATGCGCTGTTAAAAACTGATATTGCAGAAGCTGAAGCAGAATTAGCCAGTCGCTTAGCGGAGGTGAATCGATCGCGCAATCAAGTCAGAAACGCCCAAATCCAACTCGAACAAGCTCAAGCCCAAGCCCAACAAGCCCAAGCCGATGCCCAACGCTTTCAGAATCTTGCAGAAGCTGGGGCAATTGCCCAGCAAGAAGCAGAAGTTGCGAAAACAGAAGCGATTGTTGCGGAAAAACAAGTCCGTGCAGCACAAGAACAGATCCGCATTGAACAAGATGCAGTAGCGACGGCGCAAGAACAAGTACAGGTACAACGCTCGATTATTGCTCAAGCTCAAGAACGATTATCTTACAGTACCCTCAAGTCTCCCCTCACTGGCGTTATTTTAGAACGACAAACCGATCCAGGAAACTTAATCCGACCCGGGGATAGTGTGGTGACAATTGGGGATTTTCGACAGGTGAAAGTCAATGTTGCTGTCTCTGAACTGGCTTTAGGCGAGGTTCGTCAAGGACAATCGGTGGATGTGAAGCTGGATGCGTTCCCTGAAGAAACCTATAGCGGACGAATTACTCGCATTTCTCCAGCAGCTAACCAACAGACGCGACAAGTTCCCATCGAAGTCACGTTACCCAATCCGGAAGGGCGCATTGGTAGCGGTTTACTGGCGCGAGTGACCTTTCCCCGTGAAAGAACGAAAGGTGTGGTTATTCCGGAAAGTGCGTTGCAAAATGAAACGGACAATCAGGTTGCCACAGTCTTTACCCTCAACACCACCGCCGAACCGCCAACGGTGGAAGGGCAAACAGTTCAAATCGGCGATCGCGCCAACAATCAAGTGGAAATTCTCTCTGGATTAGACCCTGAAACGCAGTTTGTTGTTCGCAGCAGTCGTCCTCTAACGTCTGGGGAAGCTGTGCGATTGAGTGCTCTTTCTTCAACCAATACTCAATAATCACCCAATAACTCATGACTGGATTTAGTATTAGCGCGATTTCTTCCTTCAGCAGAGGCTTACGCCTCACTAGACCAGTAAACATTAAAGGATGATGACTCAAAACCAAGTTCACCCAGCTTTACCATTCTATTCTGATTCTAAATACTTATTTATAAATCCTTTTGGAGTCAGACATTCAAATGTAGCAATTGCTCTAATTAATTCTCGATTAGAAGAAACAAAACAATCAGAGTTTCCTAATTTGGCTGTTAAATAAACTTCTATATCTTCATTAGGAATTTCTCTATCTGTCACAACCTTTTCTAATTCTTGATTCCATTCCTGAGTATAATTGACATAATGAATGTTTAGCCGTGACCAAATCAAACCAATCACAAAACCAGCTTTATCTTTATTCCACAAATACTTGCCTACGCGCCTGACTTGATCAATGATTTCATCTGATAAAACAATTTCTGCTTCGATTGGAATAGCTGTGTCATCATAGTAACCAATTGCCCTTAAAATTTTTGCTTCTGGAGAATGAATTTCTTGAGTCCCAATGATATAAATATTTGTATCAAGGCACAAACGCTGCAGATCAAATTTCACTAGAGTCTTCCTTTTTCTTCTAATTTCTCTAGTTTGACCTGATGAATTAAATCAAGAATTTCCTCACGAGAATCATAGCCTTTATCTTTAGCTAATTTTCGCATTAGTTCTAATTGATTAGGCTCATTTTCAGCAACAATAACGATGTCAACTTCTCCATCACTTAAATCTTCTGGTGCAATTGCTCTTAATTCTCCTTTTTCGATTTTGCCTGTCGTTTGTATAATCCTCATCAAATCCTCCAAATCTTTTGATTATCTTTCTCTCTTTTAATAACGAATATAACTCATGACTGGATTTAGTATTAGCGCGATCGCGATCCGAAGACATATTGGCACCCTTGCCATTACCGTTGCAGTATTAGTGGTCGGAACCATTTTTCTCCTGCAAATTCCGGTAAATCTACTCCCGTCGATTACCTACCCTCGGATTCGCGTGGAAGTGAGAACACCTGGCATTTCCCCCACTGTTGCGGTGGAAGAGGTGGCTAAACCTTTAGAAGAAGCCCTCCGCGCCACAGAAGGAGTAGTGCAAATTTACTCGGAAACCGAAGAAGGGGAAGTGGAGGTCGATTTATACTTTGAAGCCGGCGACGATGTGGATCAGGCATTGAATGAAACCACCGCCGCCTTTAATCGCGTGCAAGGACGATTGCCGGATATTGTAGAAGACCCGCGTATTTTTAAGTTTGAACCCTCCCAGCTACCCGTTTATGAGTTTGGGTTGCAATCCCAGTCACTTCGAGATGTGGATTTGCGTGTCTTTGCCGATGAAGAATTAGCCCGAGAGTTAAGTCTGGTGCGGGGGGCTGCTTCGGTGAATGTTTCCGGTGGCGTAACTGAAGAAGTTCGGGTAGAAATTGATCCAATTCGTTTACAGGCTTTGGGCTTAGGATTAACGGATGTTTTAGAGGAATTGCGCGATCGCAATGTGGATGTGGCAACCGGACGCTTATCGGGAGAAGATACGGAACCCCTAACGCGCGCGATCGGTAAATTTGATAATGCGGAGGAGATTCGCAATTTATCTTTCTCCGTTGCAGACACAGAGATTCCCCTCAGTGAGTTTGGCACCGTCATTGATGGTACTGCGGAACAACGAGTTTTTGTTACCCTGAATGGCGATCCGGCAGTGAAAGTCAGTGTGCAAAAGCAGCCCACCGCCAACACGATTGAAGTGGTGGATCGAGTGAAACAGCGCATTAATCAACTCAAGGAAGTGGGAACGATTCCTGAGGAAATGACATTAGTGACCACGAAAGATGAATCGGTTTTTATTCGCAATTCTATTCAAAATGTCGCAGTTGCAGGGTTAACCGGGGCAACCTTGGCATCTGTAGCCGTCTTATTATTTCTGGGGTCGCTGCGTCAAACCTTTATTATTATTGTTGGCATTCCCCTTGCTACCTTTACGGCGATTTTACTGATGCGCGGGGCTGATATTTCCTTAAATGTCTTTAGTTTAGGAGGATTGGCGTTAGGTGTGGGGATTGTTGTGGATAACGCGATTGTCATGTTAGAAACCATCGCGGAAGGGGTGGGAATGACTCCTGGTCATCCGGTTGCGGAAGAACGACCCAACAATAGTTATATTATTCAACAAGCCGAAAACAGCAGTCGTAGTATTGAATCCGCTTTACTCGCTGCCACCAGTACTAACTTAGTCTCGGTCATTCCCTTTTTGCTGATTGGGGGCTTTTTCTCGCTGTTATTTAGTGAGTTAATTCTGACAATTAGTTTTGCGGTTGCGTCTTCGATGTTAATCGCCCTAACCGTGGTTCCGATGTTAGCCTCTCGTTTATTAGCCATTCCCCGTAGCAGTGGCTTATCCTATTTCTGGTTTTTGCGTCGCTTTAATGACCAGTTTCAAGCAGCAACTCGGCGCTATCAGCAGGGCTTAAAACAAGTGTTACGGTATCGCCTAGCAGTTATTGCGAGTGCGTTTGTAGTCTTAGGTGGAGGAAGTTTCTGGCTGGCGGGACAATTACCGCAGGAAATTTTACCCGAAATTAATACGGGACAAGCCCGAATGTTCGTACAGTTTCCGACAGGAACCAGTTTAACGGAAAACCGACAAGTGATGCGGTTAATTGATCAAACGTTATTAGAGCAACCGGGAACGAAAAGTACGTTTACTACGGCTGGGGGTTACTTATTTGGCACCAATACCTCACCGGATGTTTTAGGGGGATCCAGCACGATTGAATTGGAATCCGGGGTTGATGCGCAATCTTATATTGCGAGGATCAAACCGGAACTGGATCAACTCAATTTCGTGGATGTTGGAATTTTCATGCGACCCCAAGATGTCCGAGGGATTAGTTTTAATAATTCGCCAACGCGCGGGGATGTCAATGTCATCTTACAAGGGAATAATACAGCCCAATTGCAACAAGCGGGAGAACAAGTTCTGGCAGCGTTAGAGGAAAATGTGCCCTCGGCAAGTTTTCGCCCTGATCCCGAACCGCCACAACCAGAAGTGCAGATTCGACCGGACTGGCAACGGGCGGAGGAATTTGGTTTAACAGTAAATGAAATAGGAGAAGCGATCCAAACTGCCATTGATGGGGCGGTTCCCACACGGTTACAACGCGGTGATCGCCTGGTGGATATTCGGGTGCAGTTACCGCAGTCAACCTTAACCACGATTTCTGACTTAGAAGAAGTTCCTTTATTGGTGGGAGAGAATCAATCCATCAAGTTAAAAGATATTGCTGATATCCAGTCTGGGATTGCCCCTGCCGAAATTCAACGGTTAAATCAAAGCCAAGTGTATATCCTAGAAGGAGATTTAGTAGAAGGGGCAACTTTAGATCGCGCGATCGCGCAAACCAAAGCCGTGTTTCAACAACTGGAACTCCCCGAAGGCGTAACCATTGCCCCCAGTTCCGCCGAAGCCAATAATACTGAATTACAAAACGCCCTGAAACTCTTAGGCGGACTCGCTGCATTTATGGTGTTTGTGGTGATGGCAGTGCAGTATAACTCCCTTATTGACCCGCTAGTCATTATGTTAACCGTTCCCCTGGCTTTAGCCGGTGGTATTATCGGACTTTATGTGACAGATACCCCAGTGGGGGCAACGGTTTTAGTGGGGGCAGTTTTACTGGTGGGGATTGTGGTCAATAACGCGATCGTGATGGTGGAGTTTGCCAACCAAATCTACACGCAACAAAATATCAGTCGTCGCCAAGCGATATTACAAGCTGCCCCCCAACGTTTACGCCCAATTTTAATGACCACCATTACCACCGTCTTAGGGATGTTTCCCCTTGCCCTAGGCTTAGGACAAGGATCTGAATTTCTCCAACCGCTGGGTGTCGTGGTGTTTTCCGGGTTATCGTTAGCAACCTTCCTGACGTTGTTTATTATTCCGTGCTTCTACACCCTCTTGCACGATTTATTCAGTTCTGAATCGCCACCGAGCGATCCAGAGAAATTAGAAGCTGTTTTTCAAGAAGAACCATCCTATCCAGAAACGCCCACTTATTAACTCTATTAACTTTTCCCTGAATCAATACCATTATTGTTCTAAGGAAAGGAGGGAGAGACGATTAATAGTCGATGAATTGTCAATAAATTAAACATTTATGACGACTGACTCTCCCTATTGTTATTGAAATGACACCAATGTATGGGAGCAAGATTAATCCAGCTTTGAAATTAAATCTAATGACTCACAGGACATTGACCACTGGTTAACTTTCCTAAAAAGTTATTTGTATCAAAGAAATGTTCTACTGATTCAAGTTTCAAGTCGTCTGTAACTCTAGCCAGACTTAATCCTACAATTTCAATGGTTTCTCCTGTGGGTTCATAATCTTTATAAGATCCCTTAAAAGTTCCCCAATGTCTCCACTTAAACACGACATTAGGGGGACCCGATAAAACTTCAATTAATTCCCAGTGAAACCCTTCAGGAAAAGCAGTGTGGAAAAGTTCATAAGAAGAATCAAAATCTTACTGAGAAGCCTGATATCCTTCCGATTCTCCAAGAAAAAGGTTATAAGTACCTTCATTCACAATTTCTTGAGCAGTATATTCTTTCCCTCCATTGGTACTCATCCTAAATTTATCTGTTACAACAGAAATCCACTGTTGGGGGTTTGTTTTAAATGAAGCCTCCATCTCAAAAGTTTTGACTAGATTATGAGCAATTGCATTTAAAGATCCTTCTGCATGATGATGTTGACGTTCCTGTTGCAAATAGTGATTTGTTTTACTATAGTCAGGACGTTCTCCATAACGCCATTCGACCCCCTCATCATGTTTAATGACTTCCTCTCGGTCTTGTACCCAAAGTGGTAAGTTCTCTTCTGTACTCATCAGTATAAATCTCCTATTTCAGCAAGGATAAAATAACTAAATTCTTTTACCGGGGAATTTTAACAAATTACCTAGTCCAATGTTCCTGGTTGATAAGTTTTATTGCTCTTTTCTCAATTCCTTCTTTACTGCTACCCAAACTACAGCTTTTTATAAGTAGTAGCAAACTGACGATGGCATGAACCTAAAAAATTGACTTTGCGCTAGGGTTAGAAAAAGAAAGAAAACAACCCCATTTCAAAATCATCGTGTCTCCCCTCAACTACAAACGCCGTCAAATCCTACGTTTACTGGGTCTAGCCACCGGCGCTGCGGTTCTTCCTTCTGCCTGTGGTTTAGGCAAATCAAATAATTCCCAAGCGCCAACTGCTTCCTCAATGCAGTTAAAGGGAAATCCATCGCCAGATCAGGTTTCTCGCGTTGCACTTCTCAAAACCGACGATCGCGCTTCAGCCGTTCCCAAAATTCTTGATCTTCTCCAACCCGATAGCTTTACTGACAAAACCGTCTTTATTAAACCTAATTACAATACCGGTGACCCTGCACCGGCTGCAACCGATACTGACTTACTCGATAGCCTAATTATGGAAATTGAGAAGACCCAACCCGGACAAATGACCATTGGCGATCGCGCAGGGATGGCAGATACTCGCCAAGCCATGGAACGGAAAGGGGTGTTTGATCTGGCAGAAAAACGGGGGTTAGAAACGATTGTCTTTGATGAAATGTCGGCTGAACAATGGCAGTATTTTGATCAAGAAGGCACGCACTGGCAACAAGGTTTCGCGATCGCGCGTCCGATTTTAGATGCGGATGCCGTGATTAATACCTGCTGTCTGAAAACCCATCGCTTCGGTGGACACTTTACCCTCTCCCTGAAAAACAGTATTGGCATGGTGGCAAAATATGTTCCCGGCGATACCTTTAACTACATGGGGGACTTACATTCTTCCCCACACCAACGGAAGATGATTGCGGAAGTGAATGCAACCTATCAACCGAATCTGGTTCTCCTTGATGGGGTGGAAGCGTTTGTGAATGGCGGACCTGCTAATGGTCAAAAAGTGGCTGCCAATGTCATGATTGCCGGACGCGATCGCGTGGCAGTGGATGTCGTGGGCTTAGCAATTCTGCGCTCTTTAGGCACGACTCAACAAGTTTCCCAAGGTTCAATTTGGGACTTGGAACAAATCCAACGGGCAACGGAACTGGGTTTGGGGGCGAGTCATTCTGAACAAATTGAAATTATTACCGGCGACACAGCCAGTCAAAATATAGCTGATCAAATTCGATCTTTAATCAGCTAAAAGATTACTCTTAGGGTTGAGTGAAAAGAACGAATCACTAAGGAAGAACTAATTTTGATTATTTGCTAGTGCTTGCAGTTTTTCTGTCCAGCGGGCAGCTAAGGAAATATCGGTAAAGGGGATGTCCACATCTTCCTGATTAGCGAATGCAAAATGAATGGTTGGTTTTCCTTTTCGTGGTAAGGCATTAAGAGAAACCGGAGTGCTATCCACCAAGAGTTTAATTTCAGCCACATCATTAAGAGAAAAAGTTTGTAACGCGTCCGGTTTCCCCCGAGTCGGTTTTCCCCAAGTAATCTGGTCAGCTTTTTGCCCTAAGACGGCGTAAATATCATATTTAGCGCGATCAAATTGTTCTGCCCAGTGGCGATAGGCTTCAACTTTTTGGTATTCATTCCATCCCGCCCACGCTAAACCAATAAATAATGCTAAGAGAGGCAGCCAAATTAATCCTCGTTCCATGTCTTACTGTTTCAATTCTGAGCGCAGTTGTTCCAGTTCTTGATCCACTTCAGCTTGTTGGCTAGCAGGAAGTTCTTTCTGGCGAGAACTGGCTTGGGATTGCTGCTTCATTTCGTTGAGTTCAGAATCAACATTACTGCCTTGTTCGAGGGCAGCAAATTGTTTTTCAATATCATCTTGCCCCATTTCTTGTGTTGCTTCTGCCGAGGCTTCCATCTCAGTCACTCTCTCTTCCATCTGTTCAAAAGCACTGAGAGAACTACCTGTATTCACCCCTTGCAGAAACTCGTTCACCCGCTGAGTAGCTTCTGCTGAACGTGCCCGTGCAATGTACATATCTTTTTTATTTTTGGCTTCGGAAATTTTACTTTCTAATTTCCGCATATCCGATTTGAGTTTATCAATCACCTGATTTTGCTGAGTCAGCTGTTCATTCAGACTCTCAGCAGTTTGTTGATAATTTTGACGACGGGTCAGGGCTTCTCTTGCTAAATCTTCATTGCCTTTTTCTAGGGCAAGTTGAGCCCGTTTTTTCCATTCTTCTGCCGTACTTTGCGCTTGGTTGGCTTGACGTTCCGTACGCTTTTGCGACGCGATCGCCTGCGCAACCGCTTGTCTAAGCTTAACCAAGTCTTCTTGCATATCAGAAACGGCTTGCTCAAGAATTTTTTCGGGATCTTCGGTTTTCTGGAGTAAGCTATTGATATTGGCTTTGATAATGCGCCAGAGGCGTTGTAAAAAACCCATTGTTAACGAATTGGTAATAGTTCTAAGAACGATGATAGCCTAGAATAACAAAACTCCCCTACGGAGTGACTCATCGCGGGGGAGTATTTTCCGGGGTTGAGATTGTATTTAGTAAGCAAGGGTTTCTAGAGTTTCTCGGAGGTAGCTGCGCACTTGGTCGTCTAGATTGTCTTGGGATTCGGTGTGTTTGAGCCCTTTTTCCATTTGCCAACTGGTGAAACCGGAACTAGCAGCGATTGCGCTCCGTAGGTTTTCCCAAATCGCTTGGTCTTCAGAAAATTGTTGTTGTTCGATGGTTGTACTTGCCATACCGCTCCCAATTCATATTAATTTACCTTTCTTCTACCATAGCTCAAAGTGATCAGAAGTTTCTGGTAACCGGGATACAAAATCGAGATATGATGACCGAAAAATATTATCTTAGTCATCATTAATTACTATGGGAATTAAACTCTACCTCGGAGAAGCAATTGGACTAATTGCCAAAACGATGCCATTTATTTGGATTCGTTTAGGGACTTAAATTAATTTAGAAACTAGGGAGTCTCCTCTACGATTAAACTTCAAGAAACAAGGATCATCTTCAATTTATCTTCTAGAAGCCCTAATATGAGTACATTACGAGTTGGCATTGCCGGACCCGTTGGTTCAGGAAAAACTGCTTTATTAGATGCGCTATGCAAAACGATGCGCGATTCCTATCAAGTCGCGGTTGTCACCAATGATATTTACACCCAAGAAGACGCGCAATTTCTAGTGAGATCGGAAGCGTTAGCGCGCGATCGCGTTTTAGGAGTTGAAACGGGCGGTTGTCCCCACACCGCAATCCGAGAAGATGCGAGCCTTAACTTAGCCGCCATTGAACAGCTAGAAAAGCAATTTAACCCCCTTGACTTACTGTTTGTAGAAAGTGGCGGTGATAACCTGGCGGCAACCTTTAGCCCAGAATTAGTAGACCTTACCATTTACGTCATTGATGTGGCAGCAGGTGATAAAATTCCTCGTAAGGGCGGACCGGGTATTACTAAATCGGATCTCTTAGTCATTAATAAAATTGACCTAGCTCCCTATGTCGGTGCCGATCTCTCGGTGATGGAACAGGATGCCAAAAAGATGCGCGCAGACAAACCGTTTGTCTTTACTAACTTAAAAACTCAAGAAGGATTGACAACAGTACAAAATTTTATTCGTTCTCATCTCATCTAAAGAATTGCCAAAAATTCAGTTCATATCAGATTAATGCCAGCAATTCCTCTTAAAACAACTTCCTCATGGCATGGTGTTCTCAAACTTACCTATCAAGAACGAGACAATCAAACCCAACCCATAGAAACTTACGCGCAAGCGCCCTATAAAATCCAGCGTCCGTTTTATCCCCAAGGAAAAAAGACCTGTTACACGACGATTCTCCACACGGCTGGAGGAATGGTTGGTGGGGATCAACTGTCTCAATCCATTCAGTTACAACCTGAAACTCATGCGGTGATTACCACTGCCGCTGCTAGTAAAATTTATCGCAGTAATGGCTTAACGGCGGCTCAAAAGATCAACATTGAAGTGGGAGAAAAAGCTTGCCTAGAATATCTTCCTAGAGAAACCATTATCTTTAATGGCGCCACATATCAACAACAGTTACAAGTGAATCTTGCTTCTACGGCAACTTGGTTGGGTTGGGAAATTGTCCGGTTTGGCCGTTCAGCCAGAGGCGAACAGTTTTTGCAAGGTAATTGGCGATCGCGCACGGAAGTTTGGCAAAATGGACAGCTCATTTGGGTTGATTGTCCATACTTACCAGGCGGAAAAGCGGTTTTACAAAGTCCGCATGGTTTAGCGAGTTATCCGTTAATCGGCACCTTAGTCTGGTTAGGCAAGCCTGTTTCCTCAGAAATGCTCGCGCAAGTGCGTCATTTGTGGGATGAAATGGAAATCACAGGAGAAGCTGGCACAACCTCCTTAATGTCAGGAGTGTTGTGTCGTTATCGCGGAAATTCTCGTGCTGAGGTGATAAACTGGTTTACTAATCTTTGGCGGCTCTTCCGTCAATGGGACGGAAAACAAACCCCTGTTACGCCTCGGGTTTGGCAGGTTTAATTATGCAGTTATTTGTTTTTCTATGCAACTTTCACCTCAAGAAAAAGATAAATTATCTATTTTTACCGCAGCGTTACTTGCGGAACGACGCAAGGCAAAAGGCCTGAAACTCAACTATCCCGAAGCCGTTGCTTATATTTCTGCCGGGCTGCTAGAAGGGGCGCGAGAAGGGCGTTCCGTTGCTGAATTAATGAGTTATGGCAAAACTTTACTCACCCGCGATGATGTCATGGAAGGGATCCCCGAAATGGTCGAGGAAGTCCAAATTGAAGCCACCTTTCCTGATGGCACCAAGTTAGTTACCGTTCACAATCCAATTGTTTAAGACAAATCATGATACCAGGAGAAATGCAGATTCAAGCCGGAACAATTGAACTCAATCAAGGTCGTCGTTTAATGACGATTACGGTTGCTAACAGCGGCGATCGCCCCATTCAAGTGGGGTCTCATTTTCACTTCTATGAAGTGAATCCGGCGTTGCAGTTTGACCGCGAAGCAACCAAAGGGATGCGCTTGAATATTCCGGCGGGAACCGCCATTCGCTTTGAACCCGGAGATGATCGAGAAGTGGAGTTAGTCGCGATCGCGGGTCGTCGAGAAATTTATGGCTTTAATGGCTGGGTCAATGGGAAAGTTGATTCCTAATGCTGGTCATTAGGGCGAGTTCGCTTACTAAGCCTTTGGTAAAATGAAAACCAATTAACCCCAGAAGAGGGATAATGCCTAGCTGAAACAAAATCGGAACCCCACGTCAGAAGGCTGCTCAAACGAGGAATTGATTCTGATTTTCTACCGTTTGTTAGGGGTTATAGCCTTAGAAGTGATTTCCAATTTAATTACACTCCAGAAAGCTCTTTTTTGCCGCACTTCCCTTAAAATTTGATTGGAGATTCAAGAACCCATTCAATTATGAGTTATCGCATGGAACGGCAAGCCTACGCCGAAACTTTTGGTCCCACAACAGGCGATCGCGTGCGTTTGGCAGATACAGAATTATTCATTGAAGTGGAACAAGATTTCACCACTTATGGCGAAGAGGTAAAATTTGGCGGTGGCAAAGTGATCCGCGATGGCATGGGACAATCCCCAATTTCTCGTGCGGAGGGCGCAGTGGATGTGGTGATTACCAATGCTCTGATCCTGGATTGGTGGGGAATTGTGAAAGCGGATGTTGGGATTAAAGACGGTCGCATCTTCAAGATTGGCAAAGCTGGCAATCCCTATATTCAAGATAATGTCGATATTATTATTGGTCCCAGTACCGAAGCGGTGGCGGGGGAAGGGATGATCTTGACTGCTGGGGGAATTGATAGCCATATCCACTTTATCTGTCCGCAACTGATTGAAACCGCGATCGCGTCTGGCATTACCACGATGTTTGGCGGCGGAACCGGTCCCGCTACAGGAACCAATGCCACTACCTGTACGCCGGGATCATGGAATCTCCACTGGATGCTGCAAGCCGCAGAAGCCTTCCCGGTGAATTTAGGCTTTTTTGGCAAAGGCAATAGTTCACAACCCCAAGGAATTGAAGAACAGGTCATCGCGGGTGCAATGGGCTTAAAACTCCACGAAGATTGGGGAACGACACCTGCTACGATTGATACCTGTCTCTCAGTCGCCGATCGCTATGATATCCAAGTTGCCATCCACACCGATACACTTAACGAAGCGGGTTTTGTGGAAGACACCATCAACGCGTTTAAAAATCGCGCCATCCACACTTACCACACAGAAGGCGCAGGTGGCGGTCACGCCCCGGATATTATCAAAGTTTGCGGTCAGAAAAATGTTCTCCCCTCTTCAACGAATCCCACCCGCCCTTACACCACGAATACTTTAGAAGAACACCTGGATATGCTGATGGTGTGTCACCATTTAGACCGCAATATCCCGGAAGACGTCGCTTTTGCCGAATCGCGGATTCGTCGAGAAACCATTGCTGCTGAAGATATTTTGCATGATTTGGGGGCATTCAGCGCGATCGCGTCGGATTCCCAAGCAATGGGGCGTGTCGGAGAAACCATCATTCGCACTTGGCAAACCGCCCACAAAATGAAAGTGCAGCGAGGCTTACTGCCTTCTCCGGAAAACAGCAGCGAAACTCACGATAATTTCCGCGCCAAACGCTACGTTGCCAAATATACCATTAACTCTGCGATTATGCACGGCATTAGTCATGAAGTGGGTTCCATTGAAGAAGGGAAACTGGCGGACTTGTGCTTGTGGAAACCCAGTTGTTTCGGCGTCAAACCGGAAATTGTCATGAAAGGGGGCGCGATCGCGTATGCGCAAATGGGAGATGCCAACGCCAGTATTCCCACCCCACAGCCTATCGAGATGCGACCCATGTTCGCCAGTTATGGACGCGCCATTGCTAGTACGTCTCTCACCTTTGTCTCCCAAGCAGGAATGGAAGCCAACCTTGGACAACAACTGGGGTTAGAAAAAACTTTAGTGCCTGTTCGTAATACTCGTAATATTGGGAAAGCTGATATGAAGCTCAATAGTGCCCTTCCCAATATTGAAGTAGATTCAGAAACTTACGAAGTGCGGGCGGATGGGGAACTGTTAACCTGTGAACCCGCGACAACTTTACCGATGGCACAACGATATTTCTTATTTTAGGGTCTTCTGTTGAGTTAATTTCGATCATCCCTAATCAAAAGAGGTCTGTTACTCAATGCCATTAACCCACTATCACTTTCCCTCTCCCTCAATCCTAATTGTCTCAACTCTCTTCTGGACTGGACTGACTAGTATTGCCAGTGCTACCCCCCTTGCATCAACCGTTTCGGAAAGGGAAATGTTTTCTTCTGGTGATCATCAGCCGTCTTTAGAGCGCGATCGTCAACTCGCTCAATTGTTTTACCCAAAACCCAGCGAGAATCAAACGATTCAAGTGATTGGAATTGGTGAAGCTAGCCAAAGCGCTGATCGCGCGGCTTTTACCTTACACTTTACTCCCAAAGAAGATAATTCTGCTTTACCAGGGATGGCAACCCCTTTAACTTTTGCCGATCTTGAACCGATTATTACTGCCTTAAAAGCGGAAGGAATATCGGTGATCGAAACCAAAATTTCACCCGGGAATTCACAGGCATTGCCCTTTCCAATTCCTGGGAACTCTGATTCGGGTGAAGCAGCGATTGTCGTCTCGATTGAGAATCCTCAATCTGAAGATCTAGATCAGGTGATGCAAGTGGTTCGCGCTGTCGAAAAACAAAGCGATCAAATCAGTTTAAAAACAGCGAAAGTGCAGTTCGAGTTAGACAACTGCACTGCGCTAGAACAAGAAACCTATCAAGCTGCAGTGAATAATGCCCAAAATCGCGCCCAAGCGATTGCTGACTCAATTGGAGCGACCCTTAATATCCCTGCGGTGTCCGAACCGTTTTACAGTCTTGCTTTACCGGGTTGTTCTTTAAGAACTCTCTCTTTTTTGAATCAGCCGCAAACTTACAAGACTGGGATGGAAACAGATGTGCAGATCACTCGCCAACTCTTTTTTACCTATCCGATTACTAAAACATTGCAATAGCAGTTAGGTGAAGGGGGGCATCGCCCACTCTACTTTTTGTAGCTAGCTTTGGTCTTGCAAAACGTCTGGTAATAATAAAGGCGGTGGATCGCTCAAGAAACCGCTTTGAACAAACGCAGAATAAATGCCGGTTTCCATTGCAATGAGTTCTCGTTTGAGTTGTTCGTTTGCCACTTTCTTCAGAGAAGGATTTTTATTCGCATAATCTTCAATGTTTTGTTCTAGCCGTTCTAACTCCTCTTGTACACAATCCCGATACTTATGGAACCGGGGGTCAACTTCCCAACGTTGGGTCATTTCTTCTTCATTGAGATGAGTCAGAATTTGTTTGAGAGCGACTGTTCGTGCGATCAGTTCAAGATACTTTTCTTGGAGATGCTCTTCATATAAAAATCCGAGCTGTTTGAGTAGCCATTTACTACTTAATCCTTGCACTAAAAGCGTAAATAAAACAACCCCAAAAACAACCGCTTCTAAGGTTTGACTTTGTACTAAAACAATGGGAACACTTAACGCCAGTGCAATTGAAATCGACCCTCGTAAACCCGACCACCATAAAACAGTTTGTTCGGCAAAACTGATATTGCTGTAATCAAATTTATTGCCGAAATAAGTGGTACCATAAATCGCGATCGCGCGCATCGCAACGACCGTTACAATCGCAATGCCAATGGGATAAATATTGGCACCAATGTTACTAAAATTAATTTTGTCACCAATCAGTAAGAAAACAATCGAATTCACTAAGAAAGCAACAAAAGCTAAGAACTCAGAAAGCACTTGTTTTTTATGAGGGTTCATTTCTGAAACACCGTAAGTGCCGAGGATTAAGCCAGTGACAATTACAGCAACTACGCCGGAACCGCCCAGTTCTTCTGTGAATAAATAAGTTCCGTATGAGGCAACAAGGAGTAATGAACGTCCTAAAAATCTTAAATCAGAATGGTGAATTAGATAAGAAAAAATCAGTCCAATGATGCCCCCCATAACTAGACCAATGCCTGCTAAAGTGCCGACATTTATTAGCAGCCCCATCAGATCAACTTGGGTTAAATCTAAATCGGTTGGTAAGTCCATTAATAAGACAAATACCCCGATTGCGATGGCAACATTAAACAAATTTTCTCCGTCTGTTAAAGCAACTAAACGTTGATTGACTCCTAATCTGCCAAATAAAGCCGTAATCGGTGCTGGGGCAGTTGCTGATAAGCTTGCTCCTGCTAAAAGGGCAATTAAAGGAGAAATATTTGTGAAGCTAGTCAGAGTAATGGTTACCCCAGTAATGGTGAGGAAAACCCCAATGACAGCACAAAGAAAAACAATACTAATATCATGTTTAACGAGTGACCAATTCAGATCTAACGCTGTTTTTAATAACAGAGGAGGGAGAAAAATAAACAGCGTTACTTCAGGAGGAACATTAATTAGACGCACATCTAGTAAGGCTAAAATTAACCCCACTATAACTAATAAAAGTGTATAAGGAATATCGCGAAAGCGGGGGAAAGAGCGAGACAAAGTTGCCACTGCTAAGGAAACTGAAAGAACCAGTAGAAACTGCTTCAAATGTTCCTGTAAGGGAGCTTCGCCCACTACATTTTCGAGTGCCATAATATCAGGATGGAGTTGAGGAGTAAGAACGGGAATTGAAAAAATGAAAAATAACAATTGACAATTCAGAATTGGCAATTGGTTAAGATTAAGGGGAAATAAACATCATTTTATGTGATGCTTAAATGATTCATCCCTTAAACGTTTTTTTAGTGGAGGTTAAGCTTTTACGGTAGATTTTCAGTTAGAACTCAACGTTTAAGGACGGTTTGGTCTCTAACTGAACCAGTCATTTGTTCCCTCTTTAGCTAGCATAAAACAAGAGCTGCGCTCTGTCACCTAACAAAAGAGAGAATAAGAGGGAGAGTCAAAATCATTTCGATCAGCCTCTCACTACTATTAAAACAATATTAAAACAAATTTTACGAATTTTGAAAAAAACTTTTTGCCAAACGACTCAAGAATAATCACAGTATGATTACTTAAACTCAACTGAGATGATAAAGATTACAAATGAGTTTATACAGACAACTGCCCCTAATTGGTTGGCGAGAAGTGATTTCCCTTCCCCAACTTAACATCCCAAAAATTAAAGCGAAAATTGATACCGGCGCGCGCTCTTCCGCTCTTCATGCCTACGCGATCGAGCATTACAATGATCGAGGACAAGCGATGATCCGATTTTGGGTTCATCCTTATCAAAATAATATCCAAGACAGCATCAAAGCTGAAGCCAAGCTGCTGGAAATGCGAGAGGTTCGTAATTCTGGCGGTATTGCTCAATTACGTCCTGTTGTCGAGACCATAGTAGAATTAGGCGAGAGGAAATGGTCAATTGAATTGACTTTAACCAATCGAGATGTCATGGGTTTTCGGATGCTTTTAGGTCGTCAAGCCGTACGAAATCAGTTTTTTGTTGATCCAGGACAATCTTATCTGCAAAGCCAAGCCCTTAAAAAAACATGAAAATAGCAATTCTGTCACAAGATGCGTCTCTTTACTCCACACGCCGACTCAAAGAAGCAGCGGCGCAACGAGACCATGACGTGCAGGTCATTAATTATCTTCGCTGCTACATGAATATTACTTCCCATAAACCAAGCGTTGTGTATCAAGGAAAACCATTAGAAGAATATGATGCAGTTATTCCCAGAATTGGCGCGTCTAGAACCTTCTATGGCACAGCAGTGGTTCGACAATTTGAATTAATGGGAGTGTTTAGTGCCAATGAATCCCAAGCCATTTCGCGATCGCGCGATAAACTGCGTTGTTTACAAATTCTGGCTCGGGAAGGGATTGGATTGCCGGTAACCGGATTTGCTCACGCCACCCAAGATATTGATGGCTTAATTGAAACAGTTGGTGGTGCCCCCCTCGTGATTAAACTCCTAGAAGGAACTCAAGGGATTGGGGTTGTGCTTGCCGAAACTCATCAAGCCGCAAAATCAGTGATCGAAGCATTCCGGGGTTTAGAGGCCAATATTTTAGTCCAAGAATATATTAAAGAAGCCAAAGGGGCTGATGTTCGCTGCTTTGTCGTTGGTGGAAAAGTCATTGCAGCGATGAAGCGTCAAGGGGCAGAAGGGGAATTTCGCTCCAATCTCCATCGTGGGGGCAAAGCAGAGAAAGTCAAACTGACCCCAGAAGAACGGAGTACTGCCGTGCGTTCAGTGAAAGCGATGGGATTACGAGTGGCGGGGGTAGATTTATTACGTTCCAATCATGGTCCGGTTGTCATGGAAATTAACTCTTCCCCCGGTTTAGAAGGGATCGAAAATGCCACTGGGATTGATGTCGCCGGAAAAATCATCGAATTCATCCAGAAAAATGCCGTTCCCAATAAACTCAGCGATCGCATTCCGTATTAAACCGTTATCAGAATTAACAATTAACAATGAATAATTAATAATGAGATGTGTAGCAGTCACCCATTCCCTATTCCCTATTCCCTATTCCCTATTCCCTATTCCCTATTCCCTATTCCCTATTCCCTATTCCCT
>CAZBPR010000018.1:0-9789 GCA_964493825.1 uncultured Dactylococcopsis sp.
TGCGATCATTGGGATCTTCTTCCAGTTTTAAGGCTTCATGATAATTATCCAATGCCTCTGCATATTCTCCGTCTGCTTGGGCTGACATCCCATCCCGGTAATAGGTAAAAGCTTCTTTGGACTGTTTTCCAGTGGGCAGCATTTTTAAGATTAAATCTGCCATCACCGTAAATGACTTATCGATAAAGTTATCGTTGCGCTGAGTCCGTGGCATAGGGTTTTAAGAGTTGAGTTAAACAAGCATTTTTTTCATCTTACATTTTAGTGGCTCTTCTCCGAAGGTTGGGGTTGTCTATTCGTACTGGCAGATCCTAAACGGCTTAAGACGCGAAAGCAAATTGACGCTGCAATTCGGTGGGCGGTTGGGGTAATGCTGTTTCTTTCATGAGCGATGCAGCGAGTAATTCCCGGTAAATGACGCTGAGTTGTCCTGCTACGCCGGACCAACTGAAGTAATTCTGTACGCGTTTAATGGCTCTTCGTTGCAAGGTTTGAGCGTACTCCGGATAATTAAGAATTTGATCAATGGCTTGGCTAAAGGCAACTTCATTTTGTGGTGGTACCAGTAAGCCGGTTTGGTTTGGAATAACCGTAAATCTTAATCCTCCCACATCAGAGGCAATGACCGGTGTGCCACAAGCCATCGCTTCAATCGCGACTAAACCAAACGGTTCGTAATGACTCGGGATGACGGTAACATCTGCTGCTGCATAATAGTTAGCTAAGTGCTCATGTCCAATTCGTCCGGCAAAGATCACGCGATCGCGCAATTCTAATTCTGCTACTAAATCTGCAATCCGATCACGTTCACTCTTATCTCCCCGTTTTTTATCGCTACCACCTACAATCACTAATTTGCGTTTTTCTACAACACTTTGGGCAAAGGCACGAACCAGGGTTTCAATGCCTTTACGAGGATCAAACCGTCCTACGTAGAGGACAATTTGTTCGTCTGAAGAAAACCCGAGTTGGGCTTTCGCTTCTGCTTTCGGTTGAGGCGAAAAGCGTTTGATATCCGTACCACAGGGAATAATTTCAATCTCGCCTTGGGAAGAAACGAACTCCCGCAAGTGTTCTTGTTCTTGAGGGCTAGTGGCAATGACGCGATCGCAGTTTTCTAGAATTTCCCGCTCAATTTGCAACCGTTTGGATGCGATTAGCGGTAGCTGATTCGTCGCTTGATATTTAACCGCCCCTAAGGAATGGTAAGTGTGCAACCATTGTAAGTTGTATCGCTTTTGCAGTTGTAACCCCACCCAACCGGACAGCCAATAATTCGTATGGATTAGAGGATAACGGATCTTACTCTGATATTTTTCCCAAGCGGTGATAAATTCTGGTAAATATTCAAACAGTTGATCGCGCGGAATAAAGGTTTCAGGACCCGCTTTGAGGCGAATGGTGCGACAATAGGGGGAATGTTCCACAATTTCTGGGGCATTGGGATCTACTTTGCGAGTAAACAAATCCACTTGCCAACCTCTTGCGGCTAATGCCTCGCCCAGTTGACGGACGTAAACATTTTGACCGCCTGCTTCTTCGGAACCAATTTCGGCGGCAGGATCGCCATGAACCGAAATCAGCGCGATCGGTTGTCGATTGGGGACTTGAAATTGTGGAACGGGAAAAGCAAAGGTTGGGTTCTGTCTTTGTTTCAGCATCGTTCTTGTCCTCTCTCATTCAATTGCGTCACGTTATTGTGCTAAAGGGAACTGCCCCAGATCTACTGGGAGTTAGTTTTTGGAAAAGCTCCTCAAGCGTCTTGAAAAAGAAGGAGTTACTTAACTGGCTAAGGTGATTGCGAATTCTGCGCTGCGATGTCCATTGCGGACGAATTGCTCATTCAATAATTGACGATAAACCGCTTCGTAACCATCGGTCATTTGGGTAATACCGAAGTGATTCGCAACAAATTGACGACAAGTTGCTCGATTAATTTCTGGAATCCGACTGACAGCAGCAATGCATTCCTCGAGAGACTCACATAAGAAACCGGTTCGTTCGTGATCAACAATCTCAGAAGTTGATCCGCGACGCATTGCAATGACAGGCGTTCCAGCAGCCATGGCTTCCAGCATGACCAGCCCAAAGGGTTCTTCCCAAGTGATGGGAAATAACATCGCGATCGCGCCGCCAAGAAGGGCATTTTTCTGGGTATGGGTCACTTCTCCCAGAAATTGAATTCTTTCCCCGTCAATGTGAGGTTGCACTTGTTCGACAAAATAGGATTTGTCAATGGCATCAATTTTTCCAGCGAGTTTCAAGGGGATGCCACTTTGTTGGGCAATGGCAATGGCTAGATGTGGCGCTTTGTCTGGTGACATCCGACCTAAAAAAGCAAGGTAGGGCGGATCTTGCGGTTTGGGATAATACTGATGGCTGCTGACATCAATTGCGTTATAGACCGTTCCCGCATAGTTGAGATCGGGTTTTAGCTGTCGTTGAGCATCAGAAATGCTGACAAAATGTTGTTGCCGAAATTGATGGTATAGCTTGACGTTATCTGGAGTAAATGACCCATGTAAGGTATGAAGCGTTGGTGTAATTTTATTGGTGAATTGAGCGTAAGGAAAAGCCGAATAACCGACATGAGAGTGAATAATATCGAATTCATCCACACGAGAATAAACGAGTTCAAGTTGAATCGCATTATAGAGTTCGTAGTCTTCAGGGTTGCGATCCCGTCGCATTGCTCGTGGATAAACTGATTCTAGCTTTGCCGAAGTTTGAGAATCTCCCGTGGCGAAAAGTGTGACCTCATGACCTCGGCGAACCAATTCTTCGGTTAATAAACCAACAACTAGTTCAATACCCCCATAAGCGGGAGGAGGAACTCGTTCCCAGAGTGGGGCAATTTGAGCAATCCGCATACAAACCTCCTTAACGTAGGGAAAAATAAAGGGATGAGTGAGAATGCTGTTTGCTATTTAGGTTGAGCAATTTCTAAATAAAATATTAAGAAGGGGGATTGCTCTTGCCAAGTCTTGCCAACCGAACTTCGGAGTTAGGAAAACCGAACCCCTTGCATTGACTGAGGTAGGAATTTAAAGAAATCTTCCCCCTGAAAGTTTATCGAAGGCGCAAACTTTAGCGATAAAGATGACTGAAATCTTTTCATTACAATTGATCATACAGGTTATTTGCTTTGAGTTGGAGTGAAAGAGGAACGATTTGACAATGGTGATTAAGCAAACACTGAGAAAAAAAGTAATTTCTTTATTTCATCGCAATGTCATTGTCAAAAACCTAGAGAACTTTCAAGACTTTATTATCATTTCCCTTTGTATTGGACTATTTTGTGTGATGTTAATTCGGTTAGGAGAAATGTTTTACTCCTTAATCGAACCCTTAAATTTTCAAGCTCTAACTGCTGATATTTTATTTATCCTGATTTTAGTTGAGTTATTTCGTTTGTTAATTATTTATCTTCAAGAACAAAGGATTTCGGTTGGAGCCGCCCTAGAAGTTTCTTTAGTTTCAGCATTGCGGGAAGTAATAGTAGAAGGAGTTCTGGAAATTCCATTACCGAACCTATTAGGAGTTTGTGCTTTTTTAGCGATTTTAGGGGCAATATTGTACCTTCGAGTCTGGATGTTTACTCGCTTTGATTTAGCGCATCAAAAGAATTTGAGAGATATCGAAAAAACGGGAGACTGGGAAAAAGATCATCTTTATACCTCCAGCGAACGCTATCCCATTTGAACTCAATTCCTATGACTAATGGTCATTTCAATAAAATAGAGAGCAAGGTGATTTTAATCTTACTTAAATGTAAAAATTAATAAAAAAAATGGTTTATCTTCCTGTTTCTCTCTTACTATTTTTATTGCTGTTATTCCTCCTACCATTTCTCTGGATCGCAATTACCCTTGAAATTGTTGAGATCGCAGTTGCCAAATTGGGGTTTTCTCCTAATATGGCAGTTTTAATTTTTGTTGCCATGCTTGTGGGGAGCACCATCAATATTCCACTTTATCGCATTGAATCGGTGAAACCCATCGTTCCTGATGTTCGTGATTTGTGGCTACAACAATTCTGGGGGATTCCCCTACATAAAGTTCGCCAAAAAACAGTTGTGGCGCTTAATGTTGGCGGGGGGTTAATTCCGGTTTTGTTAGCGATTTACGAATTTACCCGTTCCAATCCGATGGCTATTTTGGGAGTGACTGTGATTGTTACGGTTGTCAGCTACTTTTCCGCTCAAATTGTCCCTGGAATTGGCATTCAGATGGATGCCCTCATTTCTCCCCTCACTGCAACAATTAGTGCGGTTTTGATTGCTGAACCGATTGCCCCTTCCATTGCGTTTGCTGGCGGAATTTTAGGGACGCTGATTGGGGCTGATTTACTCCATCTCAGAGAAATTCAACGGATGAGTGCAGGGGTTCTCAGTATCGGTGGGGCTGGGGTCTTTGATGGGATTGCGATGTGCGGTTTGTTTGCTTTGCTTTTAACCTGAGGGAGCAACTAATGACCAATGACTGATGAAAGTTAGCTGTATAGCAGACTTAATCACTTCTTGGACTTGCTTATCAATGGTTTGTGCTACCTTAACACTGACTTGGCGACGAGGGTTCATAATAAATTCATTGAATATCTTGATAGAGTTCTGTGTAAAGACAAAATAAAGTCTCCCAAATCGGTAAAGCGCGGTTTTATAAATATTCGTCCACTTCTTGGACATCCCACCAAGAAACGGCATAAGCCAAGCGTTGTCCAGAGGCAGTGTGTAACTACACTTAACGCTCCGCTTCAATGCCAACAGGAGCGCGATCGCAAGTTTTTCTTATTTTAAGGCTATTATTCTTCTTTGAGCTGTTGCATCCCTAAAAAATGATAGGTATGAATGATCTGAGCTGCCCTTCCTTGTGTCGATTGTATTTAGTTGCTTTATTTATTTTTTTGAATTGGGGTCTTCTTCTCACAAAGCCTGCATTTTCTAGAAACAATCAAATTAATAAAGATCACTTAATTTTGTTTAATCAATACCGAGCAACGGTTTTTCAAGGATTGCAAATTACCCAAAATCTCAGTAATGAGTCTTATCCGGTGGAAAGGATTACCGTGATGGGCAGTCGTGTTTTTTCACAAGCGGACTTTGCTCCGATTTTGAAGTCAGTTCGAGAAGGAACCGTGATGCGTCAGCAGTTATTAGCCGTGGTACAAGAGATTACCAAACTGTATTTAGAAGCAGGATACCTCACTTCTCGTGCCGTTTTAGTCGAGGACTCCTTAAAAACAGGAAATATCAAAATTCAGGTTTTAGAAGGTAGGTTATCAAGCATTGAAATTGAAGGCACTGATCGCTTAGCGCCAGACTATCTGCGATCGCGCTTAGCATTAGCTAGTCAACCGGTTCTCAACGTCAATCGCCTCGAAGATCAACTGCGTCTCCTTCGGTCAAATCCTCTTCTTGATACCGTGGAAGCGAGCCTCAAAGCCGGAGAAAATATTCAAGAAAGTATTCTGGTTGTGAGAGTACAAGAAGCCAACCCTTGGATCACTCGTGTCTCTGTGGATAATTACTCGCCACCAAGTGTCGGTTCCGAGGAAGCAACCCTAACTTTGGGTCATCGTAACTTAACCGGCAATGGCGATACCATAGAAGCCGCTTATTCCCGCACGCTGCAAGGGGGAGCAGAAGATCTAAACTTAAGTTATAGTCTGCCCATTAACGCTAAAAATGGGATGATTCAGTTACGCACTGCCTTTGGTCGAAATGAAGTGATTGCCGATGAGTTTGAAGACTTAAATATTGAAGGGGACTTTGACTTAATTGAATTCAATTATCGTCAACCTTTGCTGCGGACTCCCCAAGAAGAATTTGCTCTTTCCTTGGGTTTTGCCTATCAAAAAGGAGAAACGTTTTTATTAGGAGAACCAACTCCCTTTAATCTGGGTCCTGATGAAGATGGGAATAGTCGCACCAGTATTATTAAATTTGGACAAGACTATATTAAACGGAGTGAAAGAGGAGCATGGGGGCTGCGATCGCAGCTGAGTTGGGGAACTAATCTCTTGGATGCCACAGAAAATAACGGTGATCTTCCCGACGGGCAATTTATCAGTTGGTTAGGGCAAATTCAACGCGTGCAAATCCTGAGTCCCGATCAGGTTTTAATTATTCAAGCTGATGTGCAACTGAGTTCAGATGAACTTTTACCCTCCCAACAATTTGTCATTGGTGGCGGACAATTGATTCGCGGCTATCGCCAAAATATCCTGGCTGGTGATCAAGGAATTCGCTTATCTGTAGAAGATCAAATTACTCTCAGTAAAAACGATGCGGGAGAACCAACCCTCAAACTGGCTCCATTCTTCGATATTGGCGCGATCGTGAATAATGAGAATAATCCGAACCAAATTATTCAAGAAAAGACAGTAATCGCTGGCTTGGGATTGGGAATTTTATGGCAACCCACTGCGGATCTCAGCCTGCGTCTAGATTATGGTATTCCTCTTGTTGATTTAGACAATGAAGACAACAATAATCTTCAAGATGAAGCGCTTTATTTTAATCTAATTTATAACCCCTAAATTCATCATTTTTGGTTACGAGAAAAAAAAGGATACCCAACCCACTATGCACTTCCTGAAAAAAGCCAGCCTAATTGCTATATTTTATTCCCTATTTCATCTTCCTGCCGTTAACGCCCAAACCATTATTCCCGCTGCTGACGGAACGGGAACAGTGATTACTCAAGAGGGTAAACACATTACGATTGATGGCGGCAGCCTTTCCCAAGATGGGCAAAACCTCTTTCACAGCTTCCAAGAATTCGGCTTATCGGCTGAGCAAATTGCGACCTTTCTCGCCAATCCCAAGCTACAAAATATTCTATCTCGCGTCACTGGGGGCAATCCTTCCCTGATCCGCGGCTTAATTGAAATCAGTGGCGGTAACCCCAACTTGTATTTGATGAACCCAGCTGGCATTATTTTTGGTGAAAATGCTCGTCTTAATGTCCCAGCTGACTTTACCGCAACAACAGCAACAGGAATTGGCTTTGGTGAAGGTTGGTTTAATGCCTTGGGGGAAAATCCCTATGATAGTTTAGTGGGAACTCCTGATGCCTTTATTTTTAATATTGATCATCCCAGCGCCATTATCAATGCGGGTGACTTGAAAGTTAGTGAAGGCAATGGTTTAAATCTCTTAGCAGGAAGTGTTGCTAATACAGGAAGTCTTAAGGCACAAGCAGGAAATATTATTGTTACAGCAGTGCCGGAAAAAAATATCCTGCGCATTACTCAACCTGGTAGCATTTTAAGTTTAGAAATTACTCCTCCAGAAACAGCAGCAGGAGAGTGGCATTTATCCGTTTATGATTTGCCTGCATTACTGACAGGAATGAACGTTCCAGAAACCGGTTTAACTGTCGCTGAAACCAGCGAAACGGTACACCTTGATCAAAAACCACTTCCCACAGATACCGGTAGTAACTTAATTTCCGGAAAATTAGATGTCAGTGGAGAAAACGGCGGTAACATTTACGTTTTAGGGAAAAAAGTTGGCTTATATGATGCATACCTAACAGCCGAGGGAACCCATGGCGGGGGTCAGCTTTTGATTGGGGGTGATGAAGAAGGTCAGCTAACCTTACCTAGAGCACAACGGACTTTTATCAGTCCAGAGTCTCAACTCAGTGTCAATGCTGTCACTTCTGGGGATGCGGGACAAGTCTTGGTGGGATCTGATGAAGCAACTGTCTTTGCTGGTCAAATCATTGCCCAAGGAGGACAACAGGGTGGTCATGGGGGATTTGTCAAACTTTCCGGGCAAGCAGACCTTGCCTTTCAAGGCAGCGTCGATCTATCTACTTCTCAGGGAGAAATCGGAACCCTTGTCTTAGATTTCCAAGATTTAATTATTGATGCATCCGCAGAATTTGAAGCTAATCAATTCCTTCTGAGTAGTGGTGGAGCTCTCACGGCTGAGGATGGAATAAAAACGGACTTAACTATTTCTGATCAGGCCCTAACTAACCTGGAAGGAAATATTATTTTAGAGGCCAACCGAGATTTAATTATTACGCCGCAAGCGCACTTAACCTTCACCAATCAAACAGCAGGGGAAAGCCTCATCTTTACTGCTGAGCGTAACTTAGAAGCCAAAAATAATAACATTACTACTCAAGGGGCAGATCTCACATTTACGGCAAATACTGGAGCCCTGTTGCTCCCAAACCTTAAAACTAGCGGTATAGCAGGAGACAATGCTGGAAACATTAAGCTCACTGCTCAAGGAGACATCACAACAGGCAATCTCGATACATCAAGTAATGGGGCTAATGCCGGCGAGATTACTTTGATCAGTAACCAAGGAGGGATTACAGTTGATTCACTAACTGCAGTGCCAAGTCCAGAAGGAAGTAGCGGTCAAGGTGGAGGAATCAACCTGAAAGCAGGTGGAAATGTTACATTAGAAAACTCAGCAACCACATCGGGGAAAGACTTCAACCTTTTTAGTGAAGGTGATGTCACCATTCAGGGAACAGTCACCACAGCCGGCGGCAATATCTTTATTACAGGAACTACGATTGATGCTCAAGCAGGAAACCTCGACTCCAGTCATCATAAAAATTCCGATACTGTTGAGAACTTAATCGTAACGATTACTGGAGAGTCTCAGGCATTAGCGCAATTGTTATTGGCAGAAAAAGTAACCCTTGTTGATCATGAACTCAGCAGTAGCGATCACGCTGTAGAAAAATTTGTTGGGGAACTTGCGACTGACTTGAGTTTTGAATCAGGAATTGTTATCCCCACCGATCATGCTAAGGATGCAGAAGCCACTAATTTGGCGTCGAAAACAGCTACCAATTCTGTTATTTCTGAAGAGGAGCAACTTAATCACTTAGTTCCAGAAGCAGACACCTTTGATGCGGCAACTGTTGAAATTACCTCTAATTCAGAAGGAAAAAATCTTTTGATCAACTACCTCTTGCTCTCGGATGAGGATAAAAGCTTTGTCGGCTCAGAGTTGAACAATGTCTTCGAGTTTTTCCCAAATAACAAGAAGATTGCCGAGGTTCCTGAAACTGGAGAAGCTGTTTCAGCCGATATGATCAACGCTAGCACTTCTGATGTATTACAGGATCATGAAAGCGCAAGTTTCAATCTTGAATCGGGTAGCTTAGCCCAAGTGTTAATCGCAATTGCAAAAGAGAGAGAGGCGGGAGCCTCCCCCATCCGCCTCTTCCTTAGCGAGACAGGAAATGCCAATTTAGATGCTGCAGTTTTCTTACGAGCCCGCTCATTTTCAAATGCAACGAGATTAGATGCAACGAGATTAGAAAGGAAAAGGGGGGGGAACGTTACTCTCAAAGCCACTGGAGACATTACCACTGGAGACATTGTTACTGGTGGGGGGGCGATTACCATAAGCAGTGAGACGGGAACAGTTGATACCAGTATCGGTAGCCTGGATACCAGTGCCAATGCTCTTCAAGGAGGAGCAATTAATATTAAGGCTCCCCAGGGCAATCTTGTTTTGCAAGAACTGAAAACGTTTTCTTCGGATTTCAGTGGCGGTAATATTAATCTTTTAGCAGGGGATAGTCTTCAGACCACTGGTGTAATTAATAGTAGTAGCAACTTTGCCAATGGGGGCGATATCTCCTTAAAGGCAGATGGTGATATAGAAGTCAATACTCTCAATGCTGAAGGCGGGAGAAGCGGAGGAACCATTGATATCAAGACAGATCACTTTTTCCGAGCAACAGGGACATTCCTAGCTCAAAATGAAACCTTGGTGAGTCTCTCTAGTATAGGGAGTAAAATCGGCGG
>CAZBPR010000018.1:9799-32705 GCA_964493825.1 uncultured Dactylococcopsis sp.
CTCTCATGGTGGAGAAGGCAAAACGCCTTTTGTGGTTGGCGATGCTGCAATCAATGGTACCGCTGGCAAAATTACCAATGGTCAATTTGAGATTTTTGAAGGGGCCTTCCTCTTTACCGAAAAAAAAGGAAACATTGCACTGATTTCGGTGGAAGAACCAGAATTGCTCGTAGAACTACAAGAAGAGCTTGAGCCAGAACAATTAAATGAAGAACCGTCTCAACCAAAGGTGATCCATAATGCGCAACTTCCTGTTCAGATTCTTACCTTCGATCAAGCGCGATTAACCCTGAACGAGATTAGAACAGTAACCGGAGCAAAGCCGGCTCTAATTTATGTTAACTTTACTCCCCCGAGTCTCACTGGTGTTACGGATTTTCAACGTCAAGAAGCTCTTTCTACCCAAGCTTATGAACAATATTTTAGTCGCTCGCAACGTAAGTCAGACCTTACTTTATCCGTTCCTCGACAAGCCAGCGATCAATTGCAGTTATTACTGGTCACGGAAGGGGGTGAACCCTACCCAATTGTAGTTGAAAATGCTACTCGTGCAGAGGTGGCAGCAACTGCAACAGAACTCTACGAGTTAATTTCGGTTCCGCCAAATCCCTTGGCTAATCACCCCCCCTCCTATCTCCAACCCGCGCAAAAGCTTTATCGTTGGTTGATTGAACCGTTATCAGAGACTTTATCGGAACAAGGTATTGAAAATTTAGTTTTTGTCATGCCACCTGGTTTGCGTTTATTACCGATCGCTGCTTTACATGATGGAAAACAATTTTTAGTCGAACAATATAGCGTCGGCTTATCACCCAGTTTGAGTTTAACGGATACGCGCTATAAAGATCTCCAAGATCTAGAAGTTTTAGCGGTAGGTGCCTCTCATTTTGCTGATCCGACTGCTGTCGGACCGTTACCAGCAGTTGAAGTTGAATTACCAACAATTGCTAAGAAAATCTGGCGGGGTCAGTTTGCCATTAATGAAGGTTTTACACTAAAAAATTTCCGTCAGCAACGGCGACGCAATCCAGAAGGGATTGTTCATATTGCCACCCATGCTGATTTTCGCTCAGGTAATCCGGAAGAAATTTATATTCAGTTCTATGATCAAAAAGTCAGACTGGATGAAATTCGGCAGCTTAACCTTAATGATCCGCCGGTAGAATTGCTAGTATTAAGTGCTTGTCGCACTGCGGTTGGCAATGAAGATGTGGAGTTAGGCTTTGCGGGCTTAACGGTTCAAACAGGGGTCAAATCGGCTTTAGCCAGCCTTTGGTATGTCGGTGATACGGGAACAGTGGGCTTAATGAGTGAATTTTATCGTCAACTCAATACCGCTTCCATTAAAGCTGAGGCGATGCGTCGAGCACAAGTCGCCCTATTGAGAGGTCAAGTGCGTTTAGAAGGAAAAGCACTGATCACCCCACGGGGAGAGCTGAGTTTACCGCCAGAAGTCTCAGTTCGGGCGGAGGACTTGAGTCATCCTTACTACTGGGCAGCATTTACAATGGTCGGTAGTCCTTGGTAACTATGATTCAGTTGAAGAGAGAAAACAACATGAACCGCCAATCAATACGATGGATAATAGGTTGGGTCATTACTCTCACTTTCATCTTGGCTTTTCCTGAAGTTGTTCACAGTGAAGAGGCTTTAATGGCTCATCACATGAGGGGTGGTTGCATGAAAAGCGCTCAGATGAGCAGGTGTGATGGGAGAACGATCCATCAACTGTTTGCCAATCATAATCAGATTCGCCGTTCGGTTGAGGAAATTCCTGGTGGGATCCGTGCCGTAACTGAATCGGACAATTCTGAAATTGCTGCTTTGATTAAAGAACACGTTCCCAGAATGTACGAACGAATCGAAAATCGGGAGCGAATTCCAATGATGATGATGAGTTCGACTCTCCCAATCATGGCTCAAAATTCCGATCTGTATGAGCGACAATTGGAAATAACTTCAGACGGGATTGCGGTTACTGAAACGTCTAATGATCCCGATTTGGTCGCCATTATTCGTCAACACGCTAGTGAAGTCAGTGAGTTTGTCGAAGCGGGAAGACCGGTGATGAGAGAGAGAGATGGCATGATGAGATAGAAAGAAGCTCAAGATCTTATCATTACTCCGGGAGCTCATCTGCAATTTGGCAAATCCTGGTGAAGTGGGTTTGTTACAATCTCATTGAAAAGGATATCTTTAGCTATAAAGATGTTCACTGAGAACATCTCTATCTTTAATTTATATCATTGATAAGGAGTAGTGGGTGTGGCGAAAACTGCCAAATCTCTGATTATTGCTTCGGTTGAAGCGTACAGTGGCAAGTCAGCAACCATCCTTGGACTTGCCCACCAGTTACAGAATAAACGGTTGACTCTCAGCTATAGCAAGCCGGTTGGAAGTTATCTACACCAAGAACATACAGAAACCGTTGAGAATGATGTGGAGTTTGTTGGCAAAGCATTGCAATTATCCTCTCAACAAGTGGGAACCCCGCTGGTTAACCTTTCCCACTCAGTCATTGCTGAGAGAACTAAAACGCTTCAAATTGGAGATTATTCTCAAACTCTTCGCGATCACGTTGCTCGCCTTGAGAGTGAGTTGCGGTTTATTGAAGCCCCTCCCACTCTCGCGGAAGGCACTTTATTTAGCCTTTCAACCCAGCAGATGTCGGAAACATTAAATGCCCCAATTCTTCTGGTTGTTCGCTATCACTCATTATTGGTCTTGGATCAGGTTTTAGCTGCTCAAAAACAACTGGGTGATGCCTTATTAGGCGTCGTAATTAATGATGTTCCTCCAGAAGCAGAAACGGAAATTAGTGATGAGGTCAAACCGTTTTTAGAAAAGCAGGGAATACCCGTTTTTGGGATTCTTCCACAAAGTGCTTTGTTGCACAGTGTAAGTGTTCGGGAACTCACCAAACAACTATCAGCAGAAGTCCTGTGTCGACCGGATCGCCTGGATTTAATGGTGGAACGACTCACCATCGGGGCAATGAACGTCAACTCGGCCTTAAAGTATTTTCGGAAAGGCAAGAACTTAGCGGTTGTTACTGGCGGCGATCGCAGCGATTTACAATTAGCTGCCCTCGAAACCTCCGCTCATTGCTTAATTTTAACCGGCCATGTACCGCCGCAAGACTTTATTCTCTCCCGCGCTGAAACCTTAGAAATTCCAATTCTGGCAGTTGAGTTTGATACCCTAACTACAGTAGAAGTTGCAGAACGAACATTTAAGCAAGTTCGGATTCAAGAACCCATTAAAGTCCGATTCATCCAAGACTTAATGAGTCAACACTTTGACATTGACCGTCTGATTGATGAACTCGGTGTACACTCTGTTTAATCATTTGCCTAAACGATTAACCATCCAGAACCATGCAAACGCTATCTAACCCTCAAACTACTCCTGCTTTTGATACCACAATCCATCGTCGCCAGACTCGCCCAGTGCGGGTTGGAAATGTCACCATTGGTGGCGGTCATCCGGTGGTTGTTCAGTCAATGATTAACGAAGATACCCTTGACGTTGAAGGGTCAGTGAATGGAATTCGTCGCCTTCACGAAATTGGCTGTGAAATTGTCCGTGTTACGGTTCCTAGTATGGCTCATGCTAGAGCATTGGCCGATATTAAAACTCGTCTGCAAGAAACCTATCAACCGGTTCCTTTAGTTGCTGATGTGCATCATAATGGCATGAAAATTGCCCTAGAAGTGGCCAAGCATGTGGATAAAGTCCGGATTAACCCTGGGCTGTATGTCTTTGAAAAGCCTAAATCGGATCGTACCGAATACAGCCAAGCTGAATTTGATGAAATTGGGGCAAAAATTCGTGAAACCTTAGAACCCCTCGTTATTTCCTTGCGCGATCAAGGGAAAGCCATGCGCATTGGCGTTAATCATGGTTCACTAGCGGAACGAATGCTATTTACTTACGGCGATACCCCGGAAGGTATGGTAGAATCCGCACTGGAATTTATTAAAATTTGTGAATCCCTTGACTACCACAATCTCATTATTTCCCTAAAAGCCTCCCGTGTTCCCGTCATGCTAGCAGCTTACCGTTTAATGGTGAAGCGTATGGATGAGTTAGGCATGGATTACCCCCTCCATCTTGGGGTTACTGAAGCCGGAGATGGTGAATATGGGCGAATCAAATCCACTGCTGGGATTGGAACGTTATTAGCAGAGGGCATTGGTGATACGATTCGGGTTTCTCTCACTGAACCCCCTGAGAAAGAAATTCCCGTCTGTTACAGTATTTTACAATCGTTAGGACTCCGCAAAACCATGGTGGAGTATGTGGCTTGTCCCTCCTGCGGTCGCACTTTATTTAACCTCGAAGAAGTTTTAGAAAAAGTCCGTGCTGCAACGAATCACCTCACCGGTTTAGATATTGCGGTTATGGGCTGTATTGTGAATGGTCCTGGTGAGATGGCAGATGCTGATTATGGTTATGTTGGTAAGCAAGCTGGCTATATTGCTTTGTACCGAGGGCGAGAAGAAATTAAGCGTGTTCCTGAAGAACAAGGTGTGGAAGAGTTGATCAATTTAATTAAAGAAGATGGACGTTGGGTTGATCCAGAATAAGTTTTAAGGTGGGTGCTACTCGGACAGATCCGCTTGCGACTGAATTCGAGTAGCCCGACGTAAGGGATGGCGCTGGACAGCAGAAATAGCTTTTTTCACTGCTAAATAAATGGCTTTTTGATGATTGCGCTCAGCTTCTTCCTTTTGGTGAAAAACGCCTTCCTTCGTTGCTGCATACAAAGGAGGCAATCGATTAAGAGCATAAGTAATAATATCTAAGTTTGCCACAGACTCAACACTTGCTTGAGATAAAGCTGCCAGTTGTCGATCTACTTCTTGTGCCACTAACATCTCCATTACATTGACTTTTACCCCTTCTGGTTGAGCATACGGTTGCGAAACAGTTTTTTCTTGTGCCTGTTGTAACCATTCCGATAGGGGAGGACTAACTGAAGCATACTGAGTTACTTTAATTTGAGTAAATTCTTCATCAACGTCAACATGAGTTTTTGGCTGGGGCAGTACTGTACTATCTCCTAAGTGGGAAGCGATATGCTGTCGAGAGTGATGAGGACTGGTTTTCCATAAATCTGGCACGGATTTAAATTGAATCAGGTTTTGGTCAAAGTATTTTTTCATGGTGTGTGAAATACTTAAAACACTGGTCTGATTCTCTATTGCAAGATCGCGTAACGTTTTTTCTTCCCGTTCAATCTTACGGAAGTATTGAGTTAGAGAATATAACCTCTGAGCTTGTAATTCTGACTGATTCGCGATGATTCCTGCATCAGGTGAACAATCACTGAGTCCTGTATTTACCCAACTTTGCCAAGTACTCAAAACACGCTGCTTCGCAGCTTCAGTGCGCCACATCCAAGCTGGAAGTAACAGTTCTTGGTTACAAGGATGAATTTCCGGCTTGCGTAACATTTTGACCTGACTCATCTTTTCTTTGGAAATCTTGGCCAGGGCTTGCACAATGTCAAATAACACTTCGTAAATTGTCCCCTCTACGATGTATTTAACTTGCTCAGAATTAATAAAGTTGTCTTGCATGAGTAAGGAAAGCGCTAAATAATCCCAACACTCATAAGGGGCAGATAACAACTCTTGTTCTGTCATACCGGGAGGAACAGTAAGTTCACAGTGACATCCTTTGAGTTGTCTAAGCCAGCGCCGAACAGGGTGTATGCCTCCACTGACCCAAATCATTGAACCCGTGTTGAAATAAATCCGCCAGGAAGGCGTATACTCAACTTTGATATTTAACCGCCCTGTAAAACCATTGCGAGCATATTTACTCAGCTTCGAGAACAGATAGCGGTGATTTAAGGATTGATAATCGTTCATTAGTTACGATGGGCTGTTACCCAATACTGAAATTTAAAAACTGATTTTGATACATTGATCTTAATCATTTTTAAATCCATTTTATATCACTTATCTTTTAGCGAAATTGCTTGGAGTATCTGTGGAAATTATCTCTTGTCAAGGGCTGTTCATGAGTCCGTGATTTGCCGGAAATGAATCAGGATAAAAACTATCCACTCTACCGAAATCCATTCTCTCTGTTGTTTAAGATTAGGGAGAATTAACTATAGAATGTTTTATGGTTGCCAACTCGTCAGAAAAATTAAAATTTATTACAAAACTTGCCTATGGTGCAGGAGATTTGGGTCCTGCGATTACGGCAAATGTTCTCGTTTTCTTTTTACTCTATTTCTTCACTGAGGTAGCAGGACTGCCACCGGGATTAGCAGGAAGCATTTTAATGATTGGTAAAATTGCTGACGCGATTAATGATCCGATTATTGGGCGATTCAGCGATCGCGCCGATAGCCCCTGGGGCAGACGACTGCCTTGGATGTTCTTTGGCGCTATTCCATTTGGTCTTTTATTTATTTTACAATGGATTGTTCCTCAGTTCAGTACCGATGACACGATTAATGATTGGTCACTTTTTGCCTATTATATTCTCATCGGAATCTTATTCAATACGGCCTTCACGGCAGTTAATTTACCCTATACTGCTTTTACACCAGAACTTACCCAAGACTATGATGAACGCACCAGTCTCAATAGTTTTCGTTTTGCCTTTTCTCTAGGGGGAAGTATTCTTTCTTTAGTTCTGGCAGGAGTGATTACCAGTACCTATTCTGATCAATTTCAACAACATTTAATCCTTGGCATTACGATGGCTGTACTCTCAACCATCCCAATTTTTTGGTGTTGTTTAAGCCTCCAAGAACGAGGACGCCAACCCCTTTTATCAGCAACGAAAAAAAAGCAATTATCGTTTATTTTGTTTGCACTTAGCTTAGCTTGCGGGGGGTATGGCGCGTTCCGATTCTGGCAAGAAAATAATGTATTTTTTCTCATTATGGGCGGCTTGCTAATGATTTTAATGGGGACATTTGCTGTTAGTTTACTCATGCACAGTTATCAAAGTCCAATCCCTAAATCATCGACTGCTTTGCCCAAGCAACAGACAATGACAATTTCTTTTAAAGACCAATTAAAAGTGGTTTTTAAGAATCGTCCCTTTTTATTTGTAATTGGCATTTACTTATTTTCTTGGCTTGGGGTTCAACTGACGGCTTCGATTTTACCCTACTTTGTTGTCAATTGGGTTGGTTTACCCTATAGTGCTTTTCCTCAAACTGCTTTAGCCGTTCAAGGAACAGCTTTGGTGATGTTATTTGTGTGGTCGGCAATTAGTAAACGAGTCGAAAAAAAGGTGGTTTATGCGTTAGGAACGGGACTTTGGCTCATTGCTCAAATCGGTTTAATTTTTCTGCAACCGGGTCAAGTGGGTTTAATGTATGCCCTAGCGATCTTAGCCGGATGTGGCGTTTCTGTGGCTTATTTGATTCCGTGGTCGATGATTCCGGATGTGACAGATTTAGATGAACTCGAAACCGGACAACGACGAGAAGGAATTTTTTATGCGTTTATGGTTTTATTACAAAAAATGGGGTTGGCTTTGGGCTTATTTTTAGTAGGGCTGAGTTTGGAATGGGCGGGATTTATTGAGTCCGTTCCTGGTCAACCGCCACCGGAACAACCTGCTAGCGCCTTACTGGCAATTCGCATCGCGATCGCGCCTTTACCGATGGTGAGTCTCATTGGCGGACTGATTCTTGCCTATTTTTATCCTCTGACGCGGGAAGTCCATCAGCAGATTTGTCTGCAATTATCGGAAAAACGAGAGCAAGCCCAGGAGTGAAAATGCCTCAAGATGTAATTATTATTGGCAGTGGCATCGGTGGACTCACTGCAGGAAGTTTACTCGCGCGCTATGGTTATAAGGTCCTGATTTGCGAAAGTCATGCCATTCCTGGTGGGGCAGCGCACAGCTTTACTCGAAAAGGATTTACCTTTGACTCGGGGCCCTCCTTTTATGCTGGAATTGGCTCTGGCAAACCAAGTTTAAATCCCCTACAGCAAGTTTTAAGCCTACTGGGAGAATCCATTGCAACCGTACCCTATGATCCGCTTGGCGAGTTTCATTTTCCAGAAGGAACCTTTGCCGCTTATCAAGACAATGACCAGTATTGTCGAGAAATTGCCAAAATAACTCCCCAAGGGGCAACTGAATATCAGGCATTTGTTGCGGAAATGTTGGGGTTGTATGCTGGTTTGAAAGAGATTCCGACCATTGAATTACGACCGGATTGGAAGATTTTACAAGTATTATTCCCAAAATATTTACCGAGTTTAGTGAAGTTCCTACCGAAACTTCCTCTGGTAAGTGCCTCAGTAGGCGACATTGTTCAGAAAACCGTTAAAGACCCTTGGGTCAAACGTTTAATTGATTTAGAATGTTTCCTCCTTTCCGGCTTGAAAGCAGAAGGCACGATCGCGCCAGAAGTTGCCTTTATGTTGGGGGAACGATCGCGCGTTGGGGTGGAATATCCAGTTGGCGGGAGTGGCGCAATTGTAGAAGCTCTGATTCGCGGTTTCAAGCGTTGGGGAGGAGAACTGCGCTTAAATGCTCATGTAGAAAAAATCTTAGTCAGAGATGGCAAAGCGCAAGGAGTACGTTTAGGCAATGGCGAAACCTTATCCGCGCCCCTTGTTATTTCCAATGCGACGCTTTGGGATACCTACAGCAAGTTATTATCCCCCCAAGACTTGCCCCCGTCTTTTCGGCAAAATAGTCTCGCAACGCCTGCTGTGGAGAGCTTTATGCACCTTCATCTCGGGATTGATGCCCAAGGGTTAGATTACTTAAACGGTCATCATGTGGTCGTACACGACAGCCAAAAAGAGATTACCACGCCTGGTAATACCTGCATGATCTCCATACCAACGGTTTGGGATGCTAATCTTGCCCCCTCCGGGCAACATTTAATTCATGCTTATACCCTGGAACCTTATCAAGGCTGGCAACGAGATGATGGCTATCACCAACGCAAACAAGCCAAAGCGGAATCTTTGTATCAAGCCTTAGAGAAAATTATCCCGGATGTGCGCGATCGCGTCACCCTCCAATTGATTGGTTCTCCGCTCACTCACAGCTACTATCTCCGACGGTATCAAGGCACTTACGGACCGGCGATTCCAGCAGGAGAAGGGCTCTTTCCCAGCGATCAAACGCCGATTTCTGGATTGTACCGTGTTGGGGATAGTACCCTGCCCGGCATTGGTGTCCCTGCTGTCGCTGCTTCTGGCATTTTATGCGCCAATCGCTTTGTCTCCCCGGAACAAACCCGCACCTTGTGGCAAGCAGTGACTAATGACAATGACCAATGATTGTATTAACAAACGTATAGAAACGCTAAAACTTATTTACAAACTGGGATTTTGATCCCCAGTGGGGGGATCGCTTTTGTTAACTTGAACACAAGTTATAAAAATGTGTTTTTGAATACTTATGAATAACTCCTCTCAAAGCGATCTTCTCAGTACTATTGCCATTGCCGGGATTGGGGCTGGCATTGTCACCTCCTTTGCCATCAGCCAAGGGCAATCTCCCTTAACGGCACTTTTCATTACCGCGATCGCGACGGGTTTTGCCGTTCTTTGCCGACGAGCGGGTTTAGTTTAAGGGGAACTTTTTGCATTAAATTCCAGTCTTTAACTCTTGACGAGTCAAAGGAATTGTGCAATGGCTATAGATTCGATTTGGAAAAGAGGAACATCAACTGTTCTCTCTGTTTTGTTAGGCATGGGAGTGACAACTCCCCTTGTTTGGTCAACGTCGGCGTCGGCTCAGCTTTTAGGGACTGACGTGGCTCAATCGCGTCGCGTTGCTATCCCTTCTGGGGTTTCTTTACCCGTGCGCTATGACGAAGCGGAAAAAATTGTCGTGCTCCCGGATGAAACGGTTCCCGTCACGTTAAATATTGCTGCAAATATTAAAGATAATCAAGGACGAATCCTCATCCCCTACGGGAGCGAACTGGTGGGAGAAATTCGACCCGCAGGTAATGGTGCGCGTTTTGTGGCTGAAGAATTGCAAATTGCAGGAGCATCATCGCAACCCATTAATGCAACTTCACAAGTAATTACTCGTCGAGAAACGATTACTCGTGGCGCAAGTACCGGTGATATTTTAGAAGGCGCTGCTATTGGTGCGGCAGCCGCTAGCGTTATTGCCGGCATTACTGGCGATCGCGCGATCGCGACAGAAGAAGTTTTAGGAGGAGCGGGTTTAGGAGCTTTAGGTGGATTACTCCTAGGAAAGGATGAAGTAGAAGTCATCTCCATTGATCCCAATCAAGACCTCGATATTACACTGAATTCTCGCCTTGCTCTTTCTTACTATTAAAAGTTAGAGCAAACCACAAACAAGAGAAAACAGGGGCTAGTCGTTCTTCCTGTTTTCCCTTCCACTTTTTTTAGGTGATCTGAGCCGATCACTTCCCAATGTTGAGGCATAATCTCTTCACTCTCTCATTGGGCTTCAAATACGGCATGGGGTATCACTGAAGCTGTCGCCAAGATTTTTTTGTAACTCAGGAATACAGTTTGAATCACTTCATTAATTTGATCTAGTGTTATTGCTCTCCAAATAAGACTTTTGAAGGGGTTAATTTTTAAAGCAAGCCCGAGGGTCATTATCGGATCGACCATAAATGGGTAATCTTACGTAAAAAATCTCTTTATATTTGTGTTAGTATCACATTAACAAAGTTATTTTAAGCAGTAAAAGTTTTGAGTGAGGGGCAAAATAAAGAACTGAGTCCCGAATAGGGCTTTTGCAATCAATATTTAATAGTGATCAAATATGGTCTATCAACAACTCAGAGATGGTCTATCAACAACTTTTTCCAAAAACAATCATTACTCAACTGTATGGTTTGCAGAAACATCTTTACACAGGTACATGGGAAATTGAAATTCCCGACAAACCCGGTTGGATCTTTTACTTGCGTTTAGGACGATTAATTTGGTGTGAAGGAGGTGCTAACAACGAAGAACGCTGGCAACGGTATTTGAAGCATTATTGTCCAAGATTAAAAACGACAAACATTGATGGAGAAAAATATGATCTTTTAGCCAAGTTATATCAAGGACAAATGCTGAGCAAAGAACAGTTAATTGATTTTATTAGTCACTTTGCACAAGAAGTCCTACTTGATCT
Source organism: uncultured Dactylococcopsis sp. (assembly GCA_964493825.1). GTDB lineage: Bacteria > Cyanobacteriota > Cyanobacteriia > Cyanobacteriales > Rubidibacteraceae > Halothece. The sequence goes on from CAZBPR010000018.1 coordinate 20,918, forward strand.
GGTTCAGACCGCTGAAACAGAAGAAGTTTATGAAAAAAGAACACCAAATCAGATCCCTGACTTGCTATTAAGTTTAATCTCAATTGAACCTTTATTAAATAAGGTCAACCAAATTTGGCAAGAATGGCAACAAGCAGGTCTCACTCAATATGCGCTTAATTCTTATCTCATTATTCAAGATGATCAAGCATTATCGACTGAAAATGGTTTAAGTCTAAATCAAGCCTTAGTTACAGCAATTGACGGTACTTTAAGTTTACAAGGAGTTGCTAATAAAACTAAGTATGATGTGATCCAATTAATGCAGGAAATCATTCCTTTTGTCAAATTAGGGGCAATCACATTATCTGCAGAACCTCAACTGAAATTGGCCAATAACGAGCAAGACGAATTTCCTCCTCAAGATAATCAAGCTATTGCCAAAACAGTAAAAAAAGTCATTGCTTGTATTGATGATAGTATCGGAGTTTGCGAGCAATTAAAAAAATCATTAACGGCAGCTGGTTACGGCGTTATGGTCTTTCAAGATCCGGTTTTAGCAATGTCTCAACTCTTAAAAAATGCACCTGATCTTATTTTATTAGATGTGATGATGCCTGTTGTTAGCGGTTACGAACTTTGCAAGCAAATGCGTCGTGCTCCAAAGTTAAAAAATGTACCAATTATTATCCTAACCGGTAAGGATGGGTGGATTGATCGAACAAAAGCAAAAATTTGTGGCGCAACTGATTTCTTAGGAAAGCCAGTGCGCAAAGAAAAATTGTTTGAAACCATTAACCAATATTTACACTTTAGTCAATAAGTTGAATTGCAGCCTTATGAAGAACGTTTTACTGATTGAAGATAGTCCAACCGAAGCAGCCCAATTGCAAGACTACTTAGAACAGGAAGGGTTTTCTGTATATCGTGCTAGTAGTAGCGAAGAAGCAGAAATTAAAATTAAGGGACAAAAGCCTAATCTCATTGTGCTTGATATTATCCTTCCGGGAAAAAGTGGATTTGAGTTATGTCGCAAATTAAAAGAACAACCGGAAACCCAAAAAATACCGATTATTTTATGTTCTACCAAAAATACTGAAGTTGACATGACTTGGGGAAAAATGGGAGGTGCTGATGCTTATTTAACGAAACCTGTTAATAGTCAAACTCTCGTAGAAACTGTATCTCAATTTATTGCTTAATGGGATGAGAGAACAGCCATTTAAACTGAAAAATACTCCGCAACTTGTCCTCCCTGAACAAGGAAAAGGTGAACGATTTTTAACCTTTCCAATTAATCCTGATCAAGAAGGGTTAGTGTCATTGGAAGCCTTACAAGGAGTGGTACAAGTTGACCTCAGCGAGATCTTACCGATTCCAGAAACTGCTGCTGCCCTCTTAGGTATTTTAAGCTGGCGAGGGGAAGCACTTTGGAGTGTTGATCTGACTCAACTTCTAGGGGGAAGCCATTCTTTGGCAGACACAATCAGTGCAACGCCCTGCTTTAGCGCGATCGCGACGAATCAAGGAAAAAGTCTTGCCTTGTTAGTCGAAAAATTTAGTGCGGTTACCACTTATAACCGTGAACAAGCCTTACTCCCGATGCAAACCGGGATGGTAGCGCCAGAATTGGCCCAATACTGCGAGGGATATTTCCTCCAGGAAGATCGGGCAACTCCGCAATTTTTACTCAATCTTGACGTTATTTTTGAAATTTTAGACTAGTTCAATGAATCCACAAGCCCGTACAACAAAAACCGCAGTCAAAGTTCAAGCCAATGGCGAAAAAACGAATGGTGAGAAAAAGCATCTCCAGCTGAACACCAACACCATTTTTAATCGTCTTGCCAATCAAATTTTACAAACGAGAAACCTAGAAGAGATTTTTCGGGAAACGACAGAAGACTTAAGAACGATCTTAGATTGTGATCGCGTTGCAATTTATCAATTTAATCACGATTGGACTGGGCAATTTATTGCTGATTCAGCGGATTCGCAGTGGCTTTCTTTATTAGACTTACAACAACGCTATCCCAAAATTGTCGATAACGTGAATGCGTGTAGTGTTCGTGACTTAGCCGGAACACCCTATGTTGACACTCACTTGTATCAAACCAATGGCGGCGCTTTTAATCGTGGCGAACAGTATCGGGTGGTGAATGACATTTATGAACAGGGTTTTTCTAAATGTTACTTACAAGTTCTAGAAACTTATCAAGCCCGTGCTTATGCCATTGTTGCCATTTATCATCAAGGAGAACTGTGGGGATTATTGGCCGCGTATCAAAATGATCGTCCCCGAGACTGGCAAGAGGCGGAAGTCCACTTTCTGGTGCGAATTGGCACACTGTTTGGGATTGCCATTCAGCAATTCAGTTACATTCAACAAATTGAAGCCCGAACCGCTGCTTTAGAAACCAATGCCAACCGGGAAAAAGCCCTGAATAAAATTGTCGATCGGATTCGTCAAAGTCAAGATTTAGAGGCAGTTTTTAACGTCACAACCAGCGAAATTCGGCAACTCTTACGCTGCGATCGCGTCGCGATTTATCGCTTTGATGAAAATTGGGGTGGGAAATTCATCTCGGAATCTTTTGATTCGCAATGGGTTTCTGTTATCGAAGAACAACGCAATAGTCCTGAAATTGTCGAGAACATTAATGCCTGTAGTATTCGCGATTTGGGCAGCTATACCGATACCCACTTACAACAAACTCGGGGCGGTCGTTTCAGCCGGGGAGAAGTGTATCGGGTCTGTAATAACATCTATACTCACAATTACAGCGAATGTTACGTGCGCGTTTTAGAAAGCTATCAAGCCAAAGCCTACGTGGTTGTTGCCATTTATCAAGGGTCAACTTTGTGGGGACTCCTCGCAGCTTATCAAAATGATGCCCCCCGAGACTGGCAAGACGCAGAAGTCCAATTATTACTGAGGATTGCGAATCAATTTAGTATCGCGGTGCAACAGTCTGACTATATTCAACAAGTCAAAGCCAGTAATGAAGAGTTACAGCAACGAATTGCCCGTGAACAGACCTTAAGCAAAATCATTGACCGCATTCGTCAATCTTTGGGATTACAAGACTTATTTGATACCACAGTCCGAGAAATTCGTCGTTTTATGCAAGCGGATCGGGTAGGCGTTTTCCAGTTTTATCCGGAATCGGGTTATGACGATGGCGAATTTGTTGCCGAAGATGTGGTTGCCGGATATCCTTCCGCGATCGCGGCAAAAGTGCATGATCACTGTTTTGGCAATCAGTACGCCGATAAATATGTTGAAGGGCGCATCCAAGCAGTTGCCGATATTTACAACGCTGATTTGAGTAGTTGTCACATTGATATTCTCTCCCAATTTGAAATCAGAGCCAATCTCATTGTTCCCCTTTTAGTGGGAGGCGAACTTTGGGGATTATTGTGTGTTCATCAGTGTCGTCAACCCCGCCAATGGGAAGACGAAGACATTCAATTTCTTCAACAAGTGGCGTCCCAATTTGGCGTTGCCTTACAGCAAACCCAATATTTACGAGAAATTGAAACTCGCAAAGAACAGTTTGATCAACGGGCAAAACGCGAATCAGCCATTGTTCAATTTTCAGCCCGTTTAGTCAATCGCTTTGCTGAACTTGTCCAACAAAATATTGAACCCCGTTCCTTATTACAATTTGCCACCGATGAAGTGCGACGGATCTTAAAAGCGGATCGCGTTGGGGTTTATCGCTTTCATGAAGATTGGTCAGGACAGTTTATTGTGGAATCGGTGGGCAGTGATTGGCCGCAATTAGTGGGCACGGAATTGGCAAAAGTCCAGGATACTTATTTACAGGAAAATAAGGGCGGACGCTATGCCAAGAAAGAAAGCCTGCGCGTTGAAGACATTTATACTGTCGGACACAGTGCTTGTCATGTGGAACTCCTGGAAAAGTGGGGGACTCGCAGTTACGCGATCGCGCCCATCTTTAAAGGAGAGGCACTATGGGGATTATTAGGGGTTTATCAAAATAGCGGTCCTCGGCAGTGGGAAGATTCGGAAATGGCATTGTTGGAACAAGTCGGCATCCAAATTGGCATTACCTTTAAACTCTCTGATAACTTTGTCCAGTTGCGCGAACAAGAAACCCAACTGCAAGCGGCGGCTGAACGAGAAAAAACGGAACGAGAGAAATTGCAAAAAGGGGCACTACGCATTTTACGCGCGATTGAGCCCTCTTTCCGTGGGGATTTAACGGTTCGCGCCCCCCTTTCCGAAGATGAAATGGGAACCATTGCCGATGGTTATAACACGACGATTCAAAGTTTACGGGAACTGGTACGTCGAGTGAAAGAAGTGTCTTCCCGGATTAGTGTTACCTCTCAACATAGCCAAACCAAAGTGGAAGAATTATCCGTTCGCGCCCGTTCCCAAGCGGATCAACTCGAAAGCGCGATCGCGCAGTTACAAAAAACGATGACGTCCACAGAAGCGGTGACCACAGACGCGCAAAGAGTGGAACAAGCGGTACAAGAAGCCAATCGCGTCGTCCAAGCGGGAGATTCGCAAATGGAACGAACGGTTGATGGTATTTCTGAAATTCGGGACACGGTTTCGGAAACGGCGAAGAAAATTAAGCGCTTAGGAGAAGCCTCTCAGAAAATTTCCAAGGTGGTGAGTGTAATTGATAACTTTGCCACGCAAACCAATTTACTCGCCTTAAATGCCTCTATCGAAGCCACTCGCGCTGGGGAATACGGTAAAGGCTTTGCCGTTGTTGCTGATGAAGTGCGATCTTTAGCTTATCAATCGGCAGAAGCAACCACTGAAATTGAACAATTGGTGGAAGAAATTCAAGGGGGAACCAATGAAGTCACCGAAGCCATGGAAGTGGGGATTGCCCAAGTGGTTCAGGGAACTGAATTAGTCAATGAAACCCGCGAGAGTTTAAGCGCGATCGTGACTGCTACTTCAAAAATCAGCGAAATTGTTGAAGAAATTACCCGGGCTAGTGCAGTTCAAAGTGATAATTCACAGGACTTAACCCACGCAATTACAGAAGTTGCAGAAATTGCTCGTCATACCACTCAAAGTGCCACGGAAATGTCAGAATCGTTCCAAAACTTACTCACCACTTCTGAAGAATTACAAACCAGTGTCAGTCAATTTAAAGTAGAAGAAGAGTAAGCAAAATTGGGGATTTTCGGGTTATTTAAAGTTTCCGAAAATCCCTTTTTAAGTACTTTTGAAATCAATTGAGTTACACCAATCAGAGGACGCAGAGCGTGTAAAAACACAGTTATTCCTGCAAATAAAAATGACAGATTCTAACAACGTTGATCATTATTTCCTGACCGAAGCATCAGATTTGCTTCAAACGATTGAAGAAACGCTCATTAATTTATTAGAAGAAAAAACGGTCGAGCGAGTCCACTCGCTGATGCGGAGTGCTCATACCCTCAAAGGAAGCGCGGCTTATTTGGGCTTAGAAACCATTGAAACGATCGCGCACGAATTAGAAACCATTTTTGAATCGCTTTATCCGGCTGAATTAGAACTAGACCCCGCACTCAATGCCCTATTATTAGATGCTTATGAGTGTTTGCGAACTCCGCTAAACGCTATTTTATCGGAAACCAATTATGATGAGGAACAAGTTCAAACTTATGCGGAAACGATCTTTTCTCAACTGAAAGACAAACTCGGCGACTATTATAATAATCCTGCCCCTCCCCCTTCTTCGGAAGAGTTGGGATTTGATGTTTTAGGCTCGATTATTGCCGATAGTTTACCGCAAGATTTAGCTAATATTGAAACGGCTATCCAAGGGAATAATGCAGAAAAAGCTGGAGAATTATGCCAAGCGCAAGCTGAATTTTTATTAGAATTAGCCAATAGTTACGAACTCCCAGGGTTACAAGAAATTGCTCGCGCCACCCTGAGTGCTTTTGACTTAAATCCGGATCAGAAATTAGCCATTGCGCAAGTCGCCTTAAAAAACTTCCAAATTGCCAAAACAGCCATTGCTGAGGGGGATCGCGCTGTAGGGGGACAAATAACGTCTGGGCTGCGTCAATGGATCCAACAGCCAATAAACGAAACAGAGGTGAGTGAGGAACCAACGGACGAGAGTGCGATTATCCTATCAGAAACAGTCTCTGACCCCTCCCCTACCCCCTTAGAACTTTACGAACCTCATTTCCCAGTTGCCAGCATTCCCACTAGCACCAATCCCATTGATCGCATTTTAGAATCGATCTGGTCTGGCGATCGGCAACAGAACTTTAAACAGTCTGACACGACAACAGAAACAACGCCGCCTCCGCCGCCCAAAGTAAAAACGGTTGAAGAAGAAGGCATCGAGATCCGGGTTGCCCTCAAACGCTTAAATCAGCTTAATTATGCCATTGGCGAACTCGCGATCGCGCAAAATCAACAAAGTTTACAAAGCGATCGCGCCCATAAAATCTCCCGTCAATCGCGACAACAACTGCGTCAAATCCGCGAACAACTCGATAGCATCCGCGATCAAGTGGATCTCAGTTCTCGCAAACGTCAACGCCAAGACCGAAAAGTAAGGCCAAACAGACCGTCTTCTCTGGCAACCCAGCCCAGTTTCGACGAACTGGAAATGGATAGCTATAGTACGCTCCATCTGATGTTACAACACTTGGCCGAGCACATCAGCGATCTCGAAAATAATCTCGATACCCTCGACAATTTTTTAGGGCAATCTCGGATTAAAATTCGCCAAGAAAAACAACTCCTCAGTACCGCCCAAGATGAATTGTTACAAGCACGTATGGTGCCCTTGGAAGGGGTCTTGAATCGCTTTCCGCCCATGGTGGAACAGTTAGCCAAAGCCTACAACAAACAGGTGACATTAGACCTGATCGGGAAAGACGTCCTGGTAGATAAAGCGATTTCGGAAAAACTCTATGATCCGCTGCTTCATCTGGTCCGCAATGCCTTCGCCCATGCCATTGAATCCCCTACCATTCGCGAAGAAAAAGGCAAATCGCCCACAGGACACATTACAATTGCTGCCTATCGCCAAGGCAATCGCACTCTTGTTGAAATTGCCGATGATGGGAAAGGAATTGACTGGGAAAAAATTCGTGAAACCGCGGTGAAGAAACAACTTCTTCTCAACCCGGAAGGGGATTTGTCAGAATTCCTCTTTTATCCTGGGTTTTCCACTTCCGATCATGCGGATGAATTGTCGGGACGCGGGGTTGGCTTAGACGTAGTTCGCAATCAAGTTCACGCCGTTGCAGGGACTGTCAGCTTAAAATCACAGCGCGATCGCGGTACGACCTTTACGCTGCAACTTCCCTTAAATATTGCCACAGCTAGACTCTTAATTTGTGAAGCAGGAGGACGCTTTTATTCCCTACTCGCGCAAAAAGTGCGTCGGATGTTACTCCCAAAACCGGAACAGGTAGAAAATCAGCTTTTACAGTGGGATGAAGGAGAAGATCGCCAACTCATCCCCATTATTCCTCTACGGGATGTGGTGAATCAGGGGGATACCCTTGCCAAGGGCAAGAAAAATATCCCTTTAACCCCCTTTCCCCTCGAACAACGCAATACGGTTCATCCTCTCCTGTTGATTAAAACTGAAAACGAACCGCTGTGTTTACAAGTGGATCGCATTTTAGTGGAACAAGAACTCGTAATTAAGACGTTACCCCCTGGTCCCGCCCTGCCTGAGTATGTTCAAGGGTACACTGTATTAGCCGATGGCAGTCTCTCCTTGGTAGTCGATCCAGAAGCCATTATCGCCGAAAAAGTACAGGATCAGGATCACTGCGTCGTTACCGCACCGGTGAAGCAAGTCTCTCCCGTTGCCGAAGAACCGCCAGAACCCGTGCAACCAGAAGCCAAAAAACGCTCAACCGTCTTAGTAATTGAAGATTCGATTGTGCAACGGCGCAGTATGGTAGAAACCTTAGAAACTGCCGGTTATCCCATCTTACAAGCCGGAGACGGAAAGGCAGCGATCGCGCTGCTTCATCAACATCCCGAAGTTCGGATTATTCTCTGTGATATTGAAATGCCGCAAATGAACGGGTTTGAATTTCTCGGATATTGTCGGCAAACCGAAGAACTATCCCCCATTCCGGTGATTATGTTGACCTCTCGCAGTGGTGAAAAACACCGTAACCTGGCTTCTGCCCTTGGCGCAAAAGCTTATTTAACTAAACCTTGCAGCGATCGCGTGTTATTGGAAACCGTAGCAAACTATGAAGCATAAAACTCAAATTGGCATTGCACCTAAAACCGAAGAAACTGCCCTCCGCGCAGTGATTTTTGCCGTTCAAGACCGTTGGTTTGCCCTCCCCGTTGGTGCAGTTTTAAAGGTCTCTTTGTGTCCGCCCATTCAAAACACCCTTGCCAGCGGCATGGGAACCATTGATTTGGGAAATGAAACTGCAACGGTGATCAATTTAGAAGAAAAATTCGCGCCTGATCGCGAGTATACCTTGAATCGACGCTATCTCATTTTGACCCAAACCCATCAGGGGGAAAAATGTGGTCTCGTTGCCGAAAGTCCGCCCTCAATGATTGAAATTCCCTTGAGTACGATTCGCCCTATTCCCCCCTCCTATCGTCAAGAGGGAGAATTATCCTTCATTAGTCATTTAGCAGTGTTACCGAAAGTCGGAGAAACAGAAACGATAGATGTTTTTCTGTTGGGGGTCAGTCCGCTACTGGATCGTGCAGCAAATTGGTCGCAACAGGAAATACAAAAAAATAATGCTGCGCCTCAACCGTCTTCGCAACAACAGTTCATGCGTCTTAGCTTAGGAACTCGACACGCCCTGCTTCCGGTGGGATGTGTAGTGAAAGCAATTCCCTTCGCACAACAAGCCTTATTTCGCCCATCAACAGTAACGGACGCCCTTTTAGGGGACTATTCTTGGCAGGGAACAACAATGCAACTCCTGGATCTGAATGTCCTTCTGGGATATCCTTCTTTATTAGAATCACAAGACCCCCATAAGACACTAACGGTTTTAATTATTCAACGACAACAGCACTATGTTGGACTCTTAGTTAAAGCCGTCCGACAACTAGAATGGCGCGATCTGCAAGCCTTGCAGCCGATCAATAATCATTCCTTTTTACAAGGCAAATTTGATGAAGAGACTTTTCTGCTGAATTTGAGCGCTATTAAGCCCTGGTCCTCCTAATGTTATTGTCGCAATAACGCCAGTGTTTTGATTCAATTCAAAATTTTCTCGTCATGCCATGAAAGTTGGTAAATATTTATCTTTAGAGGAATTTTGTACCTGTAGCCAAACTTATCAAAATTATCGTGACCAAATCGATCCTTATCCCAAAGCACCAGCAACGATCACGGCTATTCAAGCATTAAATACCCACATTGTTGATCCGATTATTGATCACTTTGGAAGAGAAAATTTTCAACTCACTTATGGCTTTTGTTCCCCTGACTTAAAACGTTTTCTCAATCAAAAAGATCCCAAAACGGGTAATAAAAATGGTCGCATTGATCCGGGTCGTGACCAGCACATGGCTCATGAAAAGAATCGTCGCCATAATTATTACTGTCAACGCTTAGGGGCAGCCTGCGACTTTATAATTTTCAATGTTGCCAGTGAAGCCGTGATTGACTGGATTGTTTGTGTTGCTTTACCCTTTGATTCTCTCTATTATTATGGTCTAACTCGTACTGGAAAATCCCGACCGATCCACATCAGTTATGGTCCGGAACATAAACAAGCCATTTGGACATTTACAGAAAAAGGAACCCCCACTCGTAAAGGAACTGAAAAATGGCAACAACAACTCAAAAGAGAAAGTTAAACGAGGTGTGAGGGCAAAGGAAGTCAAGTTCACAAAATCACTTAATATTCAACATAAACTTGTTCAAAATCGAAGGCACTTTGGAGTGCCGGATTGGAAGGGGATTTTTCTGTTTTTTGCGGTTGGGCAGAAGATTGAGAAGAATGAACTTGAGCCATTAATGCTTCTGTCTCTTCTTTGATTTCTGCTAAGCGTTTAATAATATGTTTTTCTCGGCTTTTTAGATTCTCGAGTTCTTGTTGTAAACGATTTTTTTCTACACTCATTTTATAAACTTCAAGATGAGTGGTTGCCTCTGATTGTTTGCGGGGAATACTACTAATTTTGGGAGGAATGGAACGTTGATGAGGACGAGAGGGCATACTTGATTAACTCCTTAGCAATAGGTCTATTCTAATATCAATTAAAGCAAAAAGTAACCAATAAAAGCGGCTCCGATCGCGTAATAAGCAGTGGGCAAGAGTAACCGCCGAATCAAGACCCCTTCGCGACCAATCATGGCAACAGTTGCAGCAGCAGCAACAACATTTGCGACACAGATCATATTTCCGGCGGAAGCGCCAACGGTTTGTAAAGCAAGAATCACATCTGCAGGAAGACGAGTTTGTTCGGCGACTCCAAACTGGAATAGAGAAAACATGAGATTGCTGAGCGTGACACTACCAGAAATAAACGCCCCAATTAAACCAATGCTAGAGGCTAACCAAGACCAGGTTTGGGTGAAAATTGCTGCTGCTTGATCGGCAAGGTAAACCGGCATACTGGCTAAATCGAGTTGATTGCTACCAGTACCAATAAAAACCTGTGCCATTGCCACCGCAGCCATTAAGGGGATCACGGCTGATAATAATTGTTGTCCGGCTTGAAAGAACGCTTTTTGGCAGGCTTTAGCGGACAAACGAAACATGAAAATACTAATTGCCACCACGACAATAAAAATTGTGGGCGGAAGATAAAGTGGCGTTGAACTAATGTCGATATGGGTTTCTAAGACTTGTTCCCAGCGCAGATCAACACTCAATAAAACGTTCTTCAATGGCAGAAACTGCAACCGTGAGAGAAGTAGTAATCCTGCAACTAAGCCATAGGGTAGCCACGCTAACCCAGGGGACACTGACTTTGCCGTTCTCACTTCTCCTTGATACTCTTGACTAATCCAACTTTCTGGCCACTCGCTACGGGGGGGAAATTGCCAAGACCGTTGAATGGGAAACCAGCCTTGGCGGGTTGCACTGATCACTAAAAATAAGCCTACCATGCCGCCAACTAAGGCGGGAAATTCAGGACCGATCAGTCTTGCTGTAAAAAAGTAAGGAATCACAAACGCTGCACCGGAAAAAAGGAGGAACTTCCATTCCGAAAAAGCAGAACGCCAGTCTGGTTTTTCACTGAACAGAAGCGTCAAAATTAAAACCAGAATTAAGGGGATGAATAAACCTAGGCAAGCATGAATAAAAGCGGCTTTCACAGTGACCGCATTGATGAATTCAGGGGTCGATAAACCAGCGGTTGTGAGATAACTCGTGACTAGATCTGAGTTGCCTAAACCATTGCGAATGCCCACCAAAATCGGTGTTCCCACTGCCCCAAAGGTGGAGGGTGTACTCTGAATGACAAGGGCAACCATCACCGCAGCCAAGGGCGGAAAGCCGATCGCGACGAGTAACGGTACACAAATTACAGCCGGTGTCCCAAAACCGGCAGCCCCTTCAATAAAAGAACCAAATAACCAAGCGACAATCACCACTTGCAGTCGGCGATCAGGGGAGATATTTAATAAACTATTGCGAATGGTGTTTAAGGCGCCCGCTTGTCGCAAAATCTGCAGTAGCAACATTGCCCCAAACAGGATATAAAGAATTTCTAAACTGATGACAATGCCCCGGAGAGAGGTGGCTGCCAGTACAGACGGACTCACTTTCCAGATGACACCGGCACTGATTAAGGTAATGCCATAAACAATCGGCATGGCAATCCGGGCTGGCTGTTTCGCAATTACCA
>CAZBPR010000019.1:0-23102 GCA_964493825.1 uncultured Dactylococcopsis sp.
ATAAGCATAATAATTAACTATGGCTGAACGTCGAATTATTCTTGGAATTGTTGGTGATAGTGCAGCAGGAAAAACAACTTTAACAAAAGGAATTGCCCAAATTTTAGGGGAAGAAAATGTGACCGTCATTTGCACGGATGATTATCATCGCTATGATCGCATTCAGCGCAAAGAAAACGGCCTTAGCGCGCTGCACCCAGATTGTAACTATCTTGATATCATGCAACAGCATATTGCGCTGCTGCGAGGGGGACAACCCATTCTCAAACCCATTTATAATCATGACACCGGTAAGTTTGATCCCCCAGAATATATCGAACCGCGAAAATTTGTGATTCTCGAAGGTTTATTAGGCTACTACACTCGCGCTTGTCGAGATGCCTTTGATGTCAAAGTTTATCTTGCCCCACCAGAATCGTTACGAGCCACTTGGAAAGTCAAGCGAGATACCCGTAAACGCGGTTACACCGAAGAACAGGTGTTAGAAGCCTTACAAAAACGAGAACCAGACTCCGAAGCCTTTATTCGTCCCCAGCGTCAATGGGCGGATGTGGTTGTCAGCTTTTATCCTCCGAAAGATCACAGCGAAGAAAGTAATGGCAATCTCAATGTTCGCCTTGTGTTAAGACCCACAATTCCTCACCCGGATTTGGTGCGCTTATTTGAAACCAAACCAGAAAAAGCTGCTGTCAACTTAGAGCTTGATCGCGATATGGGAAAACCGGTGGATGTTTTAGAAATTCACGGCAATGCGACAAAAGAGCAGGTGATTGATATGGAGAAAGTGCTTTGTTCGGAAGTTCCTTATCTCTCTAATTTTTGTGAAATCGATAGTGAAATTAGAATTGGCAAAGTCATTGGCACAACTGGCGAAACGATTCAAAGTTATCCATTAGCATTGACTCAACTCCTGGTAACCTATCATATGTTAAAAGCATCCTATAGTTACCAAGTGAAGTGAGAATAGTGGTGAGAGTATTTGTTTACGGTACCCTCAAACCTGGAGAAGTTAACTTTAAGCCTTATTGTGAAGGAAAAGTCAGCGAGATTTCGCCCGCTTATACCTATGGTCATCTTTATGCTTTAACCGTGGGTTATCCGGCAATGACCGTTGGCGATACCCCAGTCAGTGGGGTCTTACTGACGTTTCATGATGAAACGCTTCTGTCGGCAATTGATGACTTAGAAGATTATAATCCTCAGCGACCGGCAACGGAAAACTTATACCAAAGAGAATGGCTGAAACTTTATACCCCTTCTGGAGAATCATTAGGAGAAGCGTGGGGCTACCGGATGCCATTCTGGCGCGTTCAACAGTTAGGCGGAAGATTCTTGTCGTCAGGGTGTTGGCAAGGGAGATGAAGTATCCTTTGCGTCTGAAGATGATGCGTTATCAGAAGCAGGAACAGTGGGAATTTCTACAATAGGCTGGTCAAGAGCAATCATAAGCGCATTGCTAGAGATAGCTGCCTCATCTTTGGCTAAACGGGAAATCGGATCGTTTGTTGGGGAAAACATCCCCGTAATCATGGCGAGAAAGAGAGCAGCCACTCCCCCTCCACTCCAAAGGATCGCTTGTTTCCTCCGTTGGGTGCGCACTCTTGTGGCAACCTTAGAACTGAGAGCTTCTGAGGGAAACTGGGAGCAAGGAACAGGAATTTCTCGCAAGCGATATCGCAATTGTAAGAGGTTCTGATATGTGCGTCGTGCTTTGTCATCTTGCTTTAACCATTGTTCAACCTCTTCTATTTCTTTTGGGGAAAGTTCTTGATCAAGGTAAGCACTTAACAACTCAAAGCGTTGTTGGTTGTCCATGTTTTTCCTCGTTATCTGGAGCTGACTAATCTTGATTCTTAGTCATTACTTTACCTTTACATCAGACTTGATTCACTGATATTAGTTCCCAAAAATCGTGATCCCAGCCTTTGTAAAGGCTCAAATCAGAAAATATCAATTAGTGGTGAGTGATGGGAGTTAAGACTAAGAATTAGCGATTGTATTTTTACCTAGTCTAACTCAAAATAAGGTTGCAAGACATCCTGCAGCTTTGCTCTTGCTCTGGCAATTCGCGATTTCACAGTTCCCAGAGAAACCCCTGTCATTGCGGCAATTTCTTCATAAGAGAGTCCTTCAATTTCTCTTAAAATAATCGTACTGCGAAAGGCTTCTGGGAGTTCCGCGATCGCGCGATTGAGTTGATCATAGAACTCTTGACTACTTAAATCTTGATCTGGACTTGGGAAATCAGTGGCCACTTCAAAGGTTAATTCTCCATCATCAATTTGGCGCGGGGCATCTAGAGAAATGGGGCTTTTATAGCGTTTCCGTTTGCGAAGCTCATCATAGAATAGATTGGTGGTAATGCGACTGAGCCAACCGCGAAACTTTACCGGATCTTTCAAGCGGTGAATATTCCGATAAACTCGGATCCATACTTCTTGTACCAAATCTGCCCGATCTGACCAATCTGGTGCTAAATGATAAAGCATTTTTTCCACATGAGATTGATGCCGACGCAGCAACTCGGAGAAAGCGGCAGGATCAGGACTCCCCCCTTGTTGACAACGCAGAATTAATTGGTGATTTGAAAGCTGGTTTGGAACCAGATTAGGATCAGGTATTTCTGGGATACCTGGGGCTAACCAAGCCGGAGAAAAAGAAGGATTCATTGAGTGATTGCTTGCAGTCATGTTCTTTCTATTCTCTTTTGTCCGAAGACGTCATAGGAGAAAAAGTTTTTATAAGATTAATTAACAGGACTTTAAGTAGATTGAGTCTTGCTTGCCTTTTATTTTGCCAGAAAATTATGTCAGATTTTGTCTGTTAATTAGGGTTTTGAAGCGATCCATTTTAGAAAGTGTCACATATTTTTTTCTCACTTTTTGCCAGCATTTTTTTAGCAAAAGTATTATGTCTTCATGCTAGGCACAAACATCACTCTTGCTTGGCTTGAGTACCGCTCTTATAAAGATCACGGAATACCAATAAATTGAAGCGCTTCTTAAAGCTTCTTATCGTCCTAATAAATTGGGAATTCCCTCACATCCTCCTGGAATATTTTTTCGCGCGGCTTCACCACACCAAGCACAACAGTAATAGCGTTGGTTCTCACTTAAACCTTGAACACCACTAAAATCTGCCTTTTCGACAACAGCACCCGTGCCTTCTCCTGTTTCATAATTACCCGATTGACCCCGACGACGCGGGGTGGCAGTCTCGACCGAGCCATAAAATAAACGAGTGTTTCTCAGATCAGCATTGACAAAACTGGCTTCGTAGAAAATACTACGGGAAAGGTTCGCTCCATACAGCTCACAATCCCTAAATTGAGACTGCACAAGATTGGCTTCACTTAAATCGCTCCACCGTAAGTCCGTTCCACTTAAATCTGTACCGGCTAACATGACACCCAAATCGATGACGCGAATCCCATATGCTCGATCTTCGGCGTAGCCTCCTTGACCATCTAAAATTGGACGTCCTAAATGTCGATCGCGCTTGAGAGGGGTTAAGAGTCGCGACTGGGATAGGAAACGGATAATTTTCGCTTTGCCTTGACCATCAACGCTCTTTAATATAGCAGCAGTTCGCCCTTCAGCAAAGGCTCGTTCTTGGGGCCAATCTTCCAGGAAACCGTCATCTCCCAACGCCAGTTCACAAATGCCTTGAAAGTAGGTATCAATGGTCTGTTGTTGGGTAATTAAATTCTGTTGAATCGTTAAATCCCGAGAAATGACGTATTGCCGCCACGCCACATAAACAGCGATCATGGCGATTAAAATTTGCCCAAGCGCCCCAAACCATTCTCCCCAAGAGCCAAATTCATCCCATTTAATTGCCGTTAATTCTTGATTAATCCATCGTCCCACCCCCAAGAGTTTTAAGCCAGTGAGACAAGCAATCAACCATCCGCACCAAGCCAACCAAACAAGCCACGGGACAGGCTTAAGCTTATCATACAGAAACTGGAGACGAATTCTGACAATAGACCAAGATAAAAAAAATGCACCGACCATTCCTGGTATCAGCAGCCAAGGGGTATTCCAAAACCAACCTAAAATTAACAGCGCGATCGCGCTAACTAAGCCCCATCGTTTTAAGGCAAAATTATTCACAAGTGGATTGGGTGTGACAGAAGAGGAAGATTGTGTCGATTCTGACATTGATTAAGATTGATATGATAAGAAATGTTCATCCACCAATTATTACGCTTTCTATGATTCGTTATTTAGTTTTTGGTTTTAGTGTGAGCCTCAGTGTCGCTCTCGTTTCGACGATTGGACTCTCCTCCGCCTACGGTCAGACTAGCTCAGAAGAAAATGGCGTAGACCAATCAACAGAACGAGATACTTTCTCTAGTTCTTTAGGAGAGGGGATCAGTCCCTTTGATTTACTCCATCGCTCAAATTTAAGTCGCAGTCGCTCGCTAGAAGAATACCGCCTGGATCAACAACAAAACTTAGATTCTGCTGCTTCTCAATTTCGCCAACAACAGCAGCAACTCTTGCAACAAGAATCACAAACTGCAACTGAAAACACGGTCACTCCAGAAGAATAAGGGTGCAATTCGTCAACAAGAGGAGAACATCATAGTTGCTAATGGTTGCGAGGGGGATCGAGCCATGGTAAACGAACGGGTAAATCATGTACCAGCTTCATCTCGGGCATATCTGCGCTCGCTTGTTCCATGTGCGCTCCGTACCAGTTTGCTGCAGGAAATGCAGTTAAACCATGAGCAAACACACTCAGTAAAACTGTGATTACCATGACTGAAAAGATTAACTCTCGCCCGGCAATGGCACTTTGGTCTAGCAATAATAAGCCATATAACACTGAAGCAACACCGCGAGGACCAAACCATCCGACGAAGATAGTGGTTGTCCATTGCAGTTTTAAGCCAATAATACCGATTCTCACACCAATGAACCGAATTAGCGTCAAGCTGACAAGTGCATAAAGCAGCATTTGCCAGTTTAGTAGCGCTACAGTGGGAAAAACCATCGTTGCCCCAAAGAGTAAAAAGATAATGAGGATCAGTAATTGTCCTTCCGCCTCACCAAACTCATAGAGACATTGACAAATAGAAGTTGCCGTATTCCCAACCGTTAAGCCAGCGCAGAAGGCAGCAATCAGACCATTTCCCCCAACTAATTCGGCACTGGCATAAGCCAGAACAGAAATACCAATAACAGAAAGACTTTCAAAGGCATGATTGATCAATTTACGGTTGACACTTTCTGTGACCAGCCAACCGGCAAGATAACCAATTGCAACGCCAACAAAGGGACCCAACAAGATTTGCTCGATCGTAAATAAGAACCAAAAAGCTGCGCTTTCGCCTTGACCTTCCATTCCTGCCAGAGAAAAGAACAGCAAAAGAATAGGGATACAAATCCCGTCATTTAAACCCGTTTCAACATTAATTGCTTGACGAATACAGACCGGAACCTGCGGACTATTGACAACAGCTTGACTTAAAGCAGCATCAGTTGGGGCAAGGATTGTTGCTAGGACAGCAGATTCCCACACATTTAATTGTTGCGGAAATAGCAAAACTCCTAGCAGGGTGCCGAGGCCAATAATAATGGGTAGAGCAATGCTCAACAAGCGGAGCGGAAGCGTAAACTCTCGTTCTAAACGTTGCAGATTAATGCGAGAGGCATCAGTAAATAAAACTAAAATTAGCGTGAGTTCAGCAATCAGTCGAATCCCTTCACTATCTGGACTCAGGTTAACTAGACCCAAGCCTTGTGGACTGAGAAAAAGACCAAAGGTAACAAAAACCATCGGTGGAGTAATGACTGTTCTTTCCAAATAGCCAGAAATCAGCCCAAACCCCAAAATGAAAAAGGCAATAATGGCAAAGGTTTCAATTGACATGAACTTGATAGGTCACTCGTTTGACTGCCGAAAAAAGTAATGGGGACTTCCAGAAAACGAACTATTTTTCCTTCTTCTCATCACTATTGAAATAAGTTTCCAGCACCTGTCGCACCATGGGAGCAGCAACAGAACCCCCACCGCCACCGGAATGTTCGGCAAACGCAACGACTACAATTTCAGGATTATCGTAGGGAGCAAAGGCACCAAACCAAGCATGAGATTTACCGGGAGGAGCTTCTGCTGTGCCACTTTTACCTGCAGCAGGGGGTAAATTAGGAACTCTCACGGCAGTTCCAGTTCCACCAGCGACCACGGCTCTTAAACCTTGACGTAAAATTTTAACAGTACTAGGTTTGAGATTCATGGAAACTTGCCATTGCTCCTTGTTTCCTTCTGTTTTCAGGAGGTGAGGATTGACCCGATAACCTCCATTAGCAGGAACAGCAAACATCACTGCAACTTGTAGAGGAGTGGCAAGCGTAAACCCCTGTCCAATGGACATATTTACTGTATCTCCCGCTGACCACCCCCAATCAAATCGTTCTTGTTTCCAAGCGGCATCTGCAATCAAGCCTGAGGTTTCTGCTGGGAGTTCTAGCGTCGTTTCTGTGCCAAACCCATAGCGTCTCGCCCAATCAATTAAAACTTCTCCCCCAACACCGCGACCGATTTGTCCAAAAAAGGTATTACTACTCCAAGCCATGGCTTGCACATAACCCATTGGACCAAAGCCGGCTCGATTCCATTCTCCAAAGCGCACGCCAGCCACGTTTAAGTAGGCATAGGTATTTAAAACGGTGTTCGGTGGATATTTTCCGGATTCCATCCCTGCGGTTGCGGTAACAATTTTAAAAGTGGAAGCGGGAGGAAACCCTCGTAACGCCCGATTGACAAAGGGATTATCTTTCGCTTGCAATTTTTTCCAAGTTTCGGGGGTAATCCGACTGGAGAAAATATTGGGATTAAAGGTCGGACGGCTTGCCATCGCCAATACCCCCCCTGTATTGGGATCTAATGCCACGATCGCGCCAATTCTCTTCCCAAGGGCTGCTTCTGCTGCTTTTTGCAATTCTAAATCGAGGGTAAGTGTCACATTACCCCCGGATTTGGCACTTTTTTCCCCTAAAATGCGAATAATCCGCCCCGCACCATTAACTTCAACTTGCTGACCGCCCCATTCGCCTCGTAACTGCTTTTCAAAGGCGGCTTCTGCGCCCATGCGCCCAATAATATCTCCGAGACGATACTCATCAGATTGATCGGCAGCGAGTTCTTCACCTGTAATTTCGCCGGTATAGCCAAGAATGTGGGCTGCCACCTCGCCATTAGGGTAGTCGCGCACCGGCTCAATATCGAGTTCGACCCCTGTCAGTTTGTAGTTGTATTCCTCGATTGCCGTCACTTGTTCTGGCGTTAATCCTCTGGCAATCCGAACCAAAGAAGGGGAATTCACTGGCACTTCTTCCACCCGACGGGTAATTTCGGTTGCCGGTATTTCTAAAATTTCTGCTAACCGCTTGACCGTATTGTCCCAGTTCGGTTCTGCTTTAGCGAGGGGCCAAATAAAAACTGAGTAGGAGAGACGACTATCTGCCAAGATTTTTCCGTTCCGATCCAAAATATTCCCTCGAACCGGCGGTTTGGGTAAAATACGAATCCGGTTATTTTCCGCAAGTTGGCGATTCCGTTCTCCTTGTACGAGCTGTAAATACCCGAGGCGAGAGCCAATCCCTCCTAATAATAAGGCAGTCATCACCAGTAATAAGACTGCAGGACGGAGTTGTCGTCCTACGGTACGAGATTTACGCTGACGACTGCCGGTTGGTTGGCCCTTACCATTACCATGCTTGCGATATTTCGAGAGTTGGGAAGGAAGGGTACTTGCCATGAGGGTTACAGACGTTTTAAGTCAGGATAGGCCGCTAAGAGGTCGTCATTGGATAGGGTATCCTCTTCTGCTTGAGGCGTCCAGATCACTTCTACTGCTAAGAGATTTTCGCTTCCGGTACTGCCTAATTGGCGCAATGCCTGACGAATATCATCTGCACTGTTGGTGTTGGGCAGATCCAGTTTTCCTTGAACACCAGCAAGGATGGTGACGACCAGATATTCTGCTGGGGTTTCACTCGAAGCGCCCTCACTTTGCTCTTGTCTTGACATTCCTTCTACATTCGAGAGGGTTTCTTCGCTATACTTGCTGCGTTCAGAAAGGGCAAAGCGGTTGAACTGCGATTCCGCTGCGTCCATCTGGGAAACATTCGCTTCCGTTTTGCCATAGACCCAATATTCGGGATGACGCAATAGAGAGAGAGTCGCTTCTTGTAAAACCATTGCCCGACCGGCAGCGGTGCCTGTATCAGCCCGTTGCGCTAATTCATTTAACTCTTTTTGGAGTTCTTTGGCATCGGATAATAAGCCGACTTGTACTTTTGAGACGGTCACTTTTGGATTAGCGGTTGCCGTGCCATCGCCACCGCCAAAACCGGCATTCTGGAAGCTTCTAACTAAGAAGTTAGCAATGGCAAAGAAAATGAGAATGGTAAAAATACTACCAAACCCGCCGAAGCCAAAGAAAGGTAATAGGAATGGAAAGCCAAAGCCTCCACCCGGGCGACTCCCGCCTCTGGGTGCAGGGGCACTCCGACTCGGGGCGCGAAAACCACCGCCACCAATTCGCCCACCACTACGAGCCGCTAAAGCACCACTGACATCGCTAAAAACAAAGATGAATGCTAGGGCAACAAGAAAAAAAGATTTGAGGAAACGTTTCCACGAAATGTTCTGGAACATAATTCTGCTTCGATTCATTGATTATTTATCATCTACTTTCGATCATGCTCAATTTTGGCAAGAACCACCACCGACAATGGTTACAATTTCCAATTTGTCTCCGTCCTTAACGACCGTTTCCGGCCAGTGCTGATGATGCAGAATTTCTCCGTTATATTCCACAGCAACTAAGCGAGGATTATAATTCAATTGAGTAATTACTTCACTCACTAGGGTTTGTGAGGCACAAGTAACTGGATCGCCGTTAACGGTGAGGGTAATGGTGTCGTTAGGCATGGTGAGGAGAATCTTTAAACGATAACAAAAGAGTTTCTGCAGTTTTTTGGGGATCCGTTGCTGACATAATGGCACGAACGACAGCAACCCCGTGCGCTTGGGCGTTAATCACATTTTGAATGTTATCAGCATTGATCCCCCCAATGGCAAACCAAGGAAGGGGACAATGTTTGACGGCATAACGGACATAATCTAATCCTGCAGGGGCTTTACCCGGTTTAGTTGGCGTTTTGTAAACCGGTCCTACCCCAACATAATCGGCTCCTTCTGTGATCGCGCTCGCCATCTCAAGCGGATTCGTTGTTGAACGGCCAATAATTTTATTCGGTCCCATAATTTGACGGGCAACGGCAATGGGGAGATCTTGTTGTCCTAAGTGCACGCCATCCGCGCCCACCGCAAGGGCTAAATCAGCGCGATCGTTCATTAAAAAGAGTGCCCCATATTGATGACAAAGCTCGCAGAGTTGCTTCCCTTCATGAATTTGCACCCGATCATCAGCCTCTTTGTTGCGGTATTGAACCAAAGGCAGTCCCCCTTTCAGGGCTGCTTCCACAATCGTCAAGAGATTGGGGGTTGGCGAAGTGACGAGATAGAGTGGGGCTGCTTTAAGCTTTCCGTGGGGAGAGGTGGCAAACAGATTACTTTCGAGGGTGTAGATTTGGTAACGCAGTTGTTTACAATGGCTGCCCATTTCTGGATGATAGAGTTTGCCGTATTCTTCTAACACGCGCAGCGCTTCTTGAGTTCGCGCGAGGTTAATATGTAGGACTTGTTGCGCGCTGTCTCGCCTTTCTTCTTGGGGATGGGTCAGAGTTGTCCCACAGTCATCCGGCGTATTTCGAGCCGAACGGATCGCTTCAGTATGCCACTTGGCCAAAGTTTGACGCATCGCTTTACAGGTTTGCGCCAAGGCGGGATTATCTAACGCAAAACGACACCATTCTTCAATAATGCGGATGCCTTCGCGAGCGCGATCCAGGTTGGCATCTAAAATGCGGTAAGTTGCTTGCCGATCAGGAGAAAAGGCGGGTTTTGTTTCTTTCATCATTCCGGAATTGAGCAATAAGTCTCAATGCTTAATCAAATGCTGCTGCACAAAGTTGGTATAAACATCCCCTTCAAGAAAAGCAGGTGTTTCTAAGATCTTCTGATGAAAACTAATAGTGGTTTTCACACCGGTAATGGCACACTCTCTCAAGGCTCGTTTCATGCGCTTAATCGCTGCTTCCCGCGTCGGTGCCCAGACAATTAATTTCCCAATCAGGGAATCGTAATAAGGAGGAATTTCGTAATCCGTATAGACATGGGAGTCCATTCTCACTCCCGGTCCGCCAGGAGGGAGATAGCCGCTAATGCGTCCAGGTTGCGGGCGAAAATCATGATCCGGGTCTTCCGCATTAATCCGGCATTCAATGGCGTGTCCCCGAATTTCCACATCCTTTTGTCGAATACCGAGCTTTTCCCCTTGCGCGATGCGAATTTGCTCAGCAATTAAGTCCAAGCCAGTAACCATCTCTGTCACCGGATGTTCCACTTGAATGCGGGTATTCATTTCCATGAAGTAGAAGTGACCATGAGCATCCAACAGAAATTCAACAGTTCCTGCACCGACATAGTTAATGGATTGGGCTGCTTTTACTGCTGCTTTTCCCATTCTTTGCCGTAAGTTGGCATCTAAAACCGGACTCGGTGATTCTTCAAGTAATTTTTGGTGACGACGTTGAATGGAACAGTCTCGTTCTCCCAAATGGACAACATTGCCATACTGATCGGCGAGAATTTGAAATTCGATATGACGGGGACGCTCGATGAACTTTTCTAAATAAACACCACTGTTACCAAAGGCTGCTTCTGACTCGCCTTTCGCTGCTTGAAACAGCTTACTTAACTCGCCTTCATGGTGGACTAAACGCATTCCCCGCCCTCCCCCACCAGCGGTTGCTTTCAACATCACCGGAAAGCCAATGTCTCGAGCGACACGATATGCCGTTGTTTCATCGGCTAGCAAGCCATCACTTCCGGGAACCACTGGCACTCCTGCTTTCTGCATCGTTTCTTTTGCCGTTGATTTATCTCCCATTGCCCGAATTGCCGCTGGTGTGGGTCCAATGAAGTGAATTTGATGATCGGCACAGATTTCCGAAAATCTGGCATTTTCCGCTAAAAAACCATATCCGGGATGAATGGCAGTTGCGTTACGAGTCAGGGCAGCAGCAATCAGGTTAGGAATGTTAAGGTAACTTTTACTCGAAGGCGGTTCGCCAATGCAGACACTTTCGTCAGCGAGTTGAACATGAAGTGCATTACGGTCAATGGTAGAGTGTACGGCAACTGTGGCGATGCCGAGTTCTTCACAACTATGTAAAATTCGCAGGGCAATTTCCCCACGATTCGCAATTAAAATTTTGGAAAAGGACATTTGTAACTATAAATGCAAATAAAACGTTGGTTGTTTCTCTGACGCAATAACTCTAACCAGTGACCTTTATGAGACAAGTACGATGAAGATGTTGTTGATTCAGTGCTCCAGTAATCGGCAATCAAGAATTATAAATGGTTTCATCCTCAACCCGCCAAGCTGGATCCACCATACAAACAAATACTAACGGTTCATCACCACAGTTATGCACATATTGACGAGCATTGGGCGGAATATAAACAGCATCTCCCGGCTCAATCATTTGGATTTCGTCATCAATATGCATTTCCCCTTTGCCCTGCATGATGTAATAGACTTCTGAGGTCGTGAGCGAATGAGGAATGGAAGTTTGACCGACTGGAACAATCGCGTGCGCCAGACTATATCGCAACTCTAAAGGTTGTTTATCGGGATGCAAGAGTTCTCGTAAAATGGTGCCATCACCTGCGGTAAATTCTTCGCATTCATTGAGTTTTCTAACTAACATAGTTTTCTAATTCCTTATCGTTCATTCACTCCTGATCGCGGACAGTAATCTTGACAACTAATGGCTTGCTCTGTATTGGCAATAACCGGCTGAATCGTGCATTTTAGACGGTGGTCATTGGTAAAAAACTGACAATTAGGACAGGGAATTTTGTGCATGGTTTGACCCCGTTTCACTGCACTGTAAGCTGCACTTAACAGCGTCCAAATCAGCAGAATAGTGAACCCCCAAGCGATCATAAAGCAGAGGGGAGCGAGTAAGGGTTGTAGGAGTGAGAGGAGAGAGTTGAGAAAGGTAAACAAAACAAAACCAGGGATTGATTGCTGTTCTTGGCAAATCACGCTCGGTGAAAATTACCAACTTTCTATCCTATCACAGAGCATCCCTGGAAGATTGAGTCACAAAGTGAGTTCAGACACTAATTTTTTCCCGTAGTTCTGAGAGTTGCTGTTGGTTAAAAATTCGTTTGAGTAGGGCAGCAGCAGCTTCTGGTTCCGCAGGGATTAACACTTGCGGAGTTGCTGTATTTGCTAGGCGATGTAAGGTTTCACTAATCTCAATGGCTTCTGGCTGACCTAATTCAATATAATCTGCTCCTTGCTTGAGTTCTTTAATCACCACCGGAGCTAGAGTCCGATAGGAATGTTTCGGATTCGCGATCGCGCTTTTGGCGGCTTCAACTAAGTTTTGCCAGTTGGGGTTATCTTCAGCAACTCCCTTGACCTGATCGCAAGTTTGCCGTAAAGTTTGACGAGTGTCCACTGTATCTTCCCCTTTAAACGATTGCAGCATTGCTAGTAGCAGCGGTCGGATCTCAACCACCGGACTTTCATTGACAGTAATGGGTTCTTCCGCTGCAGTGGTAGGTGGAGCGGCTTCTTTATTGGCACTTCCCCCTAGATCAGCCATGACTGCTGTTACATCTGAACACTGATCTAAATGCTCTTGTAAGGCTTTAAATTGGGACTCTGCCCCTTTCACTAAGGCTTTACCATCTGCTTCACTTAATCCCTCTGGAGATTCTAAACGAGTAATTAGATCTTTTAAAACATCAAATGCCGAGAGAAAGAGGGATTCTAGTTTCTCATCAACATTGACAGTACCATCCCGAAAGACTTTAAATGCATCTTCAAGCCGGTGAGCCGTTTTTTGAATGCTGCCATAGCCTAGCATGGCCCCCCCTCCTTTAATGGAGTGGGCAGCCCGAAATAACTCATCGACTTGTTCTGAATCTTCACTCGCAGCAGTCAGATTGAGTAATCCTTGTTCGAGTGTTTCTAAATGTTCTTTGGCTTCTTCGATGAAATAACCGAGGATGCGTTGTTGATTATCGCTCATAATACCTTAACCTTGGCTAGACCCCAACGTCTCTATACTACCCTGTTCAGGTGACGAGATAACTCTTCCAAATAGTGACTTGTTTTTCAGATTTTTGGTTAGAATTTTCAGCTGAAGCTTTGTCTTGAATCAACAAACGCCAGGTTTTACCTTCCGCTTGTCGTTGCAGGTAAATATCAAATTCGTTTTTTTCTTGGGTGATGTCTTGACGCGGTAAGTTTAACTTCAGCGTATAAGTCCCACTGACTTCATAGGTGGGTAAATCAGCAATATAAAGTGGATTGAGGGTTTTCACTTTGAGATTTTTGACTTCAAAGTCAGTCGGTGTCGAACGGTCGAGTTGGCGATTGAGGCGATCTTCAGTTAAAGTGAGTTGGCGCGCGATCGCGTGTTTGATTAGGTCTCGTCCGGGGGCTAATCCTTTCGGTGGGGTATTCCCGCCACAAGCGGTTAAGACAACCACCAGCAGTAAAATAAAGATGAGCTTGATCAACCCACTGCGCTTTGCTCCACTGTTTCGAGCAGCTAAAAATCTAAAATAACCTAAAATTCCCCCTTCCTGCAGGAGGGGATATATTAAGATATTTGACAACTTGCTTGTAGAAATCAAAAATAGATCATTCATTGTCCATTTATTCAGGACTTGTAGAAAGACGCAATCGAACATGAAAATAGCAGTCACCAAAGAAATCGAAGTCGGAGAACGTCGAGTGGCGTTAATCCCTGATGTCGTCTCCCGTTTAGTTAAACAAGGCTGGGAGATTGAAGTCGAAGCCGGGGCAGGAGAAGCTGGATTTTTCAGCGATCGCGCTTATGAAGAAGCCGGTGCTACTATTATTGCTGATAAAGCAACCTTATGGCAAAACGCTGATATCATCACGAAAGTATCTTCCCTGAAAGATGAAGAACTTCCCCTGCTGCAGAAGGGAAAATCAGTGATTGGTTTACTCGATCCGTTGGGCAAGCCTGAATTGATCCAAACCTTAGCCGAAAAAGGGGTTGACAGCTTTGCCCTAGAACTGATGCCTCGCACCAGTCGCGCCCAGAGCATGGATGCGTTATCCTCGCAAGGAAATATTGCGGGTTATAAAGCCGTTTTACTCGGGGCAACCGCTCTCCCGAAATTCTTCCCCATGTTAACCACTGCAGCGGGAACGATTCGTCCGGCAACCGTATTTGTAATTGGGGTGGGTGTAGCAGGCTTACAAGCAATTGCAACAGCCCGTCGTCTCGGTGCCTTAGTAGAAGCCTTTGATATTCGCCCCGAAGTGAAAGAACAAGTGCAAAGTTTGGGTGCCGATTTCGTCGAAATGACGTTTGAAGAAGAAACTACCACCGAAAATGGTTACGCGAAAGAAGTCTCGAAAGATGCCAAGCAACAATCCCAAGAACTGATTGCCAAGCACGTAGCAAAAGCTGATGTCGTGATCACAACGGCACAAGTACAAGGAAAACGTGCCCCGCAATTGGTTAGCAACGAAATGATCAAACAAATGAAGCCGGGTTCGGTGATTGTTGATCTCGCAGGAGAACAAGGCGGTAATTGCGAACCCACCGAAGCTGGAAAAGATATTCAAGTTGAACCGGGGGTAACGGTCATTGGACCCATTAACTTACCTTCTTCCTTACCGATTCACGCGAGCCAGATGTATAGTAAGAACGTTTCCACGCTGTTGCAATATTTGGTGAAAGAAGAACAAATCCAACTGGATTTTGAAGATGACATCATCAACAGCATTTGTCTGACTCATAATGGCGAACTGCGTAACCAACGGGTGAAGGATATCTTAGCGGCGAAAACCGAATCAAAAGTCTAAATACACGAGGAAATTAACGATGGAAACAACACTCATTGCCAGTTTATTTGTGTTTGTCCTGGCTGCTTTTGTCGGGTTTGAAGTGATTAACAAAGTTCCCCCAACGTTACACACCCCCCTCATGTCTGGGGCAAATGCCATTTCCGGCATCACTGTCATTGGTGCAGTCCTCATCGCTGGGGCAGGTGGTAATAGTACCGTAACCACGACGATGGGATTTATTGCGGTTATTTTAGCCACAATCAACGTGGTCGGTGGCTTTTTAGTGACTGACCGTATGTTACAGATGTTCAAAAAATAAGGAGGCTTAATCGTCAGTGAACGAATTAACTGCAGTTTTACCCACAGGGATTCAAATTAGCTATCTGGTTGCCGCTTCTCTGTTTATTCTGGGCTTAAAAAAATTGGGTTCCCCTGCAACCGCCCGTAATGGGAACGTTTTATCAGCAACAGGAATGTTACTTGCTGTTGTTGTCACTCTGTTGGATCAACAAATTCTCAATTACCAATGGGTTTTAATTGGAGTTGCCGTTGGTTCTGTAATTGGTGCGATTATTGCCAAAACCGTTGCCATGACAGCAATGCCACAAATGGTTGGCTTCCTCAATGGTTTAGGAGGGGCTGCCTCAGCATTAGTTGCGATGGGCGAATTTTGGCGATTAGTCCACTCGGAAGGCGGGGTTCCTCTTGATGCGACGATTACCGTCATTCTCGGCATTTTCATTGGTGGGGCTACCCTCACCGGTAGCTTAGTGGCGGTTGGGAAGTTGCAAGGGATTATTACTGGGAAACCAGTGACGTTTCCTTTACAGCAACCCGTTAATATCGCAATTGCCGGTGCCTTTATTGTCAGCAGTGCCTTCTTAATCAGCAACCCAGCCGATCAAGCGGCGTTCTTTACTATGATTGGACTGGCGAGCTTGTTCGGGATCCTCTTTGTGCTTCCCATTGGCGGTGGCGATATGCCCGTTGTGATTTCGTTGTTAAACTCTCTCTCCGGTTTAGCAGCTAGTGCTGCGGGTTTCGTTGTCATGAATAATATGCTGATTATTGCTGGAGCGTTAGTCGGGGCATCCGGTTTAATTCTTACCGAAATCATGTGTAAAGGCATGAACCGTTCTTTAGTTAGCGTTCTCTTTGGTGCCTTTGGTGGCGGTGACTCCGGTGGCATTCCTGGTGCTGGCGGTGCGGACTTAGGCGATAAGGTTGTCCGTAGCATTGGTTCCGAAGAAGCGGCGATGATGCTGCGCTATGCCCGTTCTGTTGTGATTGTTCCCGGTTATGGCATGGCAGTTGCCCAAGCTCAACAAGCGATTCAGGAGTTAGCGATTCTTCTTGAACAAGGGGGCGTAGAAGTGAAATATGCAATTCACCCGGTTGCGGGAAGAATGCCGGGACACATGAACGTTTTACTCGCCGAAGCGAATGTTCCTTACACGCAACTCTATGATATGGATGACATTAACCCGCAATTTGAACAAACGGATGTAGCGTTAGTGGTGGGTGCTAATGATGTGGTGAACCCCGGTGCGCGTCATGACCAAGGAAGCCCTATTTATGGAATGCCTATTTTAGAAGTAGATAAGGCAAAACAAACCATTGTCATTAAGCGGAGTTTAGGAACCGGTTTTTCTGGGATTCAAAATGAACTCTTCTTCAAAGATAAAACGACAATGCTCTTTGGCAGTGCAAAAGATATGTTGACGCAGTTAGTTTCTGAAGTTAAACAACTCTAGACTCTGCTGCTAAATCTTCTTCGCTTCGCTCCAGTTTAAGGCTGGGGCGTTTTTTGTGGACATAACAGATTGATCTGTGTATTGGTTATCTCGTTAATCCAAGCAAGCGGTCGTTATCATTAAGGGAAAGGGATTACCTTTCCCTTCCCTTTTTCCCAGCGTAGCGCCATATCAAATATTATTAGCTCAGAGGACTCAAAGAACCATGAGGAAGATACTTCTTATATAAAGAGGTCACTCTCTAAGCTGGAAACAATTAAGATTGATGTAGGAGATTGACCTAGAGTCTGCACTCGGCTGCACGAGAAATATTTTGCAGTTCAAGATCAGAACAAGTACGCTTACACAAGCCTGTTAAAACATTACCGGGTCCCACTTCAATCACTTGGGAAACATTTTCCTCAGCCAGTTTTAGGAGCGTTTCTCGCCAACGAACCGTTCCTGTCATTTGATCCATCAGACGAGTTTTCAGTTCCGTTGCATCCACAGTGGGAATCGGATTAACGTTAGATAAAACTGGGATAATTGCCTCGCCAAAAGAAACTTCATCGAGGAGTTGTTTATAATCTTGGGCAACACTGTCCATGAGGGGAGAATGAAAGGCACCAGAGACATTTAAAGGAATCGCTCGTTTGGTTTTCAATTCAGACAGAACCGCATCTACGGCTTCTGGCGTTCCCGAAATCACTACTTGTTGAGGACTATTATCGTTTGCCAGGACAACATCACTATTTTGATCAAGCGCTGCTTCTAATTGAGCGCGATCAACCTTCATCAGCGCAACCATTTTGCCACCGGCAGCGGTATCCATCAGTTTTGCTCGTTGTTGGACTAAGCGTAATCCCGCTTCAAAGCTAAACACCCGAGCAGCATACAAAGCACTATATTCCCCTAAGCTATGACCCGCAACATATTGGGGAAAATATCCCGCCTCATCAATGAGGAGATCAATCAGGATCGACTCGATGACATAGAGACAGGGTTGCGTGTAAAGAGTGCGAGAAAGATTGGCTTCGTCTTGACGACAGGTTTCAAGCACAGACCAGCCTAAAATTTCTTTAGCTTTTTCAAATTTTTCTTTGCCAAGTGTCGTTTCTGCTAAATCGGCTTCCATGCCAACGGTTTGAGAACCTTGTCCAGGAAAAACAAAAGCAAGTTTACTCATTTTTATTGGTTATTTAAAATACACTTCTTAATCGTCAATTTGCCATTGTACGATCGCGCTCCCCCAGGTTAACCCGGCACCAAAGCCAGACATCGCAATAATATCCCCTGATTTTAGCTTCCCAGCTCGCTGGGCTTCATCTAAGGCTAACGGAATTGACCCTGCTGAGGTATTCCCATAGCTGGCTAAATTACTAATCACCCGTTCTAAGGGCAGATTTAAGCGCTGTGCCACTGCATCCATAATCCGTTGGTTGGCCTGATGGAGTAGCAACCAGTCCACTTGTTCTGCCGTTAAATCAGCGTGAAACAAGGCTTTAGAAATCACTTCCGGGACTTTTGCCACCGCAAAGCGATAAACTTCTTTCCCCTTCATGGTGATCGGTTGATAATTGCCCTGACTCACCTGAATTGAATCAACTAAAGTTTTCTCATGACCTTGATGAGACAAATTCAAGGTATGACTGAGTTGACCATCACTACACAATTCAAATCCTAACAAGCAATCGCGCTCCGGAGCGGTTGCTTCAATCACCACTGCCCCCGCACCATCCCCAAATAAAATGCAAGTACTGCGATCCGACCAATCCACCCAACGGGACAATAAATCGGCTCCAATGAGTAATACTTTTTGATAAGCACCAGTGCGAATAAATTGAGCTGCATTCACTAAACCAAAAACGAACCCGGAGCAAGCAGCTGTAAGATCGAAAGCAACAGCGCGATTAGCACCAATTGCGGTTTGAATACCGACGGCACTGCCAAACAAGTCATCTGGGGTTGAGGTTGCTAAAATAACTAAATTAATTTCTTCAGGATCAACTTGCGCCATGGTTAGGGCTTGACGCGCTGCTTGGATTCCCATATCGGTTAACGATTCTCCCGGTGCAGCAACACAACGCTGTTTAATTCCGGTGCGAGTGGTAATCCACTCATCAGAGGTTTCCACCATCTGTGCTAAATCTTGATTCTTTAAGCGACCTGATGGTGTTGCAGAACCACTCCCTGTAATCGCAATTCCTGCTGAATATAATCCGTTCCTCATGCTTCTCCTCTAGGCTTGGGGCGGTTGACTGCTCACGTTTGAATCAGGAATCGACGTTTGCTCTAACGTCTCTTGTACTTCTTCTCCACTGGCACTGTAGGAACGAAGACGAGTTAACACTTTCTCATCTACCGCATCTTTAGCCAAGCGAATCGCATTATAAATCGAAGGGGCTTGGGAACTACCGTGACTAATCAGGCAAATCCCATCAACACCGAGTAGTAATGCCCCACCATGTTCAGCATGATCGACCCGTTGTTTAATCCGCTTGAGATTGGGTTTGAGTAAAGTAGTTCCCACCATGCCGTTTAAGCCTTGGGGGAGTTCTTCTTTCAGAATATTCAACAAGACTTCGCCAATTGCTTCTGCAAACTTGAGGACAACATTCCCCACAAATCCATCACAGACAATGACATCAAAGTTTCCTGACAAGACATCTCGCCCTTCCGCATTGCCAACAAAAGGAATTTGCGGATTAGCACTCATTAATTGGTGGGCGCGAATCGAGGCTTCATTTCCTTTGGAAGGTTCCTCACCGATATTCAAGAGCCCGACTTTCGGTTCAGCATTCCCTAAAACATAGCGACTGTAAACCGTTCCCATCAAACCAAATTGCTCTAAATATTTGGCACGACAGTCCACCATTGCTCCAGCATCAAGGATAATCACCGATTTTCCAGCAATGAGGGTCGGGAGAATTGCGCCAATAGCTGGGCGATCAATTCCTTTTAAGCGTCCTAATCGCAATAAGGCTGCTGCCATTGCAGCACCGGAATGTCCGGCAGAAACTACGGCTTCCGCTCGTTCTGCTTTAACCATATCCATTGCCACATTAATGGAAGCTTGCCGTTTCCGCTTCAGCCCTGCCATCGGTTCTTCTGACATTTCGATGACTCCATCGGCGGGAATTACCTCCAGATGAGGATTAGTGGCACTGCCTGACGATTCGAGGTGGGGCTGAATTTGTGCAGGATCGCCAACCAAAAGAATATCCACGTCAAGTTCTTCTGTGGCTCGGATAGCCCCTGTGATAATTTCGCCGGGAGCATGGTCGCCTCCCATAGCGTCAACTGCAATTTTTGCGCGCGTCGATCCCATAAATCAAATTGGTAGAAGCGTTAAGGATTTTAAAAAGCCCGTTGGGGGCAGAAATTAAAACTAAACAGTTAAATTTTAGGTGAAAATAATAAACCTGTGTCTCTTTAAGATAGATTACAGGTTGTTGGCACAACTGACTAGTAGTGTTTTCTGGGTAATTGGAAATTTTTTGAGCCTAATAGTGTTTGAGAGTAATGTGGGATTTAATTGTCTGGAGTGGGTTAATTGGGATTTTACCAGGATGGGGAAAAGAACCTCCTCCCTTAAGACCTGTGCAGGAGCTTGCTTGGGAAGAGTTAGCTCTATTTTCTCTCCCTCATTCTCCAGAGCCAATGATTGAACAGACAATTGAAAACTATTTACAAAATTTATCAGAATTGGGAGTGGTAAGCAGTGGGCAAGGCATTTGGTTGGCTTCAGATTGGTGGACATTTGCGGATCATCGAGGAACAATTCCGCAGTCGGCTGCTTCTTTAACGAAGATTGCAACGAGTTTAGCGGCTCTAGAAATCTATGGGAGTAATTATCAGTTTGAAACCCGAGTTAAGCATACTGGTGTGATTGAGGCGGGAGTACTGCAAGGAAATTTAATTATTGAGGGGGGCGGCGATCCCTTTTTTGTTTGGGAAGAGGCGATCGCGCTGGGCAATCGTTTAAATGAACTAGGGATTCAAGAAGTAACGGGCGATTTAATTATCACTGATGATTTCTTTATGAATTATCAGGCAAGTCCGCAAAAATCAGCTCAACTTTTAGCGCAAGGGCTCAATTTCCAACGCTGGTCAAAGGCAGCCCAGCAGCAGTACCAAACCCTTTCTTCTCAAACGCCTCGCCCGAAAGTCGAAATTGCTGGAACGATCATCGTTGACAAAAAGGCTGATTTTTCCAGTGCCACCCCCCTCATTCGCCATCAATCGTTACCTCTCCAACAAATTCTGCAACAGATGAATGTTTACAGTAACAACAAACTAGCAGAATTAGTCGCGCAATCCGTCGGTGGGGTGGAACAAGTAGAAGCGATTGTTACCAAAGCCACTGGGGTTTCTGCAACGGAAGTCCAACTGATCAATGGTTCGGGGTTAGGAGTCGATAATCGCTTATCGCCGCGGGCGGTGACTACAATGCTACAGGTTATGCAGGAAAAATTAACAGCACAAGGCAGTCATCTTGGGGAAATTTTACCCGTCGCTGGGATTCAAACCGGAACCGTGCGCGATCGCGCTATCCCCCAAGGAATTCCCGTCAAAACGGGAAGCCTCTTCAATGTCAGTGCTTTAGCCGGAGTAATTGACACCGAACGTCACGGACTCGTCTATTTTGCTGTCCTTAATCAAAACGGGAGTCTTGATACTTTCCGTCAATCCCAAGATCAACTGCTGCAAAACTTAAGCCAACAGTGGGACTTCCTTCCCTTTGATCAAAATGTCGCTGTCCAACTTGGCAATCCCAATCGGCAAGAGGTTATTAGTCATTAGTCATTAGTCATTAGTCATTGGTCATTGGTCATTGGGGAATGGGGAATTAATTATAATTACTTTCCTTTTTTAGTTTTTTTCGCGGCTTTGCGTTCTTTTTCCTTTTGTTTTTGCTTCTCTTTTTTAGCTTGCCGTTTAGCTTCTGCTTGCGCTCTTTCTTCTGCTAAGCGCGCTGCTTGAGCCGCTTCTTCTTTTTTCTCTAAATAATAGTGATAGTCTCCTTCATAAACCACTAATTCCCCTTCGCTAATTTCGACAATTTTTGTCGCTACTTTCGAGATAAAATAGCGGTCATGAGAAACAATTAAAGCTGTCCCATCATAGTTTTGGAGAGCAGATTCAATGGTTTCTTTTGCCGGAATATCTAAATGGTTGGTCGGTTCATCTAACATTAATAAATTAACCGGTTGTAAGAGCATTTTAGCAAGAGCAAGTCTGGCTTTTTCACCGCCGCTGAGAGTTGCAACTTTTTTCTTCACTGTATCCCCGCTAAATAAGAACTTGCCTAGTAAAGCTCTAATGTCTTCATATTTCCAATCAGGGACCGCTTTTTGAATTGTTTCCTCAACCGTTAAGGTCAGGTCGAGGGCTTCTGCTTGGTTTTGCTCGAAATAGCCGGGAATGACATTGTGTTGACCTAAGTTAACCGCTCCTTCGGTGGGAGTTTCTAGACCCATAATTAAACGCAGAATAGTGGATTTTCCAGAACCATTCGGACCTAAAAATGCAATGCGATCGCCGCGTTCAACTAATAAATTGGCACCGAGAAATAGGATTTTATCATCATAAGTATGAGTTAAATCTTCAATTTTGACGACTTCTTTACCGCTGCGAGGGGCAGTGGGGAATCGGAACTCAAGACCTTTTACTTTCGCGTCTGGAGCTTCAATTTCTTCTACTTTTTCCAGTTGTTTTTCTCGACTTTTAGCTTGCGTACTGCGCGTAGCACTCGCACGAAATCGCTCGATAAATTCTTCTTGCTTGGCAATTTCTTTCTGTTGCCGTTCGTAAGCACTCATTTGGGCTTGCCGGTTAAATTCTTTTTGTTCCAGGTAACTGGAATAATTCCCGAGGTAGGTTGTAGAGATCCCCCGTTCAGTTTCCACAATTTGGGTGCAGAGGCGGTCTAAAAATTCTCGGTCATGAGAGACAATCACCATTGGTGTGGTCAAATTTTTCAGATATTGTTCTAGCCATTCAATCGTTTCTAAATCGAGATGGTTCGTTGGTTCGTCTAAAAGAAGAACATCGGGATCTTGCAGCATCACTTTCCCTAAGCAAATCCGCATTTGCCAGCCGCCACTGAAATTGGTCACTGCGCGATCGCCGTCTTCGGGGACAAAACCTAATTCGGGCAATAAACAACTGATTTTAGTATCGAGTTGATAACCATCTTGGGCTTCAAATTCTTGCTGATAGCGATCCAGTTTCCGAATCAGTTTATCGAGTTCCTCTGGTTCTGCGGTTTCCATTTGTTGCTGGACTTTTTCCAGGTTTTTCTGGACTTCATTGGCTTGTTTAAAGACTCGCCATAACTCTTGTCTAACGGTCAACCCGGGATCAATATCAAA
>CAZBPR010000019.1:23112-32666 GCA_964493825.1 uncultured Dactylococcopsis sp.
TGTTGTCGGTTCGGTTTCCCCCATGATCATTTTGAGTTGGGTGGTTTTTCCCGCACCATTTACCCCAACAAGTCCAAGCCGTTCTCCAGCTTTGACTTCCCAATTAACATCCTTGAGAATTTCTCCGGTGGCATAAGTTTTACTAATTTTTTCGAGTCTGAGAATTGACATTGTTTAGATGATGATGCTGATTGATAACTGATGCAGTCTCTATCCTATCTATTATTGCTCGTAAAAAACGGAGGCTCAAATGCTGAGTCTCGATTTAACGACTCTTTAGCAATAATTTCAATTGTTCTCTATTTTTCATTGACTTTAATCATGATCAGTGGAATTCTGAGCAAGCTAAAGATTAAAATTCAAGTAATCCTCTCATCAAACTGAGGGATATTGAAGCAGTTCAAATTGAAATTAACGATTATGAGTCATTCTAATGATCCAAAACACGAACAAGAACCCGATGATCTCAATGAGACACATGAAAACAATGACACAAAAGCTAGCTCTAATATCTCACCTAAGCAGGAGGCAGAAGCAGAACGTTTAATTCAACAAGAAAAAAAGATCCAAAAAGCGCAAAGAATTACGATTTCTCGGAAATTTAGTCAAAGTGTATCTTACTTGGTTGCTGCTTTGGAAATATTATTAGGATTAAGATTTCTTTTGTTAGTCACTGGGGCTAATCGGGAAAACATTTTTGCTAGCTTTATTTATAGTCTTTCTAAACCTTTTTCTGTTCCTTTTTCTAATTTGTTTGGGACGATACAGTTTAATAGTGGCAATAATGTTTTTGACATTAACATTCTCTTTGCCATGATTGTTTATTTACTGCTAATGATTTTAGTGAGATGGCTCATCAAAATTATTGCTAATCCTTAAGGTGACTCATCAATTTAACCCAGCATTAATAACTGTGGTTTCATCAACATAATCAAACCAAATAAAAGCATAAATACACCAGAAAATAATTTCAAAATTCGCCCTTGATCTTCATTTAAACGAGAAGATTGGAAAGAATAAATGAAACTTACTAAAATTACTAGGAGTGGCAGAATATAAATCAAAGCATATAAAGCTGTCCAAGTTGTATAACAGAGTCCCACATTAGTTGTGCAGTGATTGACTAAGGTTGTCATGTAAACAACAGGGAGAATTGCAGTACACCCTAATTCAATAATGTTCACAAAAATAGCTAGCAAAATGGTTGCTCCTAAAGCGAACCAAAATTGCTTGGATTCAACTTTAGCCCGATTTAATTGTCTCGCAATTCCTCCTGCTTTTTTTGTAATTGTTAACTGTTGTTTTTCGGAAAGAGAAAGCGAAATTGATTGTTTAAAGAAGAAGTAATCTTTAATATTAATGATGCCAGCTGCGGTTACGATCGCGCCTAAAATAACCAGTGCAATTTGACCATATTGTTCTAAAAAGAAGGATCCGACCAAGACCATCGCCATGATAAAACCAAAGTACATGACAGCCGAGGTCAAAATAAAGGTCGATCCTACAATGGTCATATCTGTTTTACTTTTGGTGTAAGTGAGCAGAGAAAGCAGGATAATTAAAACGGTGAAAGCACAGGGATTAAACCCATCAGCAAAAGCGATGATACTGACAAATAACGGGAAGGGTAACCCTCCAGCAAGGTTTTGAATGATTGCATTAGGGGTTAAGACAATAAAGGAAAAAACACTCAATAACGTAATCCCTAATAAACCCCCAATCCAGTACCGTTGACGCTGTGCGCTTAATAGTTTTCTTTTGAGGAGGGGATAGCTAATAGCATATAAAAGTGGTAAAAAAAAGACTGACCAAGGTAAGGTCGAGACTGACTTTTCTTCTTGTACTTTATTTTGACTTTCTGGTGTATTGAGAGGGGAATTTAGTTCTTCTTCAATGGCATTAATGATTTGATTTTTATAGCCAATATAAGCTTTATAGCTGGGATTATATTCTAATTTTCCTTGCTCTTTGCTATAGCCAATAAAAGCGCGATCGCCGATCACTGTTCGCGGAACACCTGTTGCTTGAATATTATTTTCTTGTAAATAGTTTTGCCAAACATCTGGTTTCTCATTCACTTCAATTCTATTGACTTTTACCCCTTCGTTGTGCTCTTCAATATAATTGAGGAGTGGTTTTTCTGCTGCGCAATGGGGACAAGTTTTACTGTAATAAAAATCGACGGTGACTGTCGCTTGTTCTGCAATGACAGACATCTGCGTCGAAAAAAAGAGAGTAATAATAACAGTGCAAGAGATTAGCAGCGATCGCGCAATTATTTTTAAACATTTCATGAGTCTTAATCCATAAAAGTTACACTGAATCTTAAATTACCTTCAGTAACAGAGAAGGGTTGATAACGCAAAATAGCCCGATGATTACGCCAATTTTCTCGCCATTGAAATTTGACATTCCCTGAAACAACTTTGGTTTTATAAACTTTCCCCTCTAAGACTAAAGCAATTCTCGCCTCACCCTCAATATACCCTTTTCCCATAATCAATAAGCCATAAGTGGGTTTGCTAACGAATCTTTTTCTAAGGAGGAGTTGCTGATTTTCAGTGGGATCAGAGAGTTCATGAAGTTGTGTCCTTGTCGTACAACTAGATAAGGATAAGAACAAAAATAAAGAAATCGTTAACTTCAAGCACTTGTTCATATAGAAATTTCATCTACTCAGATCATAAAATCAGCTTTAACTTTCAGTCTCTTTGCATTTCTTTGGGGAATTTACCTTTACACGGCTTGAAGTAGGGCGCGATCGCGCATGATGACAAGTCCTTGCTACCTATCTCATCTGAAAGTGATGAATTCATGCTACACATCGATGAAAGAGAAATACTATCGCCCTCTCTGCCCAATCAATTTTATATCACTTGAGTCATATTAATTTTTCAACAAAAGCTGAGTCAAATCAGTTGGATCATAAGCAAATTTTCCTTAAAAAAGGATTTCAGACTAATTCAGTCAATGCAGTCAGAATCTAATTGTTGTTTCCTGGCAATTGGTTTAATAAATTCTGTGTCAGTTGATAGCCTCTTTGATTTCCTTGTTCCTCGAAGAGTTCAGCGGCTTTCTGCAAATCTTGGGTTACGACCTGAATCACTTTTTGACGCTCTCCTAATTGAAAGCGAGTATGGATTTGAAAGAGGACATTGGCTCGCCCCAGATAGGCTTGAGCATGATCAGGATTATTCTCAATCCGTTGACTATAGATTTCAAGTGCTTGTTTATAATCTGCAGCTGCTTTCGGTTGTTCTCCTAATTCCGCGTAAGCAAACGCTCGATTACTGTAAGCATTGGTGTCATCAGGTTCCAATGCAATGACTTGCGTGTAGTCCGCGATCGCGCGCTGATAATTTTTCTGTTGGTGATGAAGGGCAGCTCGCCCACTGTAAGCTAAAGTCCGATTAGGTTGTAGTTCAATGGCTTTGTCAAAATCGCGAATTGCTGCCTGATAATTTTCTAAAGCCTTGTGGGCATTTGCTCGCTGGACGTAAGCATCGTACAGGATCCTTTGATTCACTAATTCCAAGTCATCAGAAGTGTTGATGACTTGGCTGAAATCGGCAATTGCTTGTTGATGATTTCCTGATGCCAAGTGAATGATTCCCCGAGCCAGGTAGTTGCCGGCATAATTCGGTTGCAGTGCAAGGGCTTGATTCACATCAGCAAGTGCTTCTGTCTCTTTGCCGATGGCTCCTCGGGTAGCACCTCGGACACTATAAGCAATCGCAAATTGAGGTTGGAATTCAATCGCTTGATTGAAGTCAGCGATCGCGCCTTGATAATTGTGTAACTGGCTGCGAGTCATCCCCCGATAAAGATAAGTCCAAGCAGAAGGATTTAATGCTATAGCTTGGTTATGAGCTTCCTCTGCGGTTTCGAGACGACCTAAATTGTCCAAAATTGTACCGCGCTGATAATGAAGGACAAAGTCTTCGGGATTGATTGCAATTGCTTGGTTAATCGCCGCGAGGGCAGCTTCAGGTTGTTCTAAATCAGACAACACATTCGCGCGATCGCGCCATGCCTCATAGAGATTGGGCTTGATTTCAGTCGCCTTCTCAAAGGCTGCCGTAGCTTCTTGAAACTTTTCCTGAGCCTGTCGATTATCTTCCTTTTCTAAACCCTGTGACACCAAGGCTTTTCCTTTAGCGTAATAAGCCTGATAAAATTCGGGTCGTAACGCAAGGGCTCGCTCAAACGCCTGAATGGCTTCCTCGTCCTTTTTAATGCGCCATAAGCGATTACCATAATTGAGCCACTCAATGGCTGTTGCACCTTCTGCAGGCGCTTGTGTTGTAAATAGTCCTTCCGTAATTGCTTCTACCTCGGCTTCAGCTAACTTGGGGGGGGCTGAGGTTTCTACTTTTAACGCTTCGGTTTTGACTGCGGTCTCAGGAACAAACCCTAAAAAGGTACGAATGGGGACTCCCAAACTTTGTCCCAGATTAATAATTCTCACTTCCCCCGCTTCAGTAATTTCAAATTCAGCTTCCGCAGCGGTATTAATTCCAATGACTCGTCCGCGATTATCTAATACGGGTCCCCCACTCATCCCTCTTTGAGAAAAATTGGTGTAAACGAGCCCATAGCCACTCGTTAGAGATGAATTGTTCTGCACTTGGTGAGGGGTAACTATTTGCGGAAAAGTATTACCTGCCGTAAAGCGTCGCTGATCGGGATTGGATCCGGGAAAACCGGACAGAAACACTAAGGGTCTGTCGTTCATCCCTCCGAGATAATAATCACCCAGAGCCGCCACCGTGTACGTTTCTGCACTCTTAAACTGCAACAGCGCTAAATCGATCCCCTCTGGTGATGTCACTGTTGTGTAGTCCACAGTATGTTTTCTCCCATCAGGGGTGATGACTTGATACTTTCCTTTCTTCCTGACGACATGATCAGCTGTCAGCACCCAGTAATGTTTTCCGTCCTGAGCAACAATAACTCCTGAACCATTCCCTTGTTCGGCATCAATACGCACGGTAATGGCTTTAGCAATTTCATTGACTTGTTGAGTCGCTAACTCTGGATCAATTTGGGCGAGGGAACTCACTTCCAGGGGAATACTCCAACTAGCTTGACGAAAGGCTTTACGTTGTCGTTGATTGGGAGTGGAACCATCTTCAAAGGTATAAGTTTCCTCTAAAATGGCTGCTTGTCCCAAGCCATTGACGCCAACTACTTCTCCGGCTTGATTGAGCAGTGGACCCCCACTCATTCCCTGTTGAATTTCGCTACTATAGCCAATTTGATAGCCTCCTTTTAAGGGTTGTGCCGGCAGGAAAGTAATTTTCCCTTTAGTAAACGCTATGTCTTCTTTGTTGATCGGGAATCCTCCTGCTAAGACAGTTTGTTGCTCTCTGAGAGACTGTCTGCTCCCAAATTCTGCAATGCTGTAGTTAGCAGTGGTTTTAAAAGTGAGTAATGCTAAGTCTTTCCCGTTAAAGGAGTCACCACGGCGGATTACGCTAGCTTGATAAATTTGACCATCATGCGTTTGAATTTGATAGGAGGAGTCCTTGTTTCGGGCAATGTGGGCATTGGTAAGCACTTGGTAGGTGTTTCCTTGATGACCAATTAAAATCCCAGAACCAGACTCGTTTTCACCAAAAATCCGAACCGTAATTGATCGGGCAATTTGTTCTAAGTTTTTTTGAGGTTGAGGAGATTCTTGCTGAGAGCGAGACCGTTCAATGTTGGCTAATTCGAGGCTTTGCAAGGGGGTGCAAGCTCCGATCATCGGTAGTAATAAAAAACTACTGAGATAGGAGGTGAAGCGTAAATAAAAGCGATCATTCATCGTTTTTAGTGGTGGAGGACAAAAGAAGTAGACTTAAGTCACGGTTCTAGGAGGGGGCAATATTACCCTCCCTTGTTTTGACTAGAACTATTCTTCTTCAACGGGAGCATTACGCAGGAACTCTTCCATATCAATTGGGTAGTAAATTTGACCGCTAATATGTCTCAGTGGTTCGGTTCGACGACCTCGAAAAATACTAGCGAGTCCTTCTAAAATGACTAAGGGTTTGTCTTGAGGTCTGAGGGTCAGTAAGAGGTCGGCACAATCGCCTCCTGCTTCTGTAGCTGTACAAATGACTGATTGACCGTTCATGGTGCCATTGGTTAGATAAGAAAGTGTTTGCTGGTTATAAGCTTTTTGAAAGCGTGGTGAAACTAGTTCACACCTTTTTTGTGGAGAAAAGCCGGCTCTTTCAAAGAAATCAGTGGACCAACGGACAACAGCAATCTTACCCCGCTCCGTCCATGCATAAGTCGTTGGTAAACGCGAATCAGTTTGTTGGTCGTACCCATCAGCACAAATAAACTCCACTTTTGCTCTTGCTTCTGCTTGAGCTGTAGAAGTTTCTTTCAGTTGTTGTGAGTTGGCGGCTTGCGATTGCCCGGTTGAAAAAGCAGTACAAGCAGATAGACCGGATAAAAGAAAGAGGCTGGCTAGACAAGTACTCATTTGAAGATAGAAGCGATTGTTCATTGTTCTTGAATAGATAGACTGCAAAATACTTGATGATTTGTCTTGGAGTTGGCGAGAAAGGGGAAATGCTGATCTCTGCTTTTGTTGATACTATTCTTCGACGTCCGGTTAATCTTGGGCTTGGGTTCCTTCAGCAAGCAGGTCAATCCTAACCAGCGCGATCGCGCTTTCAGTTAATAAGTGACTCAATCGTGGGGGGATTTTCATAAAAATTTTCCTTCATTCTTTTCATAAGGGGTATTCACCTTTTTATGACTTAAAGTAATGACTTAACGACTGATTCAATCTTCACACTTAAACAGAATATTTACTGATAGTTGACTCATCAATCTTTACAGAAGTTCCTCAATAATATCACTAATTTACGCCCGCTAATTTTGATTTAATTCACAAACAAATAATTACAAAATACACAAAAAAGTAATTTTTAATACTACATCTATCAGACAAGAAAGAAAGCAGTTAGATCGTGATAAAAACCTGGTTTCGGGGCAAGGTCTACAAAGAATCAATTCCTCCTATTTGACTCCTGATTGCTATATATCAAATTAGGATTCTTGATTTTCTTTAAATAAGCACTACTTAATGGCGTTTTAAATCAATATAGTGACATCTCTCATATTAATTTTTATAAAACTTTAGAGAACTTCTAGATAAAATCAAATAATTTGTATTGTTTAATATTGCAACGCTTAGTCAATTTGAAAATGAAAATTAAGGACTTGAAACTCACTCAGATAACGATCCCACAAGTTTCAGTAATTTTGACCCTCATGGCATTTGGATTTGCTGGATGTAGCCAGCTTACTTCTTCTAGCACTTCTGTGAGTCAACCCCACTCTGATCCCTCAAGGACAAAA
The DNA here is from genome assembly GCA_964493825.1 of uncultured Dactylococcopsis sp. Taxonomy (GTDB): domain Bacteria; phylum Cyanobacteriota; class Cyanobacteriia; order Cyanobacteriales; family Rubidibacteraceae; genus Halothece. The sequence goes on from CAZBPR010000019.1 coordinate 30,475, forward strand.
AATCCTTCTTCACAACAATCCAATTCCCTTTCTCTAGCTCAGGAAACTCTTACACAAGAGACTCGGGTTGAGTTATATAAGCAAGCTAGTCCTGCTGTCATCGCTATTGATACTGGAGAAAGTAATGGCAGTGGATTTATCGTTACTGCGGATGGGTTAGTCCTTACCAATGCTCATGTTATTGCTGATGCCACTTCTCCTGTAACGGTAATTTTAGCGGATGGAACTGAATTAGAAGCTGATATCTTAGGCGTTGCTAATGAAGATCTTGATTTGGCTGCCATTCAAATTCGCAATCAAAGTAATCTTCCCACATTACCTTTGGCTTCACCTGGATCGGCGCAAGTGGGACAATCCGTGTACGCTATTGGTACTCCCTATGATATTGAATATCGAAACACCTTTACCACAGGTATTATTAGTGGTATCCGTGCTCAGGGAACTCTCATTCAACATGATGCAGCAGTTAATCCCGGAAACTCTGGTGGGCCTTTACTTAATTCTGAGGGAGAAGTGATTGGAGTCAATACAGCAATTCTCACTGCTCCCGTTGTTCGCGAGGGACAAGGCGTTGGTCGCAGTTTAGGTAATGTTGGCATTAGCTTTGCCCTGGCTATAGATGTAGTAGAACCGTTCTTAGTCGCTGCTCAGCAAGGAGAACTTCCTCGTGTCGCTCAAAAACCTCAACTCAGTCAACCCTCTCAAGAGATACAAGCCTTTAGTTTGCCTTTAAATGGTCAATTGTTACAAGGAAGATTAGAACAAGGTGATGAAGTTCTTCCTAATAATAGCTATTTCGAGTTATATGCGTTTGAAGGCCGTGCCGGTCAACAAGTAACAATTGAAATGAAAAGTGAAGAAATTGATCCAGCATTATTATTATTCTCTCCTCAACAAGAAAAACTGATTGATGACAATGACGATATTTCTCCTCAAAACTTCAATGCTAAACTAACGACGACTTTACCCTCAGATGGCGTTTACTTTGTACTGGCATCTGCTTTTGAGCGGGGAGAAACTGGTCGATATCAAATACAAGCCACTAGTCGGTGAGTTTTTCTTGGCTTTTTTGTAAACAGCAATATGTTGAAAATTACCATCATTCATTATTTTTTATCCTCAGAAAAAAGCGGTAGAGCATTACGTTCTACCGCTTCTTACTTAAAGGAAGGGATTAACAGCAATTAAGGTGATGGGTCTTAATTACTCTGATCCTTGAGGAAGTAACTCTTTCTTCTTCTCTTGCGGAAAGACTTTTACATCCCCGTCCACCACATCAACGGTGGCTGTGTCTCCTTCGCTCAGGCGACCGGAGAGAATTTCTTCAGCAAGGATATCTTCTAACAAGCGCATAATTGCTCGACGGAGGGGACGCGCACCATAACTGGGGCTATATCCTTCTTCCACTAACCGCTCTTTGAACGCCTCAGTAACTTCGAGCTTGATTTCTTGCTCAGTCAGACGAGAGAAGACTTCTCGCAGCATAATTTCGGCAATTTCCTTGACTTCCTCACGATTGAGTTGACGGAAGACGATAATCTCGTCAAGACGGTTGAGGAATTCTGGGCGGAAGTATTGCTTCAATTCTTCGTTAACGAGGGAACGAATACGGTTATATTGCGATTCGGCTTGATCTTCGTCGAGTTCAAAGCCTAAACCGCCACCACCTTTTTCGATGACCTTAGAACCAATGTTGGAGGTCATGATTAACAAGGTGTTTTTGAAGTCTACTGTGCGACCTTTGGCATCAGTGAGACGACCGTCTTCTAGAATTTGCAGGAGCATATTGAAGACGTCGGGGTGAGCTTTTTCAATTTCATCAAAGAGAACAACGGTGTATGGACGACGACGGACGGCTTCGGTGAGTTGTCCTCCTTCGTTGTAGCCCACATAGCCCGGAGGGGAACCAATGAGCTTAGAAACGGTGTGGCGTTCCATAAACTCAGACATATCTAAGCGGATCATTGCATCTTCCGAACCGAAGAAGTAAGTCGCTAATGCCTTGGTTAACTCAGTTTTACCGACACCGGTGGGACCAGAGAAGATGAAACTCGCGATCGGGCGGTTGGGATTTTTCAGACCGACACGGGCGCGACGGATCGCACGAGAAACGGCTCGGACGGCTTCTTCTTGACCGATGAGGCGTTCGTGCAAGGTGCCTTCCATGTGCAGCAGTTTTTCCGATTCAGTTT
>CAZBPR010000020.1:0-14758 GCA_964493825.1 uncultured Dactylococcopsis sp.
TCACGTTTATATTGATGGCGAGAAGTACGAAATCATCCCCAAAAGCAAAGGCTTTACTTGGTTATATGAAGCAGCCCTCCCCTATGTAGAAGCGGTTTTTTATCGCACCTCTCCCTTCCGGGGAACTAAATCTTATAATGCCCAAGCCCATGAAGTGCCCGAGGATCAAAAAGATTTCCATTACGGAATTCTGTATGCCGATGTCTTTCCCGTGGGAACCGCCGGCATTCCCCCCACTCTACTGATGCAGGATATGCTGCACTTCCTCCCTCCCTATCTGGAAGACTACTATGCCCAACACTGTCGTGGCGATGAGGATAAACTAATTCAGTTGGGAATTACCTTCCAACGCTCTATGTACTGTGTTACGTCTGCAGTCATTCAAGCCCTCCGTACCGCCTTGCTGTATCCCCTTGACGATCCCAACCCGAAACACTTAAAAGCCAACCGTGCCTTTTTTGAATCGCAGCTCGATCGCTTCAAACGCCCAGAAGCCCGACTGCGAGATATTCAAAACCAAAACTATCGTTAAGGGGAGTTCCCTTCCTGATCAGGAAGGGATTTGATTGAATTAAACCTCAGCAACGGTTTTTGAGCGCAGGCGTGTCCCTACTTTTTGCATCCAAACCGGTGTTTGTTGCCCTAAAGTCACACCCCGGCGTCCGGGCTGGACAGGGCGTTGATTGACTAACGTTAAATCCAGTTGACTCATCATCGTTCCTAAAACAATTTTCATCTCATACTGGGCTAATGCTGCACCCACACAACGTCGGACTCCCCCACCAAAAGGCATAAACTCATAGGGTGAAAACTGTCGTTCTAAGAACCGTTCCGGTCGGAATTGTTCCGGTTGAGGATAGAGGTCTTCGCGTTGATGCAGCAAATAAATACTGCCCATGATGAACATTCCCGGTTCTAACTGATAGCCACATAATTCCATCGGCTCTTCGACTCGCCGGGGAAACGTCAGCATCGCAACGGGGTGAATGCGGAGAGTTTCGTTGCAAACCGCACTTAAATAAGGGAGTTGCAAAAATTGCGCCGGATCTTCTGGATTACTTACTGTATCCAATTCCGCTAATAATTTTTCTTTGACATCCGGTAAGCGATGTAGCCAGTACATGGCCCAAGTTAAAGCCGTTGCCGTGGTTTCATGTCCGGCCAAAAGTAAAGTCATCAATTCATCGCGCAAATCTTGATCGGTGAGACCATTGCCGTCCTCATCTTGTGCCATTAACAGCAACGAAAGAATATCAATCCGGTTCGGATCAAGATTATTCCGTCGTTCTTGAATTTCCGCAAATAACAAGCGATCAATTTCCTCCGATAATTGACGGATCCGACCCCCAGGACTCCAACTGCCTAAGTCTTTTCGTAACCACGGTAAAAAGACAATCATTGAAGAAATCGGATTGCCAACCATATCTAAGCGTTGACTTAATAACCGTTCAATTTTTTGATAGCGTTCGCCAGCGTGGAGTCCAAAGACGGCTTCTAAAATCACTCGCATCGTAATTTTTTGCATAGAACTGCGCACTTGAAAAGGTTCTTGTGTGGACCATTGGGCAATCACCTCTTGCGTGATGTTTTGAATGATTTCTCCATAGGCTTTCAAGCGTTCCCCATGAAACGGAGGCATGATCAACTGTCGGCGACGACGATGTTCATTCCCGCTGGATAAAATGACATTTTGCCAACCAATCAGGGGGGCTAAAATCTGATTAACATCGCCAGGGGTAGTAAATTGCTTGCCCGTATCATGGGTGAGCATATACTGTAAGGCTTTGGGCTCACTCATCATCAATAAGGGCTCAGAACCGCTCCAAATTCCATAGGCTTGAAACACATCGCCATACTGCTGAAAGTTATGTTTCATGTAGCCCACCGGATCGAGAATCCATTGTCCAATTTGGAGGAGTGTGGGCGCTTTCGGGGTTGGAATATTGGCTGTCGGATAATTCATTTTTAGAGTCGCAACTGTCAGGTCTTATTTCCATTGTGCGCAAAAGAGAGAATCAGTAACGAGGAATCAGCCTAGAACTCGATGGAGTGTCTCATTGAATTTATAGTCAATGATCGTGCAACTTTCTTGGAGTCATTCGATGAGGGGGCTAACGTCGCTACACTAGTGATGAATGCCTTCTGATTTTGATTATCAGACGATTCAACTGAGTTGAGATAGATACCACAAACGTAAGCCTTGCAATGATCTCTCGTAAGTTATCCTCTTTTATTCCCTCTCTTGCTGAAAAACTGACGGAAGAAACCTCCTTCAATCTCGTTGAAACGATTCAACAGACGTCTTTAGCAACTTCTCTTTCTGAAACGTCCATTGAGACTACTTATGTGCGACAAGGCGAAGGAGAACTTCCCCTGCTGTTACTCCATGGTTTTGATAGTTCTTTGATGGAGTTTCGTCGCTTGCTTCCCCAAGTGTCTCCCGCTACAGAAACTTGGGCAGTGGATTTTTTTGGCTTTGGTTTAACAGACCGTCCCAAAGATATTCCTGTAACCCCCGATGCGATTAAAACTCACTTGTATGCTTTCTGGGAGGAATTGATTCAACGTCCGATGGTCTTATTAGGGGCTTCGATGGGGGGTGCGGTTGCCATTGATTTTGCTCTAACTTATCCCGAAACCGTACACAAATTAGTGTTACTTGATAGTGCTGGTTTTGCCGGGGGTCCTGCGATGGGCAAGTTAATGATTCCCCCTTTAGATCGCTTAGCAACCGGCTTTTTAAGTAATGTGAAAGTCCGACAAAAAATTAGCGAGAACGCTTATTATGATCGCACCTTAGCCAGTGAAGATGCCTTAACTTGCTCCATGCTACATCTTGCTCATCCGAACTGGTCACGGGCGCTCATTTCATTTACAAAAAGCGGGGGCTATAACTTTTTAAGCAACCGCATCAAAGACATTTTGCAACCGACCTTAATTGTTTGGGGAGAACAAGATCAGATTTTAGGGACGAAAGATGCCCAACGATTTGAAACCACAATTGCCAATAGTGAATTGGTTTGGATTCCAGAATCAGGTCATGTGCCCCATTTAGAAAAACCGGATTTAACGGGAGAAGCGATCCGGACCTTTTTAGCCTAGTTGTCGAGAATAGGAAACAAGATGGTGAGTCAGAAAAAACTGTGTTTTATCGCGCTGCTTCCTCCCGAAGCGGTACAAACCAAAGCGAATGCGATTAAAGACCATTTTGCAGCCGTTTATGAGAGTTCCCATGCGAAAAAATCTCCTCCTCACATTACGTTGCAACCTCCTTTCAAGTGGGAATCAGAGCAACTTCCCGATTTGAAAACGACTTTAGGGCAATTTGCCCAGCGTCAAAGCCCAGTGCCGGTTCATTTATCCGGTTTTGGTGCATTTCCGCCACGAGTGATTTATATTCATGTGGAAAAAACCCCAGAATTATTAACGATTCAGAAATCGTTGATGGGTGATTTAGAAGATCAGCTGGGGTTAGTGGATCCCGTTGCCCAGTCGCGCCCGTTTGTTCCTCACCTGACCGTTGCGTTTCGAGATTTGAGTAAATCCAACTTTCGGCAAGCCTGGAAAGTGTATCAAGATCAGCCCTTTGACTATCAATTCACAGTTCAAGCGTTGACGCTGTTGTTACACAATGGCAAACATTGGGAAATTGAAGACAGCTTTGCCTTAGCCGAAGGAGTCACTGCGGAACAATAGCATTGCTCTTGAATCTGAGTTTGCTTTCCCCGAGACGTTCAACCCCAATCCAGAAAGCAAACCCAGTGGCCGAATTATTCGATCCAAAATTCAAACGGAAGACGGGCATAGGCTTGGTTAGGATCGTTCAGGAGGCGAAAATCTTCCCAGGCGGCGCGCAGTTTTTTAAGGCGATGATCAAATATATGATCTTGATGAGGCGTGAGGCGAGTTTCTCCAATGAGCCGTTTGAGAAAGCGTTCCTCAAAGATATTTGTTTTTGGATATTGTTCGAGTTGCCAATTATCCCCAAGTTCAGCAGTTTTGGCGGCGTGCGCGATCGCGCTTTCTAAGCCTCCTAACTCATCCACTAGCCCAATCTCTTTCGCATCTTCTCCTGACCAAACCCGACCTTGGGCAATTTCCACTACTCGTTCTTGGGAGAGGTTTCTGGCGGTCGCGACTTTGGCAATAAACTGATCATAAATCTGATCGACCACCTGTTGATACACGGCTAATTCTTGTTCTGTTTTCGGGCGAGAAATCGTATTTAATCCCGCGAGATCGCCTGTGGTCACATCATCCCAAGTAATCCCATTTTCATTGGCTAATTCCTGAATATTCGGCAGCACGCCAAACACACCAATGGAACCGGTGACTGTATTTGGTTGGGCAAAAATCCGACTGCCTCCTAAGGCAATCCAGTAGCCGCCAGAAGCAGCGACATTCCCCATCGAAACAATGACAGGTTTTTCTTCACGGGTTAACTGCAGCTCCCGTAAAATGACATCAGAGGCAGTGGCACTGCCGCCAGGACTATTGATGCGCAAGACAACTGCTTTGACCCCTTCATCCTCTCGCAGTTTCCGGATTTGTTCCGTGACGCGATCGCTGCCAATATTATCTAAGGCTCCTTCTCCGGTAACAATACTGCCTTGGGCATAAAGTACCGCAATTTTATTTTCGGAAACGGTTGCGGTGCCTTGATTCACCTCACTATACCGATTAATAGTAATATTGGGAAACGGATCTTTATTTTCACTATTACCGGCTAAGGTTGTCAGTTGTTCGGCCACTTCATCATCATGGGCTAAGCGATCCACTAAACCGAGTTCTTGGGCTTCCTGGGCTAATAAAAATCCTCGATTATCAACAATGTTTTGGAGATCGTTGACAGCAATTGCTCTGTCTTCACTAACACTCTCTAGAAACTCACTCCAAAGATCGTCTAAAAGGGCTGCGGTTTGTTGTTCGTTTTCTGGGCTAAAGTCCTGACGAATAAACGGTTCAACGGCTGATTTATACTCTCCAACCCGAACGACTTGAATACCAATGCCATATTTTTCAAATGCACCGGCAAAAAAGGTTTGTTCGGAACGCAACCCATTCATTTCTAAATTGCCTAATGGGTTTAGAATGACTTCATCGGCGATTGATGCCAGATAGTATTCTCTTTCACTAAAGGTTAGGTCGTAAGCAATGATTTTTTTGCCACTGGCTTTAAAGTCTGCTAAGCCCTGACGAATTTCTTTTAAGACGGCATACCCGGTTGAAGTTTGTCCTCTACTTCCATCGAGTAAAATTCCTTTAATTTGACCATCCGTTTCGGCTTTTTTTAGGGACTTTAAAACTTTTTGTACAGTTAACGGACGCACTTCTTCTTGTAATAAAGTCTCAGCCACACTTAATGGTGGATTGGTATCTTGAATGGGTTTTGATAAATCAAAAACAAGGATGGAATCTGAAGAAAGTTGCGGTTGCTGAGCGCGGTTTCCAACTAATAATAATAAAACAAATAAGCTAGCAGTTCCCACAATAGAAAATAGAACTAATCCGAGGAAACTGCCAACTAATGTTGCTAAAAGTTGCTTAAAAAAATTACGCATAATGGAGCTTTAATTTCTGAGCAACTTATATTCTAACGCGGATCAAGGGCATCCCTTAAACCATCCCCTAATAAATTAAACGCCAAAACCGTTAAAATAATCATAATTGCCGGTGGCCAAACTAGCCAAGGTTGTAACACCAAAACTGAAGCATTGGTTGCAACTGAAAGTAAATTCCCCCAAGAGGGATCCGGTTGTTGAATCCCTAAACCAATTAAACTCAAAACCGACTCTGCCAAAATAAAGCTGGGAACAGCGAGGGTAGCGGAAATAATAATATAGGTTGCCGTTTGGGGTAAAACATGGCGGATAATAATATAGAACGAATTCCCCCCTAGCGCTCGCGCAGCCTCCACAAATTCTCGTTCTTTAATGGATAAAACTTGTCCTCGAATCACCCTTGCTAAACCAGACCAACTGACAAAAGAAGTAATGACAATAATCAATAAAAAGCGTTGTGAACTGGTTAAACTTGCTGGTAAAACGGCCGCCAAAGCTACTAATAAATAAATTGTAGGAATTGTCATTAAAACTTCTACAAAGCGCATCACAACTGCATCAATTAAACCGCCAAAATATCCCGAAATCCCACCAAAAATCATCCCTAAGGGAAAAGAAATTGCAATCCCAAATAAGCCAATAAATAAACTAATTCTACCGCCATGAACCAAGCGGGAAAATTGATCGCGCCCTTGTTCGTCAGTGCCTAAAAGATGAAATTTAGCGGGTCCGGTTGTCCCAAACAAGTGACGATTCAGTTCCCAACCGGAAAAGAGTTCAACCGGTTCAGAGTTAGGTCGCAGAGGAATCTGAATGGGTAAGATTTGATAAGCGGGTCCAGTAACCAATAAACGCAGGGGTGAGGGCTGGTTAAAATCGACTAATAGCTCTCGTTCTCCCGTTTCTAAATTAACGGGTCCTTGTTCTGTGGGATAAACGTGAGGACCAATCCATTCTTGAGTTTGCTGATTGCGCCAATAAATCTCTGTCGGCGGGAGCAAAGAGCCGTTAACTTCTGAAGTATAGGGATCATAAGGCGCTACAAAGTCAGCCGCAATTACTATTAAATAAAAAATGAGGAGTAAAGAAGCTCCTAAACGCGCTAAAGCATTCTTTTTGAGTTTACGCCACCAGTTCATAATTCAGTAAACAATCAGGAGCAATTGACAATGCAGAAGGCACCATGCAAAATAAAGGGGAAACTGCGGTTGGGAGACAAAATGAAGCGAAAAGACAAATAGCTAATAATAAATACTTAAAGACGTCTGATAGTTATCAAGATGTTTCATGAAACGTCTTTGAATCAATGACAGCCAATTAATCATAAATTATCAATCATAAATTATCAATTGTCAATTATTAATATGGCTTCTTCCATTTGGCCCTATAAAAGTCCTGGCATTCCAGATCACCTGTTTGAAAGGCTTCCGGGAATTCCCCTGACGAAGCGAGAGGTAAGATTATTATTAATTTCTTATTTACGCTTGGAGCCTGATTCGGTTTTGTGGGATGTTGGCGCTGGCACGGGAACCATTCCGGTAGAGTCAGGGCTGTTATGTCCCGAAGCTCGCATTTTTGCGGTTGAGCGAGATGAAGAAGTGGTTGACTTAATTCAACATAATTGTACTCGTTTCGGAGTGAAAAATGTGCAGGTGATTCAAGGGGTAGCACCGACTTGTTTAGATCAGTTACCAGAGTCTCCTCATCGGGTTTGTTTGGAAGGAGGGCGCGATGTACACAAAATTCTAGAGCAAGTCTGGGATTATGTGCAACCGCAGGGTCGTGTGGTAGCCGTCGCTAATAATTTAGAAAGTTTATATCGCCTTTCTGAAGGGTTTGCCAAGCTCCAAGCTCGTAACATTGAAGTGGTGCAGTCAGCGGTAAATCGCTTAGAAACACGAGGAACGACACAAGTTTTTGCGGCTGTTGATCCAATTTTTGTTTTGAGTGGAGAAAAATTATAACGTGAGCTGAGCTTGACCATGACAGTTGCGTCTCAAGATAGTTTATTCGTGCAAATTAGATCACTAAAATAAAAGATGAATCATGATCAATGGTTCACTGGCGCTTAAAGACAAAACGGTGATGGCAACGCAAGAAAGCAGCCTGAAGATGAGCAAATGTTTGAAGTCGGTATCAGGGCGGATTCGAGGCACACTGCAAGAAATTCGTGAATTTTTAGGAGTTGATCGAGTGAATCTCTATCGGTTCTTAGACGATGGCAGTGGTAAGGTCATTGCAGAAGCGCTGAGCCCTCAACCAACCCTCTGCTCGTTGCTCAATTTACAATTTCCTGCTTCTGATATTCCTGAAGTGGCGCGTCAACGATTTTTAGAGCAGCAAGTGCGGATTTTAGTTGATGTTGGCTTAGGACGACAGCTACAACAATTTCCTCATCAACCCAATCCAACTTATATCAATTCCTCACCGTGTCATCTCAAATATTTAGAACAATTGGGTGTGAAAGCGAGTTTCACCTCCCCGATTGTGATTCGAGGTGAGTTATGGGGATTACTTCTGATTCATCATCATCAGCGTTGCCTTTGGGAAAAAAGTCAGCTTTCGATGCTGGAACTATTGAGTGAACGCTTAACATTATTGATTACCACCGAACAGCTCTCTCAGTGCCAAAAAGCGTTGCTTCATCGGGAACAAACTTTGAAAACGCTGCGTAATATGGTTAAGTCGGGAACTGATGATTTACCTTTGCAAGACATTTTAGAACAAGTTGTGCATGGTCTAGACGGATGCGGTGGCACAATTGAGCTGCAACACTTGTCGGGAGAAACAGAAATTTATGAAATCGGGGAACAACCACTACTGGAGAGGCAAGGAAATGCAAGCAGTGAGACTTTAGAAGAAACTCCAGCTTGGCAACGGTATTTGCAATCGAGTGAGGAAGTGTATTTACAGGAGTTGAATTGTGCTCTATCGCTTTATGAGTCAACTGAGGGAAATGTTACTCGTTATGTGGGGTTAGTAATTCCTCTGTTTTCGCAAGGGCATCGGAAGGGATATTTAACTGTTTTTCGTCACAATCAACTGCAAACAATTTGGTGGGCGGGTCGTCCCCCACAAAATCCTGAAGACATGAAGGAACTGCGATCGTCTTTTTTGGCTTGGAAAGAACAAGTTCAACTCTGTGCTCGTCAGCAGTGGACGACAGAGGAAATCACCTTAGGTTGCGCGATCGCGCAATTGTTGGCAGATACCTTTGAGCAGCAACAGTTAACCACTATCCTTAACTTTCAAGACAACTATCATGCTCTGACTCAATTGCCCAATCGTACTCTGTTTAAGGAACAATTAAATTTACTAACCCAGGAAACAACTAGAGCGAAAGAACTGGCAGCAGTGATCTTCCTAGATTTAGATCGGTTTCAACAAGTCAATAATACTCTCGGTCATCAAGCAGGAGATCAACTCTTGCAACAGGTGGCTCGACGTTTGCAAGCTCATTTAACTGAGCAAGAGCAAAACTGTTTGCTTGCCCATTGGCAGGGGGATAAATTTGTAATGTTACTCCAGCAGCTCAGTCATTTAGACAGTGCTGAGTTAGACGCAAAATTGCGTCTGATTGAGGATTGTTTTCACGCTCCCTTTGATCTATTTGGACATGAGGTTTATGTTAAAGCCAGTTGGGGGGTAGCAATTAGTCCTTATGACGGGACGGATGCGGAAACACTGTTACTGAATGCTGAAACCGCCATGTATAGTGCTAAGCGGCAAGGGCGGAACCGTTACCAAGTTTATACTCCTTCCCTCAGGTCACCGCTTAACCCCTTAACTTTAGAAGCGGAAATCCGTAGTTCGCTACAAAATCAGGATTTTTGTCTCTATTACCAACCGCAAATGAATCTGCACACAGGCAATATTACGGCAGTGGAAGCGCTGATGCGTTGGCAACACCCTCAGCGCGGATTGCTTGCCCCCAAACATTTTATTCCTTTTGCCGAAGAAAGTGATTTGATTTGTGAATTGGGAGACTGGAGTGTGAAAACTGCCTGTGAACAATTGGCACAGTGGCGAGAGCAGGGAATCAAGCATCTGCGAGTGGCAGTGAATATTTCCGGTCGTCAGTTTCAACAAGTCGAATTTGTGGATAAGATTCGGTGCATTTTAAATGAGACGGGAATTCCGGCATCTACGCTTGAACTTGAAATTACAGAAACCACAGCGGCACAAAATATTGATTTAACCAACTGGACTTTAAAGCAGTTGCAGGAGATGGGGGTGAGTGTGGCACTCGATGATTTTGGCATGGGGTATTCTTCCCTGAATGCCATTAAAAATTTTCCCCTCAATACACTGAAGATTGATCGGCATTTTATTCGAGATATCGAGACGAGTGCGGTAGATAGCGCGATCGTCAATAGTGTGATTACACTGGCTCACGGCTTAAATTTACAAGTTGTTACCGAAGGGGTGGAAAGTTTGCAACAACTCGAAAGTTTAACGAAGATGCCCCTTTTCTCTCATTCTCCAAAGGGAGTGCAAGCAGTACAAGGTTATTTGATTAGTGAACCTTTAGCCGCAGCAGCCATTACACCATTTCTCCTCAAGAGTAGGTGGGAAAATCCAATTTTCCCCGAGCCAACCCGTTCTGCTGGTGAGCAAACCAAAGAACCGTTAGCTTTTGCTTCTGAACCGGAAAATCAAAGTCAATTTTCTCTGGTTGGTCACTCTCCGCTACAACAATTGTTTAACCAGACGCGTCGGGAACAATTACTTGCCCAAATGACGCAACAAGTTCATGCTTCTCTGGATTTAGACGAAATTTTTCAGGTAACCGTTGAAGAAATCCGTGATTTTTTACAAACGGATCGGGTTGTTCTCTATCGGTTTGATGAAGATTGGAAGGGGCAAGTTGTCATTGAATCAGTAGGGGAGAATTGGGAACCTTTATTTAATCGCGAAATTGACGATCCCTGTTTTCAGATTAAATCAGCTCCTTTATACGCCAATGGACGAGTATTAGCCATTCAAAATATCGAAACGGCAGAAATGACCTCTTGTTATCGGGAGATGTTGCGTTCTTTTCAAGTGCGAGCGAATTTAGTGATTCCAATTCTCAATCAGGATCATCTCTGGGGATTACTAATTGCCCACCATTGTCGCAGTCCCCGTCATTGGCACTCCACCGAAGTCAGTCTTTTACAGCAGTTAGCCACTCAAGTCGGAGTCGCGATTCATCAAGCTGAATTGTACCAGCAACTCCAACAAGCCAATCAGAAGTTAGAAGAACTAGCGATTCAGGATAGTTTAACCCAAATTGCAAACCGTCGCTGGTTTGATCACAGCTTAGATCGCCAATGGCAACGCTTACAGCGAGAGCAAAAGCCTTTAACCTTGATTTTATGCGATATTGATCATTTTAAGCTCTACAATGACTACTATGGTCATCAGGCTGGTGATGCTTGTCTGATACAAGTGGCTCAGGTTTTACAAACCGTTGCCAAGCGACCCGATGATTTAGTCGCCCGTTACGGTGGGGAAGAATTTGCCATTATTTTGCCAGATACCCCCTGTGAAAAAGCAATGGTGGTTGCCCAAAGAGCTCGCCAAGCAGTAGCGAGTTTACGAATTCCTCATGAAGTGTCCTCAACTGCTTCTTATGTCACGATTAGTTTAGGGGTTGGGGCAGTCATTCCAGGCACTGGCACGAGTCGCAAGGAATTAATTCGTCGGGCGGATCAGGCGCTGTATGCAGCCAAAGGTTGGGGGCGCGATCGCGCGATTAATTTTCTACACCAAAAATAAATAACCTGTTCCAGAAAACGGAAACAGGCTAGAATCACTACCAAGATCAGAAAGATGATTAAAGATTATTTAAGCTTGCTCTAAAAACTGCCGCAGTTGTGCCAAAACTTCCCGCACCGTTGAGTAATATTCTAAATCGCCGTTGGTTGGCAAACTTGTTTCATTCGCTGTTTTTTGGTGCAATAAGGACATCACTTGTCCCATTTCTTGCAGCATCTTGGCTTTTTCTAAGTGTTCGTATTCGACCCAGGAACCATTTTTTGCTTCCCATCCTGCTGGGTCTTCATTATAACCACTGTAAAATTTACTATAGTGATCAAGTTGTTGTTGCAAGTTAGAAGCGTCCATTACCGTTATTCTTGATTAAAGGGCTATTGTTCACCTTATCACAAGTTATTTCAGTGCTAGATAAATTAAGGTAGGACAGATGTTTGTCCAACGAATTTTTCTTAAAATTCTGGACTTTCCTGACCTCACTTGATTAATGAGTAGGAATTAATATCTCAACCTCCATTATAGCACTTCCGAAGCGGGTGAGGTACAAAATGATCAGTTTAGGGAATAGGGAATCAAGGATGTAGTTCTAAAAAAATAGTATCCTGGAAAAAACATTCGTGATGAGCAAGTAAGGGCAACTTGCCCCTACTGATTGCCTAGTGACCCTGCTATTTATTCTTCGTCGTCTTCGTCATCCTCATTGGTTGGATAGACGAAAGTAGAACGTCCACTCAGGATTGACTTTCCTAAAGAGAGGGCTTTTTGGGCTTCAGCCGTTGCTTTTCCTTTCCAGAGAGATTTGTGTGTGCGCTTTTTGGCTTTGGATCGTTTCTTTTTGGGAACTGCCATAAGATTCAGATTAATGAGTAATATATTTACAACCTTTCTATTTTAATCGATTCTGTTGGGTTGCGTCTGCGCCAATTGCTTTCTAATCTCAGTCCGGACGCGCATCAGCATTTTCCCCAGCTGATTTTGCCCCGTTCCATCTTGGCCACATCCCCAATAATAATCTCGCGGCGAGTCTTCCACTAACCACTCGTTTCCCGTATTGAGGAGAATGGTTTGGATCTCTTGATGGGTCAAAAATTTTGTGAGCACTCCTTGCCACATCACGGTTTGTTTCGCACAATTCCAATCGATGCGAATTGTCCGAGCGCAATCACGCCCAATTGCTGCTGCTTCTTCAGGGGTGGACACTTGCCGAATCACTTCCATTAAACCCTGATCGGGAGTTCCGAGTAACTTATGGGCTTGGTAGTAATGTTCAACTGTGGGCCATTCTTTGCCATCAATAGTCACCGGATGAGGAGAAAAGTTAGAAAAGCAACCATAGGGCTGATCGGCCTTATAAAAATAAATCGCCATTGGGGTCAGTGCAGCAGGAAAATAGTGATAAACAGGGGTGACCCATCACGGTCTATTGTTAATTGTTCCTTATTCCTTGTCAAGGGTAGGGAATTGATACAATAAATTATGCTCTTTTGAATCACGAGAAGAAAATGAGTAAAAAAACGCAATTACTTAATGGGATCGCGGGAAAAAATCGAGGATTATTAGCAAAAGAGGAGGAGAAAGCGTCTTTACTCAGCGCGATCGCGCTATTAGAAGAGGATAATCCAACCCCAAATCCCATCCAACATACAGAATTATTAGGAGGAAATTGGCGTTTACTCTATACAACGAGTCAAGATTTATTAGGCTTTGATCGCTTCCCCATTGTAAAAACGGGACAAATTTACCAGTATATTGATCCTGAAAATAGCAAAGTTTATAATATTGCAGAAATTATTGGTGTTCCTTTTTTAGAAGGAATTATTTCTGTTGTAGCTGACTTTACACCTACTTCAGAAAAGCGAGTTAATGTTAATTTTAAGCGCTCCATTATTGGTTTACAACGTCTCTTAGGGTATCAAAATCCTGAACATTATATTCAAGCCATTCAAGAAGGAAAGAAATTCCCTCCTCTTGATTTTCCAATCAATCGCAGTTCTGAACAAAATGCTTGGTTAGAAATTACTTATCTTGATGAAGATTTACGCATTGCCCGGGGCAATCGAGGGAGTGTTTTCGTCCTTGCTAAATCTTAAAAGTTGCAAGTTGACGCTGAAAAAATCGCTTCTAAACTGCTCAAGAGACTCAAGCGACCACACTCAATTTATGACGGAAGCAATTTGGCAACTTTCCCAAAACCATCTTCACTTGTTCTCAACTTGTCCACGGAAGTTTCAATATACCTATCTTGAACAATTTACTTCTCCTTGCATCCCCCCTCAGCAAAACAGTCTCAACTTAGGTAACCGATTTCATCGTTTGATGCAAGAACGGGAACTCGGTTTGCCAATAGCAAGCATTTTAGCCACTGACAAACGATTAGCGACTTCCTTTGAGGCTTTAGCCACAGTTGCACCACAAGTCGTTTTTCCTCAACCACAAACTTGCCGGCAACCAGAACACCGACGAACTTTCTTAAAGGGCAATTTTTTATTAATTGGGATTTACGATTTGCTAATTTTAAGTGAAGATACAGCACAAATTATTGACTGGAAAACTTATGCTCAACCGCCACATTCAGAGCATTTAGCTAATCACTGGCAAACGCAATTGTACAAATATTTGTTAGCAGAAACTTCCGATTACTCTCCCGAACAAATTCAATTTACCTACTGGTTTATTCACGTACCACAGCAACCGACATCCATTACTTTCTCCTACGATCATACTGAACATACTAAAACGGATCAGGAATTAAACCAGTTACTGACACAACTTAATCTTTACTATAAAAAATACCAAGAAGATCAAATCCCCTTTCCACAAGTTGAACCCGAAAAAGGTCATTGTTTAGAATGTCCTTTTACACGCCCGTGCCAACGTAACTTTCAACCTGAAAGAATCTCGTTGTCAGAGGTAGAAGAGCAAAGTATTTAGCCCTTTATTTTTCTTGACTTTCATAAGTCCAAAAATTTTGGAAAATTGCCAGTGTCTTAAATTGATAACTTGGCAATCCAGTCATTAAAGATAAATTTGTTTCATAGATACTAAATAAAAAATAGTTGTGTCTCTGTGTTGATTGAGCAATTATTTCTTGTAGAGGTTTCTGTCCACTATCAACTAAATTGTTACACTGACGTTCTAGAAAATCTCCTAGGGCTTTCGGGGCATCGGCGCAAACCTCTTCTTTAAGATACCCTCCCATTTGTTGAGCAGCATACTCTTGATAAGCTTGACGACGAGGGTTTGTAATTGCCATTGCGCTTCCCACACCAATGACAGCAATACTACCCAAAAGAATGCTTATTTCCCAAGGCTTGAGCTTCATACCAATCTCCATTAAAAACAACAACTGGGTTGACGTTCCTTGTGCCTACTATGTTACGATACTATGAGTAAGCTATGGCGAGCGTAGCCAAGTGGTTAAGGCAGCGGATTGTGGTTCC
>CAZBPR010000020.1:14768-31402 GCA_964493825.1 uncultured Dactylococcopsis sp.
CGCCCTTTTTTGGAATTCAAAAAATTATCTAGGATTGGTCTGAGTTGGGTCATCGCCACTTATTCAGAAGGAGTTGTCGTCGCGATCGCGAGTTTTACCCCTTCTACCTGTCGTAACTGATCCATAACGTTGACCACATCACCATGAGTAACGGCTTTGTCTGCTTTCACAATCACAATGGTTTCTTGACTGTTTTCACTAATTTTTTGAACTTCCGGAACTAAATTTGGCATGGCAATTTCTTCTTGATTGAGGGCAATTGCTCCGTTGGCTTGAATCGTGACAGTCACTTCGGTTTCTGACTGTTGTTGGGCGGTGGTTGCTTGGGGCAAATCAACGGGTAATCCCTGTGATCGCGTTAAAAAGAGAGTAGAAATAATAAAAAAGGCTAAGATTGAAAAAATTACATCAATCATCGGCACAATATTAATTTCTAAACTCTTGTCGGGTTCATTAGGAATTTGCATAAGTGGGCTTTCCTCCTCTTTCATAATGTCGGCGATACAGTAACTCTAATTGCCCCCCATATTCCTGAATTAAAGCTAATTGTCGCTGATATAATCCACGGAATAAATTGGCAAATAAAAGCGTTAAAATTGCAACCACTAAGCCCATCACAGTAGAAACCAGCGCTTCACTGATGCCCCCAGTGACGGCGGTAGTACTTTCGCCACCAATTTCACCAATTTGTAAGTTAGAAAAAGCGGTAATTAAACCCAGAATCGTTCCCAGTAAACCGAGTAGTGGGGCAATACTAATGATAGTCTCAAATACAGTAGAAGCACGCTTTAAGGTGGGGATTTCTGCTTGTGCTGCACTTTCTAAAGCTAAACGAAACTCTTCGGGAGTGGGTTGCTCTAATTCTAAGGCTTCGAGGAAAATCCGAGAAATCGGTAAGTCACCATGATTGCGCAATCGTTGAAGTGCTAAGTGCGGATCTTCTTGATAAATACGTAAAATATCCCGCACCAGTCGGGGCTGACGGCGGTTAATGCGTAACCAAAAAACTAATCGTTCAATAATGAGGGCAAGAGAAAGAATGGAAAAGCCTAATAGAGGGTAGCTCACTACCCCTCCTGCCGTGAAAAAGTTATTAATATCCATGATTCGGTGTGACGTTCGTTAAGTTGCTAATTTTTCGCAATACCTTAAAAATAGTAAGCAACTTTTAGATCAAAAAGCAAGCCCTCATCTTAAATCAATTTGCAAAATTCTAATTTTTATTTCACCAAGAACCCCGCTCTATGAGCTTTTTATCCACTCATTCATCTTGAGCGTGTCAAGCAGTTGGTTAAATTGAGAGTCATTAACTCAGAAAGTTTATCAATATAGTGACCGTGTAACGGTTTCTAAGATCTGAGTAAGCGTAGACCATTAAGCGTTACCAAAAGCGTAGAACCTTCATGCCCGAGAACTCCGGCGGGAAGAGTTAATTCCCCCAAAAAGTTAGCGAGGATTAAAAGGGTAATGGAAGTCAGGGCAAGAGTAATATTCTGCTTGATGATGCGTTGCGATTTCTTGCCAATGCAAATCGCTTGTTCCAATTTTCCTAAACGATCTGCCATCAGCACAATATCAGCGGTTTCTAACGCGACATCACTACCCACTCCCCCAATAGCAATTCCGACGGAAGCTTGAGCAAGAGCTGGTGCATCATTAATGCCATCGCCTACCATCGCCACTGTATGATTTTGCTGTTGTAATTGCTGAATTATCTGGACTTTGTCTTCTGGGAGGAGATTGGCATAAACTTGATCAATCCCAACTATTTCGGCAACAGTTTGAGCGGTAGTGGGTTGATCCCCTGTGAGCAGGATTGTAGTAGCAATCCCCATTTGCTTCAGCTTGGTGAGTAGCTTTGCTGCTTGAGGATGAACTTGATCGGCAACGGCTAACACGCCAAGGAGTTGCTGGTCTTGAGTGACCCAAATGACGCTACACCCCTGAGCTTCGAGAGTGTCAATTTCCCCATTGAGCGTTGTATCAATTTCGATTGACTGTTTGAAAACAAATTGTTTTTTACCCACCGCGACTGATTGATCCGCAATCTCCCCGGTAATTCCTTGTCCTACCTTAGCCTGGACCTTGGTCGCGCTTAGTAAAGGCAGATTCTCAGCTTGGGCAGCTTGTAAAATCGCTTGGCTCATGGGATGTTCCGAGTAGGCTTCTAGAGAAGCAGCAATTTGCAGGAGTGCTTCCGGAGTTGACCCCCGTGCCGGAAGGATTTGAGTCACTTGTAATTCTCCTGTGGTGAGCGTTCCTGTCTTGTCAAACGCGATCGCGCTGACTTGTCCAATGGTTTCTAACTGTGCTCCGTCCTTAAATAAAATTCCTGAGCGTGCCCCTTGAGCAATTCCAGAAAGTAAGGTGGGCATGATGGCAGCCATCAGCGCACAGGGAGAAGCGACGACCAGAAAAATTAAAGCACGATAAATCGTAGTTTCCCAGTTCCAGGCTAAAAAAACAGGGGGAAGCGTTGCTAAAGCCACTCCGATGAAAACGATCACTCGCGCATAACCGCGTTCAAACTTTTCTAAAAACTTTTGGGAAGCTGGCTGAGAGGTTTTCGCTTGCTCCACCAGTTGAATGACGCGCTGAATTAAACTGCTTTCTGGAGGTTTGTGGAGTTCGACCGTTAATGCGCCATTACCGTTAATGGTTCCGGCAAAGACTTCATCTTCCACTTGCTTTTCCACAGGCATTGATTCTCCTGTAATCGGTGCTTGATTAACGGTACTCCACCCTTCCCGAATTATGCCATCGGTGGGAAACATTTCTCCGGGTTTTACTAAAACGCGATCGCCGATTTGTAACTGCTCAGTGGGAATTATTTTTTCCCTGCCTTGTTGTAGAATTCTGGCGGTGTCAGGGGTTAGTGCCATTAAGCTGCGAATATTGCGCTCGGTGCGGTGCATGGCAATGGTTTCTAACGCGCCACTCATGGCAAAAATTAAAATCAACACCGCTCCATCAACTAAAAGGTAATAATCCTGTTGCCAAAGCCCCAAAATTGCAGCGCCCAAGGCAGCAACAATCATCAGCAAGTCCACATCTAATTCCCATTCTTGCCAGAGGGTTTTCACCCCATCACGGGCATTTTCAAAACCGCCGATGATATAAGCGGCTAACAAGAGCCAAATTCCCAATCCTAGTAAATTCCCATTCAGTGCCAGCCAACCGAGGAAAGTCAAAATGGCGCAAACTGCAGCCGCGATCGCGTCCGGATAGGTTGTCATCCAAGCAGGGAGTTTTCCCTTCTTCATCAATGCAGAAACCATCTCTAAAATTACCGAATCAGAATTTACTTACTCGCTCATGGTAAACTTTGACATTGATGTGAAGGTCAAGAAAAATCTTCTAGTTCTGAGTCGATGCTGACAATTAAACAACTCACCGTAGCGGTTGGTAATGGTGTGACACCGCGTATGGTTCGCCACTATCACCAAATTGGTTTAATGCCGTCTCCGAAACGTTCTGCGAGTAACTATCGCCTCTATAGCCAAACTGATGTTCAACGGTTGCAACGGATTGTGGCGCTGAAACAACAGGGATTTCAACTCTCTCATATCAAGCGACTCTTGAAACAAGAGTCTTCATCTGCTCCTGATTCTCTGCTACAACAGTTACAAGAACAGTATCAGACTGTCTTACAGCAATTGGTAAAATGGCGACAAACCGCGATCGCGCTAGAGGGATTATTAGGGAGAGATCAGGCGTGCCAATCCCTGCAAGTAGAAGCCTTGGCGCAACTGGGACAGTTGCAGGCGGAAACGGAAACGACGCGATCATTAAGCGAAGAACTCTGGCAAAGCTTGGATGCAGCCGTTTGTGAGCATCCTGAAAATTTTCAGCAAGCACTGCAATATTTATTACCCGATCTGTCTCAACGACCGGAAATCGAAGTCGATATTTTGTCTCATTTGGTTTTAGCTTGTGGTGATGTCAGTTTAGCTGCTTTTATTCGTTTGAGCCCCGATTTGATCAAAGTCGCCAGAGAAACTTTGGCTACCGGTGGCACGATCATTACTGATGTTCCGGCGGTTTTGGCTACTTTAGATCAGACCCGCCTTGCTCATTTGGGATGTGAATCTTTCTCTTTGATGAATGAGCCTCACCTTGATAGTGCAGCCGATGCGGAAACGGAGTTTTGGCAAAATCAAGCTTGGCAACAACGTCTCGCGGAAGAAATTGAAAGCAAGATGGTGGTAATTGGCTATGCCCCCTCTGTGTTGCTCAAAGTCTGCGAACTTGTAGAAATGCAAGGTTGCAAACCCGCTCTTGTGATTGGGCTTCCTATTGGTTTTAGTCATGCTCCAGCCGCTAAACGACGGCTGATGCAGCTACAAGTTCCCTATTTGACTAGTGAGAGTGCCCTCGGTGGTGGCTTACTCGCAGCGATCGCTCTCAATCGATTGGCTGCTTCTCTATTAGAAAAACCGAATTGCCATTGCTATCTGCAACAACTAGATTCGTGAGACTCCCCCTGATCAGGCACACGGCAGCTCAATTTAATCATAAGAACTCTCAATAAAAAATTGGAGTTATTGGTTGAACTCTGGTTCTTCAATGAGAAATGAATGTGACTGAAATAGCCTGTAAAGCTGATACTGATGCCTTGACTTTGCCAAACTATTCTTTTAAGCTGTGGTGAGTAACTTATAGTCTTTTTCAATAAAGTATGACATATGGCTCTGTCTCAGTTTTCGATTGAGCAACGGTATCAACAGCAGCGATCGCGCCAGCGTTTACTCGTATTTGGTGTTTTTAGTTCTCTCCTGCTGCATGGCGGGCTGAGTTTACTAGAATGGAACGTTGATCCCAAACAAGCCTCAAAAGATCAAGAAGAGCCAATCGAGTTAATTGTTTTAGAAAAACCAAAACCCAAAACAGAGCCGAAACCAAAAGTTGAACCTAAACCACAATCTGAAGCCACTCAGTCATCATCTTCCTCTACCTCCTCTCAATCACAAAGTAGTGGAAGTGTAACGCCTCAGCCCAAGCCACAACCTCAAGTTACGGCTCAGCCCAAACCGGAGCCGCAACCAACCCCTCAGCCGCAGCCTCAACCACGAGCGACTTCCCAACCAGAACCCAAGCCCAAACCTCAACCTAAGCCCGTAAACGAACCGAAGCCACAGCCAGAACCGAAGCCCAAACCGGAGCCGCAACCAACCCCCCAGCCGCAACCTCAACCGCGAGCGACTTCCCAACCAGAACCCAAGCCCAAACCTCAACCTAAGCCCGTAACCGAACCGAACCCACAGCCAAGACCAAAGCCTGAATTAGACACATCAAGACCGGCACCTAAGCCTCTGTTAGACAATAATCAATTGCGCTCAGAACAAGACAATACGACTGAAGAGGAAAAGGTTTCCGAACCGAGTCAGGAAGAAACAGAAATTGCAGCACAAACCCGTCAAGGCAACAACGAAAATGAAGCTGCTGCCCAAGAACAAGGGAGTCAAACGAATCAATCCCAATCAGGAGCTGAAGGTAGTCAGCCTAATCAGAGTTCCTCGGGAAATTCAAACAACCAGCAAAATAACAACTCTCGTGGAGAACAGCAACAGGCTCGAGCAAATCCTCCTAACCCCGGTCGTTTACCAGCAGGCGGAGGAACCTTACTTGGATGCGGAAGTAAGCCCAAGATTAATTTTGAAGTAGAAGTTCGACCCATCGTCAGTATTAAAGTTAGTCCTGGTGGTTCGGTCACCAGTGCTAGCATTGTTCGTTCTAGCGGTGACAGTCGGCTTAATCGCGCAGCCCTCAACTTTGCTCGCAGTTGTCGCTTTACCGACTCTCCCAATGGTCGTGCTGGAAAAATTGCCGTGAGTTTTGTTCAAGAAGGATCACGACAAGAACGAGAAGCCCGAGAGCGTGCCGAACAACAAGAAAGAGAGCGTCAACAACAGTTAGAACAACAACGCCAAGAAGCACAAGAACGAGCCGAACAGGAACAGCAGCGTCAAGCTGAACAGGAACGTCAGCGCCAACTCGAACAGCAGCGTCAAGCTGAACAGGAACGTCAGCGCCAACTCGAACAACAGCGCCAAGCTGAACAGGAACGTCAGCGCCAACTCGAACAACAGCGTCAAGCTGAACAGGAACGTCAGCGCCAACTCGAACAGCAGCGTCAAGCCGAACAGGAACGTCAGCGCCAACTCGAACAGCAGCGCCAAGCTGAGCAGAGTAATAATCAGCCTGAATTATTACAACCCAAAGAAGGGGAGGAAATGCCAGAATTATTGGAGCCGGAATCGTAGCTTTCAAGAATTATCCACAAGATGGCTCAGTTTCCCCCATAACGAAGTAATGAGGATTGTTATGGTATTAATGAGCGATGGGATATTAGAGATTGACTGCTGTAAATATCTATCACAGTAACTATATATGACCTCAGCCACTCAAAAAACTGCCAACCAGGCTTTTCAATACTTCACTCAAGGATTAGCAACTGGAGAATGGGATTGTTTTCTGGAGATGTTGACCGAAGATTTTAATTTTTGGTTTCCGATGGGACCTTTTCAGGGGTTAAATACGGGTAAAGAAAGAGCAAGGGAGTTTTTTGAATATGTTTCAGTTAGTTTTAGTGAAGGACTATTGGTGAGTGTAGACCGAGTAACCAGTAATGAGACAACAGTAGTTTTTGAATTACGCGCTCAAGGGAAACTTAGAGGAGAAGCCTACCAAAATCGGGTTGCTGTATCCTTTGATGTGCGTGGAGATAAAGTTTGTGCCTATCGGGAATACTTTGGCAGCGACGGCAAATCTTCTTAAGTTGTATCTCGGATCAGCAACACAAATGAGCTCACCTTATCATTCAAAATTATTAATTTTTGCTAAATTTTATAAAGAATGGAAAACTAATCGCTTTTACTAAAACTCTTAATGAATACGACTTCTACCGTACCGGCTACAGTCTCTTTAGGCAAAAATGGTCCACAAGTCACGCCTCTTGGAGTAGGAACTTGGTCTTGGGGAGATCAGTTATTTTGGGATTACGGCAAAGGATACGATCAAATTCAAGTGCAAGAGGCTTTTCAAGCATCTGTTACCGCTGGAATCACCTTGTTTGATACAGCAGAAGTCTATGGTATAGGAGAATCAGAACGTTTATTGGGGAATTTTGCCCGCGAAAGCAATACTCCAGTTTCAATAGCGACTAAATATTTTCCCTTGCCTTGGCGGGTGTTCCATCAATCGGTGCAGGAAGCTCTCACTAAAAGCTTACAACGTCTGCAAGTGGACAGCATTCCCTTATATCAAGTTCATACCCCCTTTAGTTTTTTCATGAGTCAGGAGACACTCATGGCGGCTCTAGCAAAAGAGTTCAAACAGGGACGGATCAAAGCGGTTGGTGTCAGTAACTACTCTGCTAGCCAAATGCGAGAAGCCCAGAAATACCTACAAAAATATGGTGTGCCTCTCGCTAGTAATCAAGTTCCCTATTCCCTCTTAAATCGTAAAATTGAAAGCAACGGCATATGGCAGACTGCGCAAGAATTAGGTGTTACCCTTATCGCCTATAGTCCGCTTGCCCAAGGTTTACTCACCGGAAAATACACGGGTCAAGAACAACCTTCTGGTGCTCGTCGCCTCGATCCCAAGTTTAAGTCCTCTGGGATCAATAAAGTTTCTCCGGTCATTGATTGTTTGCGACAATTAGCAGAGAAATATGAAAAAACCCCTGCCCAAGTTGCTCTAAATTGGCTCATCACTCAAGGAGCCATTCCAATTCCCGGGGCAAAAAATGCTCAGCAAGCTCAACAAAATGCTGGGGCTTTAGGTTGGCAGCTGAGTTCCGAAGACGCTCAAGAGTTAGACCGCGTCAGTCAGCCTTGGTTGAACCCTTAGTGGTATGAGAGGTGTGATCTGGCAAAGTCTGGATAATGCGGTGTCGAGAAAGAATTGTCTCACTCGTCGATAACACTGACTGGGCAGAATAGCTTGTAGTGAGAGCCTGAATCAAGTTAAGTCAGTATTGTACTTTTTGGGAGAGGTCTTTTCTGTCAAGTTATTGTTACATTTTTTGATATTGTTGAGCTCTCCTACTAGGTCAGAGTTTCTAACACCAGTTTGTCTCAAATATCAACTCTGTTTCAATAACCGAGTCAGAGATTATGGCATATCAATTTGTTTCTTCAGTTGTGGGAACCTTTCTTGCTTTGTTTCCGATTACCAATCCTTTGGGAGTCGTTCCCATTTTTTACAGTTTGGCTGCACCTCTGACTCCTCATACCAGAGGTCGCCAAGCGAGACAAGTGGCTTTGAATGCGGTCGTTGTTCTCGGAGTTTTCTTTTTAGCGGGTCACTTAATCCTCGATTTCTTTGGCATCTCTTTGGGGGTGTTACAAATGGCGGGAGGATTACTGGTGGGACAAACGGGTTGGCAAATAATGAGAAAACGCGATCGCGCCCGTAACTAATCAGAAAAAATCAAACGCTTTTTGTAATATTTCGCAATAAAAAATATAAAAACTCAAACTTATTGCCCTGTAGTGATGAAGATTTATTTGTTTTCCTGAGTTTGAGGTTAATGTCAAGAAAAATTGAATTTAAGATCGGATTATAGCTCATACAAATGAGGAGGAAACCAATCATGAAACCAATGATTTGGCGTCCCGAAGACCGAGATCAAAAAGTGAACAAATACCTTGATTCTATTAACCATGAACCTTGGTTAAGCATTGCTATGTTCTCAATTTTGGTCATCTCTATCTTTATGTTCTTCGTTATCCTTGGCACCTTTTAATCCTAAGTTGATTAACTCTAAAATAGTTATCAAAGTAAGTAAATTGACTTAGGAAAAATTACAATCAGAAAAAAGAAAAGCCAATTACTTCCTTTTGATTTCTGTGATGAAGAGAGGGCTTGACTACCCATTCAATAAATTCTTGAGCGTAGTCAAGCTCAAATCGGTTTGGGAACCTGCATCTAGGCAGTGACATCGGGAGTTAGAATTCACGGAGGTTACGAGGAATAACAGTCAATGAATTAGACATCACATTCTCCAATCAGGCTTTCAATTCATTTATTTTTTTAATATAACTTCATAACTAATCTAAAAAAAATGAATTTTGACGCTTATAAATGAGTGAGGTAACAATAGCTTGGTATTTATTTTTAAGATTTCTAATGTTTATTTACATTTAGCTTCATAACACTCATTTTCTCGTTAGATTAGGAGTAGTAGCCAATACACTAGGAGGTTACTGAAGATGGTTACTACCCAATATATTGAACAACAAATTACGGATGCCAAAGTGGGTCAAGCCGATCTGGCATCACTTCAAGACTTAGCTCAAAAGGCAAAACATTGGGCGCAAGAAATTTCTCAGGAAAAAGGAGTTCATTCTTCTGATAGTGCGTATGCTTGGAATCAAGTAGAGGAACTCTTAGCAGTTATTTCTCATCGCCAAGCGGAACAGAAAAATAAAACCTACCTTGACAATTATTGCGAAGAACATCCCGAAGCAATAAAATGCCGGGTTTATGATGTTTAACTGAAAAATGGGGATGGGACGAGTTACTGAAAGCGTAATCTGTATAACTACTCTCACAATTGAAGCGTCAGTAAAGCAATTTCTGTCCCAATGCCAGTCCGCAAAGTTAAGGGCTAATTTTTAAAAGCTCATTGCTTAGATTTTTCCCCTCTCCAAGCAGAGGGGTTTTTGCTCAAAGGAAAGAGAAGTTCTCATGGTGAACTTCACTATTGGCAAAGGACTGATAGACTTTTGAAAACTTGATTACCATTGCACCAATTCATCAATCGTCACCTGGGAGATAGACGCTCATGGTTGCCGCATCCACTACAACCAACTATGAACCCGCCACTCACGCGATCGCGCTTTGGCTTTTGGAAAAGATGGGAGAAAACCGCTCCCCCTTGGCTTCCCTCCAGTTAGATGATAAATTGCTGGCTTGGGCGATGAACAACTCAGGGTTACGGGTGCAACTCTTCCGTCTAATTGATTGCTTGCCCTCGCTAGAAAGTCGTCCGGAGATTGCAACCCACGTCCAGGAATATCTGAGTGATGAGAGTGTAGAACTGCCCAGTTCTCTCAAAAACCTCCTCAATTTTACTGATCCCAATTCGCTAGCTGCACAAACTGCTGCCTCCACATTTCGCAAAGGGGTGGCGATGCTTGCCCAAAGGTATATTGCTGGAGAAACCACTGAGCAAATTCTTAAGACCATTGAACGCTTGCGCCGCAATCAAATGGCGTTCACGATTGATTTACTGGGGGAAGCGGTGATTAGTGAAGCCGAAGCCCAGTCTTATCAGCAACGATATCTTGATTTGTTAGCGACCTTATCCCAAGCCGCCCAAAATTGGCAGTCGGTGCCAGCCATTGATACAGCGGAGGGAGAAGACTTACCGAAAGTCCAAGTTTCAGTGAAACTGACTGCGTTCTACTCCCAATTTGATCCCCTCGATCCCGAAAGCAGTCGAGAAAAGGTTTGTGAACGCGTGCGTCCGCTGTTACGTCGCGCTCAGGAATTGGGAGCGGCGATTCACTTTGATATGGAACAGTATGTTTACAAGGATCTCACGCTTGCCATCTTGAAAGACTTATTGATGGAAGAAGAGTTTCGCGATCGCGCTGATATTGGCGTGACGCTGCAAGCTTATCTCCGTGATTCCCAACAAGATTTAGAAGACTTAATCGCCTGGGCAAAGCAACGAGGCACGCCGATTACCATCCGCTTAGTAAAAGGAGCCTATTGGGATCAAGAAACGATTCGAGCCACTCAACACCGTTGGCTATCGCCCGTCTTTCCAACGAAAGCAGAAACGGACTGCAATTTTGAACAGATAACCCAGACGCTACTAACGAATCATGAATGGCTTCATGGGGCCATTGGTAGCCATAATGTGCGTTCCCAAGCTCTTGCCATCGCGATCGCGGAAGACCTCAATATTCCCCGTCAGCGCTTTGAACTGCAAGTTTTATATGGCATGGGAGATACCTTAGCCAAGGCAATGGTCAAGCGAGGTCATCGAGTACGGGTGTATTCTCCTTACGGGCAACTTTTACCCGGTATGGCTTACTTGATTCGACGCTTGTTGGAAAATACAGCTAACAGTTCCTTTTTACGCCAAAAATTAGAAAATCGTCCTGCCGAAGAACTGCTTGCGCCTCCTTCTCCCAAATCAGAGCAAGCCCCTACGCCCAACCCAGGGGTGTTTGCCAATGCTGCCAATACTGACTATGCTGACCAACAGCAACGGGAAAACGCACAAGTAGCACTGGCTAGGGTGCGGCAACAATTCGGTAAAACCTATTCTCCCCTGATTAATGGGGAATTGGTTGAAACCGTCACCTATCAAGACTCCGTCAACCCCTCTCAACCCAGTGAACGCATTGGTCGGGTCGGACAGATTTCCTTAGAACAAGCTGAGGCAGCAATGCAAGCGGCGCAAGCCGCCTTTCCCGCTTGGAAAAACACCCCCATTTCCGAGCGAGCGAGAATCATTCGTCAAGCCGCTGACTTAATGGAACAACGCCGTCATGAGTTCAATGCTTGGGTTTGTTTTGAATCCGGAAAAGTCCTTGCTCAAGCAGATCCAGAAGTGTCAGAAGCCATTGATTTCTGCCGCTACTATGCGGATGCCATGGCACAGTTGCAGCAGGGTCATCACTTTGATCTCACCGGGGAAACGAATTTCTATCATTATCAACCCCGGGGAGTGGCCGTGATCATTTCTCCTTGGAACTTTCCCATTGCCATTTCAACCGGCATGACGGTCGCTGCTTTGGTGACCGGCAATTGTGCGTTGTTAAAACCCGCAGGAACCACTTCCATTGTTGCTGCCAAACTGACGGAAATTTTGATAGCTGCTGGCATCCCGAAAGGAGTGTTTCAATATGTTCCAGGTCCCGGTTCTACCATTGGGGATTATTTGGTGAAGCATCCTCAGACCCATTTAATTGCCTTTACCGGGTCAAGAGAGGTGGGATGTCAAATTTATGCCGATGCGGCAGTAGTGCAACCGAAACAACGGCATCTCAAGCGAGTGATTGCTGAAATGGGGGGCAAGAATGCGGTTATTGTTGATGCCAGTGCCGATTTAGACCAAGCCGTCTCAGGGATTATCTCGTCTGCCTTTGGCTACAGTGGTCAGAAGTGTTCGGCTTGTTCACGGGCAATTGTCCTGGAAAGTGTTTATGATCGCTTTGTTGAACGACTGATGGCAGCCACCCGCTCGCTGCAGGTAGGAAAAGCCGATGATCCGGCGACAAAAGTAGGTCCGGTGATTAATGAGACAGCGCGCGATCGCGTTTGTCATTACATTAACCAAGGTAAACAAGAAGCCAACCTAGCGCTGCAAGTTTCTGTTCCCGAGGACGGCTATTATGTTGCGCCCACGATTTTTACAGAGGTTCCTCCTCATGCTGTTATTGCCCAAGCAGAAATTTTTGGCCCCGTGATTGCTGTGATTAAAGTAAAAGATTTTGCCGAAGCTTTAGCCGTGGCGAACGATACCGATTACGCCCTAACCGGAGGAATTTATTCCCGCACGTTATCCCATATTGAACAAGCAAAAGCCCAATTTGAAGTGGGGAATTTTTATATTAATCGGGGCATCACGGGCTCAATTGTCGCCCGACAACCCTTTGGCGGTTTTAAGCTCTCGGGCATTGGCTCTAAGGCAGGGGGTCCCGACTATTTAGTGCAGTTTATGGAACCCCGCGTGATTACAGAGAATATCCAGCGTCAAGGGTTTGCTCCCATTACAGGAGCAGATTAAAGGGTATTGAGGGCGATGTCGAGGGTCAACGATGAATCACCAGTATTTTGTATCGCCTACTTAAGTGTTTACAATCACAAAAATTGTATTATAATTATCGGTATCCGTTTAAGGACCGTTGTCATTTGAAGACAAGCACAGGTGACACTGATTCTTCTTTTGTCAAAAATCAGTTTGACTTAATCTTCTAAATGAAGCGTTCTTAGCTGTAGGAGAGCCCTGCTAAATGGATTTATGTTCTATCATAACGAATGACAATATTCGATACGATAGATTATTATCTATATTAACCGCGGCGAAACTACACTTCTTAGGTTGAGCAGAGGAAATAAATTATGCAGTTTGCGCTCAAACAGGTCAAACAGAAGTACAAATCCACATCTCTCAGCATCGCCAATCAGCTCGCTATTAATTGGCGCGACCCTATCGTTTCGATACTTCTCTTTATGATCAAGGTTCAATATCAATTTCTGCTCTTAATTGTCATGGGAGGAGTCGCTTGTATCTACTTCCCGTTATTGGCAGGACAACGTGTCAGAAATTGGTTACAAAGCTTTGACAACTCTCCATGTCTTTAGGGCTACGGTATTCTTCTTTCATCTAGCGATACCAGCAGCGCCTTGGGATTGTTTTTTGCCGTACTAAAGTCGCTTAGTTCATGTAATTTATTCTTCAGCAAGTTGTTAGGTAAAAACTGGTTAAGATCCTAAAACAAAAGCTTGGATATATAAACTGTAAACCAAGCCAATTTTGAAGGTATTCATCACTTCAATCACTCCTGATCTATTTTCATTATTCTGTCCAGATGCTCCAGAAGTTTGCCGGTAAACGAACCAACTAATGACTTCCGTTAAAATGAGCAAAAGGGCAGCAACAATAATATCTAAACGCCCATTTTGACCGGCACTCGTTACAATAGCAATTCCCATAAAAATTCCGAGAAGTAAGCTGATTAATAAAGATGTTATTTTACGCCAGGGATTGATAAAAAACTGACGAACTTGACTAGATAGATTACTTAATAATAAATTTAAGCGGGTATTCTGCATGGTTTTTGATAGGGGAATTGTGATCTAGCACTGAGAGATCATTAATTTCATCCCTCTTGCAGGGTGAGGGAAAATAACGATTATCTATAATAGTATCGTGTTCTAAATAACCCCTTCTATAAAGATAGAACACCTTTCTTCTCACTGTTAATCATTAGGAATCTAAGAAAATCACCATGCAACTCATTGAAACTATCCGCATGGCAACTGCGACTCTCACGGCAAATAAACTCCGTAGCAGCCTCACCATGTTAGGCATTATTATTGGGAACGCTTCTGTGATTGCCATGGTCGGGATTGGACAAGGCGCACAAGAATTAGCAAAAAATGAATTTCAATCCCTTGGTCCCAATACTTTATTTATTACACCGGGTTCTCGGGAAGAGCGTCAAACCACTTTTGATTTACCAAAAACCTTAGTGTACGAAGATGCCAAAGCAATCGCTGAACAAGTGCCTAGTATTGAAGGGGTTGCGCCACAAATTAGTAGTAATGAGGTGATCACCTATCAAGATAAAAATAGTAATGACTCTGTGTTTGGGGTTACGCCAGAGTTTTTAAGTGTGCGCGGCTTTGATATAGCAGAAGGTCGTTTTATCCAAGAAAGGGACCTAGATAAAAATAGTCGTGTTGCTGTCTTAGGATCGGAAATTTCCCAACAGTTTTTTGGTTTAGACAATCCACTCGGGAAGCAAATTCGGGTTAAAAATTCTAGTTTTAAAGTGGTTGGTGTAATGGAACCGAAAGGAGCATTTTTGGGGAATAACCAGGATGATACGATCTATATTCCCTTAACGACAATGGCGAATCAAATTGTAGGGAGTCGCTCTGTTTATGGGATTAATTTGACCTTTATTTCTGTATCAGCAAAAGATGAAAGTAGTATTCGTGCTGCAAAATTTCAAATTGAGAACTTACTTCGCCTGAGACACAAAATTACTGGCGAGAATGATTTTAGCGTTCAAACTCAGCAAGATATTCTCAATATTGTAGGAACGGTTACGGGGGGGTTAACGGCGATGCTAGCGGCGATCGCGGGCATTTCTCTGTTAGTCGGCGGCATTGGAGTGATGAATATTATGCTCGTTTCCGTGTCGGAACGCACTCAAGAAATTGGACTCCGTAAAGCATTAGGGGCCCGAGAAAAAGATATTCTCACTCAATTTTTGATTGAAGCCACTATTCTGGCTGTTTTAGGCGGTTTCTTTGGCACAGTCATTGGCGGTGGCATTGTCATCGTTGCCGGCAGTATTTCTCCTTTACCGGCACAGATTTCTGTCTTAGCTGTCATTGCTGCTGTGAGTGTCTCTGCAGGCATTGGCTTATCATTTGGCGTCATTCCCGCTCGTCAAGCTGCAAAACTAGATCCGATTGTTGCCCTGAGAAGTGCATAAATACTGTCTTTTTAGTGCCGTTCGGATTTACTCCACTCGGATAGATTGTCAACTTTACTCTGGTTTGGGAAGAGAAGATAGTTTTGAGTTGTTAGTTCTTGAACATTCTTTTCCCAGCCTTGGTTATCTTTTGCCATTTGTTCAACGAGACTGGCTAAACGTAAAGCTTTTAGGGCTTGTTCGCCGCCAACAGAAGGTTGGTTCCCCCCCCGAACACAACTGACAAAATGCTCTAATTCGGCATGAAGGGGTTCAATTTTACTGGTATAAACCTTTTCAATGAGTCCATCTTGACGGTACAAAACTTGTCCGTAATTCGTTGTGTAATCGGCAGTGGTTTGGCGATGAATCAGAATTTCATTATTTAAGAAATCGGCTTCAATGAGAGCATTTTTACAATGGGCAGAAATATTGCGAATTTTACGATGGGTAATTTTACTTGCCGTTAACGTCGCGATCGCGCCATTGGCAAACCCTAAAGTAGCAGTCACATAATCTAAATAGCCCGAATCTTCTGCTTTCGTCCCACTAGCGGTTAATTTGACCACTGGGCTAGCGGTTAACTCTAATAACAAATCAATATCGTGAATCATCAAATCCAGGACAACTGAAACATCATTTGCTCGTTGGGAATAAGGACTCATGCGATGGGCTTCTACCGCTAGCAAGTCTTCCGTTTTCAAGACATTACTCAATTCCTGGAAGGCAGGATTAAAGCGTTCAATATGTCCTACTTGTAAAATGCAATTATTTTCTGCTGCAGCATTCACCAAGGATTCCGCTTCTTCAATACTTGCCGCGATCGGCTTTTCAATTAAAACATGAACTCCCGCATTTAAGCACTGTAATCCCACTTGGTAATGCAATCGTGTCGGCACAGCAATACAAACCGCATCTACACACGCTAATAAATCCTGATAATCTTCAAAAAAGCGAACCCGATACTTACTGGCAATATCAAGTCCCCGAGTCACATTAATATCAGCGACCCCATACAACTCCACATCCTTGAGTAAACCCAGAACCCGAGTATGGTGTTGTCCCATATTGCCAACCCCAATCACCCCAACTCGTAATGCCTGATTACCATTCCGAGACAAATGATCCGTTTCTCCTTGCGAAAACCCATTTTGATGACTCACGTGAAAAAATCCTCCACCACACAAATAATAAAAAACCTTAGTTTCTCTAGCAGAATAAACGTTTTACCCCAAATTAAGCAAAATTTCCGCGAAAAATGTAAAAAAATCTGCCAGAGGCATTATCCGTAAAGAGCGTTAACGACTGTAAAGAACCTGTGTCAGTTTTTTTGCCGTCCATTAATTGATCATTGAAGTAGTGATAATGGATAATAGACTACTATTGGTCACTCGTCATTAGTCATTAGTCATCCTTCGACAGGGGTTCGGCGAGCTCACCCGAGCCGCTCAGGAACAT
>CAZBPR010000021.1:0-15145 GCA_964493825.1 uncultured Dactylococcopsis sp.
GGTCAGTATGGTAACGCGGTTGGTTGAACAAAAGGGATTAGACCTCGTTCTGCCGATTCTGGAACAGTATCTCCGCTACACTGGCGATCAGTTTCTTGTCTTGGGAACCGGAGAAGAACGGTATGAAACGCAACTGCGCGCTTTAGCCGAGCGTTTTCCGGGTC
Source organism: uncultured Dactylococcopsis sp. (assembly GCA_964493825.1). Lineage (GTDB taxonomy): Bacteria > Cyanobacteriota > Cyanobacteriia > Cyanobacteriales > Rubidibacteraceae > Halothece. The sequence continues at coordinate 165 of CAZBPR010000021.1, forward strand.
GGATGTCAGTGCAACTGCTTTATAATGATGCCCTATCTCGACGCATCTACGCTGGCAGTGATGCCTTTTTAATGCCCTCCCGCTTTGAACCCTGTGGGATTAGTCAAATGATGGCAATGCGCTATGGCTGTGTTCCGATTGTTCGACGCACCGGAGGATTAGTTGATACCGTTTCTCATCATAATCCCATTGAGCAAACCGGAACCGGGTATTGTTTTAATCTGTATGAACCCCTGGATTTATATACAGCCTTGATTCGCGCGTCTGAAAGTTACCTGTACCGGGAACCCTGGCGAGAACTGCAAAAACGAGGAATGCAGCAAGATTTTAGTTGGCAGCGATCAGCAGAAAAATATGTGCAACTTTATGAAGATATTTTGACGCCAACGGGTGAAACCCTTAAATCAGTGTCTTCTCCACAATCAACAACTGTTGTGCCGCAAAGCTAAATTTTAGGAACATCGGGGCGAACCACCGTTCGTCCTCCTTAATTCCTTAGCAACAAAATCGGTAAAAAATTGGTCGTGTCATGATAATGGCTCGGTAATCAAGCAAGCACATCAGTCGAATCCCCTATGACCGAAGATTCTCAATCCTCTTCTTCCTTGGCAGCAATGCCTACCCTCATTAATTTTATTGAACACGCTCGTTCTCAAGGCGCATCGGATGAAGTGATTATGCAATTGCTTCGGAGTCGCGGTTGGTCAAAGCAAGAAGTTGAAGCAGCTTATACGCAAGTGTACGAACGATTAACTGGGTTAACCCTGCCAACCCCTACTGTACGTGCAGGAGAGTCAGCCCGAGATGCCTTTCTCTACCTACTGTCCTTTGCCACCCTTGGCATTTGGACACAAGCCCTCGGTCAAATTGGTTTTATTGCCATCGATCAATTAATTCCCGACACGCTCAATCGCAATTATGGCAGTCCAGGCTATCTTTTAGCCGCCAGTATTGCTCGCCTGATTATTGTCTTTCCAATCTATCTCCTCTTGATGCGGATGATTACCCAAGATTTAGAGCGTCATCCAGATCAGTATCGATCAGGAGTACGAGTCTGGTTAACTTATCTAGCTTTATTGATTGCTGCACTCATTGCCATTGTTGACTTAATTATCTTTTTAACCTCTCTTCTGCAAGGTGAGTTGACTCTCCGCTTTACCGGAAAGGTAATAATTGTCTTCCTCATTGCCGGAGGAGTTTTTTGGTACTATTTATCTTGGTTGCAACAGCGACCAAAAGCATCGTGAATTTATCGAACAATCGTCTATTTGCTATCTTGGCAACGGTTGCTGTTCTGATGACAACAGTAATCGGTTTTTGGCTATTAGGTTCACCGCAAAAGCAACGTCAAATCCGGTTGGATCAACAACGGTTGCAGGATTTGTACCAAATTGCCCAATCATTACATCGCCAAGCCCAACAATCTCTAAATCGAGATGAGCCGGTGAACTTGCCGAAAACCCTATCCACAACACTCCCCAAAACCGATCCGGTATCGGGTAACGCCTACGAATATCAACAGCTTGATTCAACCCGCTATCGACTTTGTGCCGAGTTTGCTACGGATAGTGAAACCTACCGCTTTCGTAATGAGGCTGCGTCCAATCCAGAGTTTTGGAAGCATTCTGCAGGGCGAGACTGTTTTGAAGTCAATGTCTTAGAAGAGCCGCCGCGACCTTAAAAATGGAAGCAAAAATTGAATCTAGTTTTCAACACTAGCAACTTCTACCTTAAGAAAATCTCGCACTTTTTCTAAATAGTGCGGCGCATCTTCTAGCATCGGGAAATGAGCTGTTTCAGGCAATTCAAAATACTCAATATAATCGGGGTTTAGAGTGGCTGCTTTGCGAGCTAAGCGCGTGGGAATGATGATATCTTTCTCTCCTGCTACGAGTAGTGTTGGCACGGAAACTTGCGCAAAGGCTTCAGGCATTACTGTTGCAGCGTGTTTACTAACTGCTGTATAGATGGTTCCTGCGGCTGCGGCTTCATCGGCTAAGACGTAATCTTCTAAGAATGCTTTTCTTTCTGCTGCTGGAATGGGACGATGAAGAAATCTTGCCATGAATAAGCGATCCATCGTCGGAATCTTAGGGAACCAATTAAAACGAAGTTTGACGACATAAGTGCCAGCAAGATGAAAAAGATTAAAGGTAATGGGGTTGTAATCAAAAATACCACTGCAAGTGAGAATGGCACGCTTTACTTTTTCGGGATAGCGGGCAATAAAGAGGGTTGCTAGAGACGCTCCCATTGAATGGGCGTTGAGATAAACTTGTTCTAAATTTAATTCATCTAAAAGTAGGGCGAGATCTTCGGCATATTCTTCCATATCAAAAGCAATTGGGCTGTTTTCTGGTAAGCGAGAACGCCCAAACCCCCTGATGTCATAGAGCAAACAATCAAACTGATCGCTGAGTGCTGTTGCTGTACTTTTCCAATACCGCCCTGATCCGCCCCAACCATGTATAAAAACTAATACTGGTTTCTTGACTCCCGGAGTAGGTTGACAGACCCATTCATAATAGTGGTCAATCCCACGAACATTAATCAACATACTGTTTTATCTCGTTCAAAGTTAGGGACTGTAAGCTGTTTTCAATAGTAATTGCATTAAAAATCGCTAACACAGTATAGCAAACTCGTTTGTTAAGGACGAATTTTAAAACAAACTATGACACGTCGAAGTTTTTCCTATCTCTTTCGAGTTGCGGTCAGTTGTTCGCCTTGGAGTCAATTGTCTTGAACTCTAGCCGACTATGTTGACGATTCTGATCAGTGCGTACCCCGAGCCCGCTACTTTATATCCTTGGGCTCACTCAGTGTTGTCTCTTGTGCTCTTCCTAAATTTTGCTGAGTGAGCTTTTTACCTTTTAACTAGCTTTTAAATAACTATGTTCTGTTGGAAAGAGAATATAGCTTCTTCTGCTGCACTAGCTATTGTTGTTGATGGAGCTTCAGTAATTATTGCAGCATCTCCTCCAATGGTATTGTTCCCAGTCGGGACACTGGCTCCAAGTATATCCTCCACAAAAGGAGTAAAGTCAATGTCGGCTTCATCAATACCAGCAACTGCATTTCCACCAGGTTCATATGTAAAACTGTCAGCACCATTGACATTGATTACTGCTCCATTTGTTAAGGTCAGTTGCAGAGCATCAGCAGCAATGATCGAAGATTGAATCTCCAGTCCTGCCACTAGTTGAATACTGTTATTACCTTGAGTGTCGCTAATAGTAATGATTTCAGTTCCATTTAGGACTGATGGAGAGAGAATATAAATATCTTGACCAGAACCACCACCGAGAATATTAGGACTAGAGGTCTGAGGGAGGATAAATTCTGGTGATGTTGGATTCAGAATTTCATCCACAGACAAATCTGCATCATTAAAGGACAAGGTTTCTACGTTCGTGAGCAAGTCAGTATTGCTACCTACTTGTATTGTTTTGTCGTTAATCGCTGCAATATTAAAATCTTCTTGGTTACCGTTAAACATAACAGTATCGAAGCCTTCACCACCATCAATTTCGTTATTGCCTTGACCGCCAACAATGGTGTCATTTCCAGGACCGGCATCCACAACATCATCCCCAGCGCCAGGGTTGATATTATCATTGCCATCCCCGGCATCAAAGAATTCGTTAATATCAGTTCCTTCTAAGGTGTCGTTTCCATCTGTTCCTAATTTTTCGAGTAAAACACCTTGTCCCCCACCAGTAACATTGGTTGTGAAGTTAGCTAAAAATAAGGCTGAATCATAAATTTGATCCCCTGTATCAGCAACTCCAAATTTAATGGTATTTTCCCCTTGTTGAACAGGGGCAAATATTGTTAAAGGAGAACTTACCCCATCATATTCAATGGGTAAGTCATCACTTTCATTATCAATAAAGTTACCAGCAGCTAAATTATTATCAATAACGCTCAGTGGCTGATCATCATTATTATTGAATAAGGCGACATTGGATCCATTGATAAAAACAGCACCAACATCAACAAAGCTTGAGTTAGAAAACTCGGGAAATTCATCAGAACCAAAGACTAAGTCGAACTTTACAGAATTAACATCTGGGTTATTAACTGTGAAGGAAAACTCTAAAGTGTTTGCGTCTTTTACATTTCCTGCTCCGTCAAATGCACTATCAGCAACATTTTGTAATTGTTCATCTCCATTATTTGCTCGGACTTCACCAAAACTGCTTGAGGTATTTTCTAAAGGCGGAGTTCCGGTACCTGAAGTTAGCAAAATTCCACTATCGATCCCTAATTCTTCTAACGTTCCATCATATAGTGATGCTTGACCACTTTCACCAACAAACTCAATACTACTGGAATCAATAGATAAACTGGCATCATCATCTAAAATCGCATCAACCAATAAGGTTGGAGAATCAATTGCAGGATCAAATGCGGTAAATACCATTTCCTCTAACTCCTCTTCAATGATCGATAAAAAATGGCTGGTTCTTAATCATGATCTCAAACAAGAATTAAGATCAAAATCACTATTAGTAACTATAGCAAATAAAGAGTAAATATTGAATTGAATCATTTAAAAAATACTAGATCATTAGCGATTACCCCGAGAGATGAGTCAACCAGCTACTATGCACACCACTTGGAAGGAAGCGTGATGGCTTCGCCGGTTCCCACAGGGAACATCGCGCATCGGGCTGAGACTTTGTATCTTCGTAAAAATTTAGCTCAATCCCAAACTTGAAAGCCTTGTTGAGCAAGGTTTTCAGAGAAACCTTCCCAGTTGTGTATGCAAATCTTAGAAGATATTGAATTAATAGCGGGAGAAAATACAGACTCATGTTAGCCAGAACTGGGAGTCTTTTGATCCGCCAAGTTACCTGCCCTAACCAAGTCAGTAGAAAGCGAAAACTAAAAAGTACCTTGGGTGAGTTGGAGATGACAGTCGAGCAAGTCTTCAAGCTAGGAGCATTTTTACATGGTCAGTTAAGCCTGCACGCTCGAAAATTTTTGTCTGCTTTTCAGCGCCAATGTCTCTTATCGGAACTTAAACAAACTTCTTGTGCAAAATCAGATTTCAAAACACACACCTTCAAAGGACTGTTCCGATAAGCCACTCTCTAAAAAGATACCATAAGGGTCCAGTTTGATCATTTTTATCGGGGGAATGAACAGTTACCATTGCCTAACCTTGAACTTTCTACTCGTTTGCTCTTAGCTTGCTTATTGGCTAAAGGCAGTTGCCATTAATCTTACTCTGTTAAGCCATGTTGCAGTGCAAACCGAACCAGTTCAGTCCGACTGTTGGTTCCTGTTTTACTAAATAAACGACTGACATATTTTTCAACATTGCGAACGCTGGTTTCAAGGCGACGAGCAATTTCTTTATTCATTAACCCTTCAGCCACTAAGTTGAGAATACTCTGTTCGCGAGGAGTCAGGTCAATTTTAATGGGGCTAGGTGTCGTTTTGACACTGCCTTGTTGTCCGAGGAGACTTTTAATTTCGGCGATTTGCTGCGCGATCGCGCTTAAATCAGCAGTATTCTCGCCGCCACTCCCCATACTTTCTCGGCGTGATAGTAAATTTTTGACAATGGCCACTAACTCATCGGGATCAAAGGGTTTAGAGAGATAGGCATCGCATCCGGCTTGATGTCCTTTAATCCGATCTGCAGTCATCCCTTTTGCCGTTAAGAAAATGACGGGCAATCCTTTGTAGCGCGGATCTTCTCGCAGTTTTTCCAAAAATTGATACCCATCCACCTGGGGCATCATAATATCAGTAATCACGAGGTCTGGGGTGTCTTGCTCGAGCAGCTGCCACCCTTCATTGGCATTACTCGCCACATTAACCAGAAAGCCTTCATCTTCTAAATAGGCTTCCACTGCTTCTTGTAAGCTGGGTTCATCATCAACTAGTAATAATTTAGTTCCTTCTGTCTCGCTCATGCTTCCCAGTTTTTTTCTTTAATAACGGATTCCCTTCTAATTTTAAAAGACTGCCATATTTTTTCTCATTTTTCTTCATGCTAAAGTAAGAAATTGTTACTCTACTTTGCCGTAAAAGAACTGACCTGTGTCTCATTCTCAGCAAGAAGAAAAAATTAAAATCCCCTCACTCCCTCTCGCTATTTATCGAGAAATCGCCGCTCATTTGCGACAACTAGATGGTGTTACAGTGGAAATTATTCCCCAATCTTCCTCTGAATTTAGTTACTTTCAAAGTCAAGTGGAAGGATTACGATTAAGTTATTCCTCCACAATTTCTTCTGGAGAAAAGCAATACTGTAAAGAGATTCTTAACTACTATGAACAGCAGTATGGCACTTGGGAAAAAGATCAGTAATCCTTAATTTTTCAGGACAGTTTCCCGTAAATAAGGTTGTAAAACCGCTGGCACTTCTACCGTACCATCAGTTTGTTGATAATTTTCGAGAATAGCAGCCATGGTACGTCCAATCGCAAGTCCAGAACCGTTTAAGGTATGAACAAACTCCGTCCCTTTTTTATTCACTTCTTTGAAACGAATATTTGCGCGTCGAGCTTGAAAATCAACAAAATTAGAACAACTAGAAATTTCCCGATAAGTCTGAGACGAAGGGAGCCAAACTTCTAAATCGTAACATTTTGCTGCGCCGAAACCGAGGTCGCCTGTACATAACTCTATGACACGATAAGGCAGTTTTAAAGCTTGTAAAATTGCTTCTGCATTTTGCACTAATGTTTCATGTTCAGCGGCAGAATTTTCGGGTCTAACTAGTTTCACTAACTCTACTTTATTAAATTGGTGGAGGCGAATTAAGCCTCTAGTATCTTTGCCATAGCTGCCTGCTTCTCGTCGAAAACAAGGGGTATAAGCACAATGATAAATGGGGAGTTGCGCTGCTTCTAAAACTTCATCTCGATATAAGTTAGTAACCGGAACTTCAGCGGTTGGAGCTAACCATAAATCATCTCCTTGACATTGAAAACTTTCCTCGGCAAATTTTGGCAGTTGCCCCGTTCCAGTCAGAGATTGGCTATTAATTAAAACCGGTGGCATAACTTCTAAATAACCCGCTTGAATTTGTTGATCCAGCATGAAACTAATTAAGGCTCTTTCTAAGGCTGCTCCCATGCCAATTAGATTCACAAAGCGGCTTTGCGCAACTTTGACAGCGCGAGTAAACTCTAAAATGCCAAGTTTTTCTCCAATTTCCCAATGGGGTAAAATTGCTTTGGAATTGGCGGGTAAATATTCATCGCCCCAACGCCGGACTTCCACATTTTCGGTTTCATCTTTGCCAACGGGAACCGTTTCACTCGGGACATTGGGTAAAGAAAAGAGGAGAGTTTTAATCTTAGTTTTTAGCTCTTTTTCTTGCGGTTCGAGTTCGTTCAGTTCCTGTTTAATTTTATTGCTTTCTGCTTTAATTGTTTGGATTTCTTCGCTATCGGGAGCCAGTCCAGATTTAATTTTTTGACCAATTTCCTTACTAATTTCGTTACTGCGAGCTTGCAAGCGCGATCGCGCTCCTTCTAAACGACGCTGCTGCTCACTTAAATCCAAAATTTCTTGAATTTGATATTCAGAACTCCGGCGATTTAATAATTCTTGGACAACTTCTGGTTCCTGACGAATCCGTTTTAGCTCTAGCACATAACCTCCTTCAGTCATTAGTCATTGGTAATTAGTCATTCGTTACTCAAACGAACAACAAACAACAAATTAATTATTTATTCAGTCTTTCTGTGAGCCACAGAGAAGAAAGAATGCCAGCAAAATGAGCGGCAATAATATTAACATTTGCTTGAATAATTAGCAAATCAATAGAATTCACAAATTCTTGAGGCTTTGCCCCAATCACTAATTGCGGTTGCGTTAACGACTTCACCAAAACAATGCCAACAATGGCTTGCGCCCCTAAAATCGTCAGTAGCAACCCCACTAAATTCACAATTAAGCCAATGCGGAGTTGACGTAAAATGACCGCTCGACTGGGGCGCGATCCGCTATCGGCGGTTGCTAACCGCCGGGAAATTCGAGTGTAACGAAAACAGAAATAGATACTAACCCCAAGGGCAATAATGCCACCGAGGGCGAAAAATACCCCCACAGCAGTAGCTTGAGTCGAATTTTGACCCCCTAAATTGGGAGAAGCGACCAACAGCGTCACTGCAGAGACGACACCGAGAACCAGTTGTACCCATAACCCAAAATTCCCGCCAACTTTCAGAGAAGAAGAGGCGCGTTTCACGGCAAGGGGCAAAGAAGAGCTTACTTCTGGCTTATTATCCATCAATCTTTTACTGCTTCAGATACGACGCTATGCCCTTATTTTAGATGAGTCCTGTTTATTGTCGAGGGAAGAACTGCTTAGAGTTTGCTTTCGAGGAAGATGAATAAAGATTTCGGGATGATTTTTCCCACTTTAAGAAAGGGTATTTTTTATAAATAAAGAAAAATAATTTAATGGACAATTATCGCGAATTACCTTACTTTGTTAGTAGTTTAATTGATAATTTCCCCCTACTTCCTTATTGACCTAAATTTACTTCCTTAATCACGAGCTTATGCGGTCAAGCCCATGAAATTTGAAGACATCTATCAATTTTTCAATAATCCCCCTCCAACGTACCTCAATCGAGAACTTGCCGTGTGTTATATTCTTGATATTTTGTTACAAAGAGAATCCTATGGTACGGAGTTAATTGAACACCTCATGGAAAACCACCCTCATTACCGACTTTCTGATACGGTCCTTTATAGTGCTTTGAAATTTTTGGAGGAATCTGGAACCATCAAAGGGTACTGGCGGAAGCTGAAAGGACGCGGTCGTCCTCGTAAAATGTACAAAATTCTACCAGAAAATCAGCAGCAAGCGGAGGAACTCGCTGAACTATGGCGGACTTATAACAGCCACAAATGTGCTCAAAATTGATATATTAGCTTCGAGTCCCTATTTTTCTCTAAAACGTGATTAATACTCCTGTTTTATCTTCAACCTTATTTTTAACAATCTTACTTTTAATTGGTCTATTTTTCTTTATTCGGGCTTCAGTTAAGGATCGCACCACAGAAGTCCAATTTGCTGCCGATCTTCCAGAAACAGAGTTACTGCCAAAAGTAAAAGCGTATTTTTTCCAACGGGCGTACCAAGTGAAATCTTTTGATCCAGATCAAGAACAGGTGACGCTAGAAGGTTTTGTGCAACCAAGTTGGTTTCTCGCCATCTTTTTGTCGATTTTAGCCGGTTCAGGTTTACTCTGTATTAGTTTGGTCCTGTTTCTTTACTTTAATGAATTGAGCTATCGCAGCGCCTTCTTTTTCCTTACCCTACTGACGCCTTTAGCCGGTATTTTTTATTGGCAGAAAGCAGGGCGCTTGGAACAGGTCTCAGTCAAACTGGAAACCCCTGAAGGTCAAGAAAGTACGCAAAGTTTCATTACCGTCAAAGCCCATCGAGATGAGTTAATTCAGCTACAGCAAGCGCTTCCCCTGCAACGTCAGGATTAAACAGATACCCAACAGCTCTATTCTCAAAGCGAGGTCTCGAATCACTTAATTCATGCTGGATATCTTTAAAGAATTATCTTACCTGCTCGATCGCGCCGAAAAACTACAAGTCGTCGGGTTATTCTTTCTCCTCTTAGTGGGAAGTCTTTTAGAAATGTTAGGGGTTGGTTTTGTCGTTCCTTTCATTTCTTTGATTAGTCAGCCTAATTTAATTCAAGAACAGCCGATTTTGAATGCACTTAATCAGGAACTAGGTTTACCTTCCTCAAACCAATTCCTCCTGATCCTTTGCTTCATCTATATCGGGATTTATATTATTAAAAATACCTATATTGCGGGAATGTATTATCTGCAATATCGTTTTGTGTTTAGGAAGCAAAATAAACTGGCTAATCAACTTTTTCAAGGATACCTCTGTGCCCCTTATACTTTTCATTTACAGCGGAACACAGCGGTCTTAATTCGGAATTTAACAGAAGAAGTCAACCGTCTTTTTATTGGTGTATTAGTCCCCTTTATTATCTTCATTACGGAACTGACAGTTCTGACGGGATTAGTGATTTTATTAGTTGTCTTAAAACCGATTCCTTCCCTCGTTTTGGCAATTTTTTTGGGGAGTGCAGGACTCATTTTTTATCGTCTCTTTCAGGCGCAACTTTCTCAAGCAGGGAAAAACCGACAAATGCACTTTGGTCAAGTCATTCAAGAAATTAATCAAGGCTTAGGCGGAGTAAAAGAAACGAAACTATTGGGGCGAGAAAACTTTTTTTTAAAACGCCATCATTGGCATCGAAAACAGTTTGTGCAATCCCTACAGTTGTTAGAGACCCTACAACAATTGCCGAGACTGTATTTTGAAACCTTAGCGATTTTGGGTTTATTGGGAATTGTGATGATTATGGTTTGGCAAGGGGCATCGATTACAGCAGTTTTACCCACACTATCATTATTTGCTGCGGCGGCTTTTCGCTTAATGTCAGCACTCAATCGAGTTCTCAATGGCTTAAATCAAATGAATTTTAGTCGTCATGCGTTAGATGTAATTGCCAATGAATTTCGTGAATTAGAACAAGAAAAAACCTTATTATTGGGAGAAACAATTGTTATTCCTGAACTCAACAATCAGCTGACTTTGGAAAAGGTTTCTTATACTTATCCTCACTCGAAAGCAGCGGTCCTAACGGAGATTTCAATGACGATTCCTCAAGGAACGTCTGTGGGATTCGTCGGTAGTTCGGGTGCGGGAAAAACAACGCTAGTCGATGTCATTTTAGGGTTATTAACGCCGACAGCAGGAAGGGTTTTAGTCGATGGTATCGATCTTCAACAAGGGTTACGACAATGGCAACAGCAAATTGGTTATATTCCCCAAAGTATTTATCTCTGCGATGACACATTACGGGGGAATATTGCTTTTGGTATTCCTGAAGCTGAAATTTCTGAGTCACAAGTGTGGTCAGCAGTCAAATCGGCGCAATTGGAAACATGGGTAGCAGGGTTACCAGAGGGCTTAGATACGATAGTCGGGGAGAGGGGAGTGCGCCTTTCCGGTGGACAACGTCAGCGAGTAGGCATTGCCCGCGCGTTGTATCATCATCCCCAAGTATTGGTGATGGACGAAGCAACAGCAGCGTTAGATAATGAAACAGAAGCAGGCATTATGGCAGCGGTTGAGCAACTGAGTGGCGAAAAAACGTTGATTATGATTGCTCATCGGTTAACGACGGTGAAGAACTGTGATTGCTTGTATTTTATGGAACAGGGTCAAGTGGTGGATCATGGAACTTATGAGGAATTGCGCGATCGCAATCCAGACTTTTCTCGGATGGCAAGAGTGATCACGGAAGCTCAATAATTTTGTTATGAAGCCGACTCTGCTAACAACACCGGTTCTCTTTCTTATTTTTAATCGTCTCGAAACGATGCAGGAGGTTCTAGAGACCATTCGTCAGGCGCAACCGCCTCGTTTCTATATTGCAGCCGATGGGGCACGAAATGCGGAAGAATTGAAACAAGTGCAAGTGGTGCGAGAGGCGGTTCTCAATGGGATTGATTGGAACTGTGAAGTAAAAACCTTATTTCGAGAGCAAAATTTAGGCTGTGGGGTTGCTGTCAGTACTGCCATTGACTGGTTTTTTGAACATGAAGCAGAAGGAATTATCTTAGAAGATGATTGTGTCCCGGAGGCGACTTTCTTTCCTTACGCCCAAGAATTACTCACTCGCTATCGTCATGATCAGCGTATTATGGTCATTACTGGCTATCATTTTCATAATCAAAGTCAACCCCTCACGACTAGCTACTTCTTCAGTCGTCATAACCACTGCTGGGGTTGGGCAACCTGGCGACGGGCATGGCAATATTATGATTACGAGATGACTCGCTGGCCAAAACTACGAGACACGGATTGGTTATTAACGGTTGGCGACGGCGATCGTCTATTTCAACGTTATTGGACGCGCTGTTTTGATCAAGCCTACATTGGAAAAATTGATACTTGGGCTTTTCGTTGGACATTGGCTTGTTGGTCGCAAAATGGACTGACGATTAAACCGAGGCGTAACCTGGTGAAAAATATTGGTTTTGATCCAGAAGCAACCAATACCAAAATCATTGGTAGCCAATTATCCAAGTTAAATCAAGAACCTTTGAGTTTTCCTCTTTCCCATCCTTCAACAATGGTTCGAGATTATGCACAAGATCGCTGGACAGATCGGAAGCATTTTCAAGTGGGGTGGGGGAATGAAATTCAAGCGCAACTGCGAAAAATTACCTTCCTCAGATGGGGATGGCGTTTCCTCCGTCAATTTTGGCAGCACTCTCAGGGGAAAAAAATTCGATGAAAGTTTGCCATCTTTCCACTTATGACTGCTTTGGCGGTGCCGCACGCGCAACTAATCGTTTACATCAAGCTTACTGCAAAGCAGGAATTCCTAGCCGAATGCAAGTTGCAGTGAAACATGGAGATTTATCAACGGTTGATGGACCCAGTCATAAGTTTCAAAAAGCCGTCAACTTCCTCAAACCTCGTTTGGGAATCTATTTGATGCGTCTGCAACAGTCTCCTCAGCTAGGACTTCATTCGCCAGCACTTTTTCCCTCTCGCCTCACGCAAAAACTGAATGCAAGCGATGCTGATCTCCTGCATCTCCATTGGATTTGCGATGAGTTTTTGTCTGTAGAAGAGATTGGACGACTCAGAAAGCCTTTGGTTTGGACTCTCCATGATATGTGGGCTTTTGCTGGTGCGGAACATTACACCGGAGATACGGCTGAGGCGCGTTGGCGAGTGGGTTATACTTCTCAGAATCGTCCGGTGGGTCATCGAGGATTAGATCTTGATCGCTGGGTTTGGAACCGGAAACGTCGCGCGTGGAAACAGCGGATTCACATTGTAACGCCGAGTCAGTGGTTAGCGGATTGTGTAAAAGACAGTTATCTGATGGGCAATTGGTCAATTTCAGTGATTCCGAATGTTTTAGATACAGAACGGTTTCGTCCCTGGGATAAAATGATGGCACGTCAAATCTTAGGCTTACCGCAAAAGCAGCAGTTGGTCTTATTTGGGGCAATGAAAGGGGGACAATATCCACGCAAAGGTTGGGATTTACTGCAACTAGCACTAGCGAAACTCAGTTCAAACATTGCTAATTTCGCAGGAGTCGTTTTTGGAGAATCTGAACCTAAAGATCCGCCTCAATTAGGGCTTCCGCTTTACTGGCTAGGACATTTATCTGATGAAACCACACTCGCCTTACTCTATAGCGCAGCAGATGTAACGGTTGTTCCTTCTCGTCAAGATAATCTTCCTCAAGCAGGAACAGAAGCACAAAGTTGCGGTTGTCCGGTAGTTGCGTTCAAAACGGGGGGATTACCATCTGTGGTGGGACATGGCGAAACAGGGTATTTAGCGACGCCATTTGACACTGATGATTTGGCACAAGGGATACAGTGGGTATTAGCGGATCAAGAGCGTTATGAAGAGTTATCAAAGCAGGCACGCGATCGCGCGGTTCAACTTTGGTCTGCGCCAGTCATTGTGAAACAATATCTAGAAGTTTATCAGCAAGTTATTGCGCGATCGTCTAATCAGTGAGGACAATTGAGTGAGCAATCCTAACTCGTATTTTGACCTTGATTCAAGATTTAGTACCACTCGCCAACTCACACAGCAGCCAGTGAGAGAAAAGCCTCCGACAGGCTTACAGCAAGGAGGGTTGCGAAGCCAAGGTTACTTGAAAGGTCACTTTCCCAACGAACCACTCATTAGCATCATCACGGTTGTTTTTAATGGTGAAAAGTATTTAGAAAAAACTATTCTCAGTGTGATTGAGCAGAGTTATCACAATGTAGAATATATCATTATTGATGGTGGCAGTACTGATGGTACTTTAAGTATTTTACAGCAATATAATTCGGTTATTAATGATTGGCTCAGTGAAAAAGATACTGGGATTTATGAGGCAATAAATAAAGGCGTGAAACTCGCACAAGGAGAATATTTACTCTTCTTAGGTGCTGATGATTGTCTGTATCAAAACAATGTTATTACAGAAGTCATTAGTCAAATACAAGGATCAACTTATGCCCTGATATTTGGGAAAATTATTTATGATACTGGAGAAATTGTTTGCTCTGCTTTAGGCTTGAAAACTATCCTTCATAATACCGTTCATCATCAGTCATGCTTTTATCATAGAAGTTTATTTGAAGATTGGAATTATGATACATCTTTGAAATTAATTGCTGACTATGAACTGAATTTAATGGCTTATCTCCAGCGTTGGAATTATTTTCCCCTTGATACCATCATTGCTCAATGTCGTAAAGACGGTTTGAGTCAAAACAGAAAATTATATAATTTATGTGTTAATGAAACGAATTGCGTGCGATCTAAACATCTAGATGGCTTTCAAAACCTGATATTTCAGTTAGTTTTTATAGTTAAAGCTCAATTGTATCAAGTGTATAAAAAATAGAGTATTGATGACTAAAGCATTGATAAAAATTTCAGTTTGTATGGCTGTTTTTAATGGTGAAAAATACCTACAACAGCAATTGCAATCAATTTTATCTCAACTGCGAGTGCAAGATGAAATAATTATTATTGACGATGCGTCGATTGATGCTAGCTTAGCAATTATTGATAATCTACAAGATGCTCGGATCAAAGTGATTCAAAACTTTAAAAATCAAGGTGTCATTGCATCTTTTGAAACGGTTCTCAAGCAGACTCAAGGAGACTTAATTTTTTTGAGTGATCAAGATGATATCTGGCTACCAAATAAAGTTAATAAAATCCTGCAAGTTTTTAAAGATAATCCGCACATCACTTTAGTTACGAGTGATGCACAATTAATAAATGAGCAAGGCAAAGTTATTGCCCCTTCTTTCTTTAAGCTTCGCGGTCAATTCACAGCAAAGCTACTCCCGAATTTATTAAAAAATAAATACCATGGTTGCACACTTGCGTTTCGGAAAGAACTACTAACAAAAGTTTTGCC
>CAZBPR010000021.1:15155-30777 GCA_964493825.1 uncultured Dactylococcopsis sp.
CTTTCCTGAGGATCTTCCCATGCACGACTCTTGGATTGGCTTAATCAATAGTCTTTATGGTCAAACAGTTTATTTAGAAGAACCGCTCATTCAATATCGAATTCATAGCCATAACACCGGACGAGGAATTTCTGATCAAGCGGGACTCCTACAAATGATTAAATGGAGACTCGTTCTCGTGAAAAATTTACTAAAACGACGATTTAGCTGATCACGGGGAAGCCCCCCGCTGTACCGAAGGTCAGCATCGGGAGGATGTCACAAACTAATTCAATTTCCGCTCAAGCCATGGAAATCACCGCTTCTCTTGTCACTTATAAAAATGACCCAGAAATTCTACACTCTCTCATGTCTTCTTTAATCGAATCAGAACAAGTTGATATTAAATTATGGGTCGTTGATAATTCACCTACTCCCGCTTTAGAGGATTTTTTTGCTTGCTATAGCTGGGTTAATTATTACTATAATCAAGGAAATAATATTGGTTTTGGTGCTGCTCATAATCTGGCTTTAAGGCAAATAGAAAAATCTGATTATCATATTATTCTTAATCCTGATGTTTTTTTTGAGGCGAATGTTATCCAAGAATTGATTAACTATTTAGAAAATCAAAAAGCAGTCGGTTTAATTAGTCCAAAAATATTTTTCCCTAGTGGAGAATTACAATATCTCTGTAAACGTTATCCAAGTTTATTCGTTCTTTTTGCGAGACGATTTATTCCCAAGCCCTTTCAAGGATTGCTGAAAAAACGGTTAGATTGGTATGAAATGAGAGAAACGGGATATAATCGCGTGATGGATGTGCCTTATCTATCCGGTTGTTTTATGCTCTTTCGGAAAAAATACTTGGATGAAATTGGTTATTTTGACGAGAATATTTTTATGTATCTAGAAGATGCCGATATTACCCTGAGAATGTCGCAAAAGTATCGAGCCGTTTTCTATCCTTATGTTCATATTTATCATCATTGGGCAAAAGGATCGTATAAGTCGTTTCGCTTAATGTTGATCACGATTCAATCTGCTTTCTATTTTTTTCAAAAACACGGTTTACGGATTATTTAAATGCAATCTATTTTAGTAACTGGCGCAACAGGTTTTGTCGGTTCTCATTTACTTCCCACTCTCGAAAAGCACAACTTTTCTTTGACAGTTACAACTCGCCAAAAGACACCAAACTTCCCTGAAACTGTTACAACGATTCCAATCGGAGAGATAGATGAAAAGACGGATTGGAGTGAAGCCCTCGCAGGTATTGATTATGTCATTCATTTAGCAGCACGGGCGCATATTCTCCAAGATACGGTTGCCAATCCCGAAGAAGCATTTTATCAGACGAATACTGCAGCAACGGCGAACTTAGTCCAATGCGCGATCGCGCAAGGCGTCAAACATTTTATTTTTATCAGTTCTATCGGTGCCATGGCAACGACAAGCAATCAGATTTTAACGGAATCTTCGCCTTGTGAACCGAATACGCCCTATGGACGGAGTAAATTAAAAGCGGAACAAGCGGTGCAGCAACTGTGTGCGGAAAGTTCTCTCACATGGACAATTTTACGTCCTCCTCTGATCTATGGCGCAAACAATCCGGGGAATATGGCGCGTTTACTGAAATTGGTTCATACTGGAATTCCTCTACCTTTTGGTGCGGTTAAGAATCGTCGGAGTTTCCTTTATGTCGGAAATTTAGTGGATGCAATCACCACTTGTCTCTTTCACCCGCAAGCGAGAAATCAGACCTTTTTAGTCAGTGATAGTGAAGCGGTATCCACACCGACTTTGATGACTGAAATTGCCCAAACTATGGGGAAATCTCCCGTTTTAATGCCAATTCCGACACCGGTATTAAAATTATCGGGAAAATTGTCGGGAAATGAAGAAACCGTCCACCGGTTACTGGGATCTTTAGAATTAGATAGTACAAAAATCAGGACGATGCTGGCTTGGACGCCTCCTTTTTCCTTAAAACAAGGCTTGCAAGAAACAGTAGCTTGGTATTTGCAGCAGTGATTTGATTAGCTATTGATCAACTAGTTTTTCATGTTTCCAACACCATTAATGATCTTACTTTGTCTTTCTCTCCTCAGTTTTCTGCTGAGTCTCGCTACTGTTTTTCTACTAAAAGCGCGATTTCGGGCAATACTTTTAGATATACCGAATCATCGCAGTTCCCACACGCAACCGACACCGAGAGGAGGCGGAATAGGTTTTATTATCGCCTTTTTTAGCAGTGGCGCGATCGCGCTGATTCTCTCTTTTTGCTTACAGCGTCCTGAATTTCTTTTAGGGATCACGCCTCAACAGGGGTTCTGGCTTGGACTCAGCTTAATGCCTCTGACGATTATTGGTGTGATTGATGATCAACAAGGGGTAAAAGTCAGCATTCGTTTTTGGGTTCAGATTATAACTGCAACTGTTGCTGTCATTGCGTTTCAACCTTTTCCCCAACCTTGGCTGATGGCTTGGGGAGATTTGGGGTCGATTCTTGCTTTTCTCCTCACCGTGCTGGGTTTTACCGCCTTCATTAACTTCTATAACTTTATGGATGGGCTAGACGGCTTAGTAGCAGGAGTCAGTATTATCCAAATGAGCTTTTTTGCGCTTTACTGTCATGAACCTTTTTTATGGCTATTTGTTGCTGCTTTACTAGGCTTTTTGGTCTGGAATTGGTCACCAGCAAAAATTTTTATGGGGGATGCAGGAAGTACGGTCATTGGGGCAATGAGCGCGATCGCGCTACTCCTTCCTGATCTTTCTCCTGTTCAAAGCGGGTCAGCCCTTGCTGTAATTCTCCCTTTAGTTGGTGATGCCATTTACACCCTAATCCAGCGTCTCCGTCGCGGTGAAAATATCTTGCAAGCCCACCGCAGCCATATTTATCAACGCTTGCAACAACAGGGCTGGTCGCATTCACAAGTCGCACTCATGTATCTGACACTCACTCTGTTCAGTGCAATTAGTCTTCACATTTGGGGGCTTTTCGGGGCAGGACTCACAATGTTAGGAGTTGTCAGCGCGATCGCGCTAGCTGAAAGGCAACTGACTCAATCTCCCCTTTCTCAGCACTCTCAGGAATCAAAGTAAGCACTAGCATAAAACCATCGCATCATTACGCCCTAACACCTGTAAATCTTCTTCATCTAATCCGACTGGCGTACCACTGCGAATTAACTCAGCAAAATCTTCATTAGGCACCATAAAACAAAGGGCATAAAGTCGCCCTGATCCAGTATTGCGGATTTCATGTTGCCCTGTTGGTGGTACTAAAATACTATCTCCGCTTTTGATGGAAACGAGTTTACCATCACAAACGGCTGTCCCTTCTCCCTTCAAAATAAAAAACATCTCCACACCAATTTGATGATGATGCAGCGGAGTCTTCCCGCCCGGTTCAAAAATTTCTACACAAAAGGTTAAAGAGGTATCAGCACTAGCCGGATCAAAAATAATGGCTAAGCGGTTATTATCTTCAGGACTAATACGATAGGCTTGGTAGTTTTGAACAGTTTTATAAACCGGGATCATGCACTGAGTATTCATGCTTTAGCCTCAGTTTTGCTAGCGACGAGAAATTAACAGGCCATGGATTAAGCAACAGCGTAAACAAGATAGAATCACGACTTAACACGTTTTGGATCGCTATTGCTAATCATGTCAAGAAAATGCGTATTTAAAACCATAGTTTTTTTTCAGAAGAATTTACCAAACTCTTAACATAATTTAATTTATAAGCTGAATTTAAAATCTTAATTTTACTTAAATGCTTTTTAGCCAGATCTTAACTTAAGCATTGATCTTTCTGTTGATGTTCTTTTGCGAAAGTAATAACAAACTGATGGCTTGTACGCCTTAAAAATAGCTCAATGATCATAAGAAGTATTACTTAATTCTATTTTGATTAAATCAATATGTCATTATAGAGAAGAAGGGATCAATTAAAAACATATTGTCCTGAGCTATATGTTTAAGCGATGGGTGGTTTAAATTATGAATACTCAAAGCAATCCAGTAAAGGCAAATTACGATAAAATTTTAGTGGCTGTAGAACCTCGCGCAGAAGAAAAACCGGAAGCAAAACATTCAGAAGTTCTGGCGCAGGCTATTGCCTTAGCGAAAAAAGACAATAGTCATCTGTATATCTTTCATGGCTTGAACCATTTACCGATGCGACAAGATGTTTTAGTCGGTAGTAATGTTACCCCTTATGTTGGTCTTTACCAAGGAGAAACCTTAGCGTTCTCAGATCGCCTAGTGGAAGAAACAACCGAAGAATTGAATGCTTGGTTACGTTCTTTACAAGAATTAGCCAATGATGAAGGGGTAGAAGCTGATTATGAATATCGGATTGGCGAACCCGGAAAATTGATTTGTGAACAAGCAAAGCAGTATGAAGTTGACTTAATTGTCATTGGTCGACGGGGACGCAGAGGATTTAGTGAAATTCTGTTAGGAAGTGTCAGTAATTATGTTGTTCACCATGCCCCCTGTCACGTTTTAGTAGTTCAACATTAAACAATTTCAGTGCTAAGTTAGTTAGTGTTTTATGTTGAGTTAGTCAAAAGGGAGTGAAGGGTTTTTCTGGATGTGCTCTACCTGTTAATATGAGCAGGTTTCATATCTCTCTAGAGCTGTGGGACAATACTTTTCGTTGAGTCAGGACACCGTTCAGTTTTTAGCACTCAACATGAGAGGGGTATTTTTGATCCCCAGCAATTAGTGTGATTAATTTCATTTTATTTTGTCAAAAAAAGTTGAATTCAAAAGATTTTTTCTCAGTTTATGATTTTAGTCAGTTTAAATAAGTGACATTTATTATTATTATTATTTTGACTATATTATTTTACTGAGTTATTACAATTTGATTCTAATTGTTAACCTTCATTTTCAGAAAAATTATCAGCGATTAAACTATAAATTAGATCAGTATAGATGGCACTCATAAAAGTGTCACGAAAAATAAATTAATAGAGTAGTAGAGTTCAATTCAAATCGAGGGTTTTATCAAAGAAAAGTCTCTCAGAATTACGAGCTAAAGCAAGACTTCCTCGAATTTCGAGAAAACGCTTGCGAGAGCATCATGAGCATCAATAACCCGATTAATGAGGTTGATTTGAGGCATCTCATGAATTCAAACCTTACCCTGGCAATGATTTTTAAGCATAGGTCAAACCAATGGCAATCGAACTGAAGTCTGTCAAGATGGAAATTCCGGAAGGAGCAAATATTATTATCGGTCAAGCTCACTTCATTAAAACCGTGGAGGATTTGTACGAAATTATGGTGGGCGGTTCCTCTCAGGTGAAATTTGCTTTAGCCTTTTGTGAAGCCTCAGGAGACTGCTTGCTGCGGTTAGCCGGAAATGATGAGACCCTGAGCGCGATCGCGGCGAAAAATGGTGAGGCAATTTCAGCAGGACACAGCTTCGTCATTGTCCTTCAAGAGGCATATCCGCTCAACTTTTTAAACGCCCTCAAGCAATGTCCAGAAGTTTGTCATATTTACTGTGCCACAGCTAATCCTGTGGAAGTACTGATTGCTGAAACAGAACAAGGACGAGGCATTGTTGGAGTGGTCGATGGCTTTTCCCTCAAAGGTAGAGAAACCGCTGAGGATATCAAAGCGCGCCAGAGTCTGTTACGCCACATTGGCTACAAGCTTTAGTAAAGTAAAAGTTTTTTCGTTATTCTATGGAGTTTCTAACAAATTAACAAGGAGACAAGCCCATGAATTGGAAGCCAATTAAACTAATGATCCTCGCCTTGCTTTCCACCCTTTTGATTCTCGGTTTCGGAGTAGCGGCTGCTGATAATGATGAAACGAAAGATGTCGTGAGAATTGGGACCGATGTTGCAGTTGCTGAAAATCAAGTGTTTACAGATGCAGTTGCCATTGGCGGGTCCGTGACCATTTTAGAAGGGGGACGAGTCACCAGAGATGCAGTCGCCATCGGGGGAGATGTCATTCTCAAATCTAATGCTCAAGTTGACGGGAATGCTGTCGCGATCGCGGGAGAAATTGTAAAATCTGAAGGAGCAACCATCAGTGGCGATGAAGTTGAAATTGCCAGTGCAGCAAGTGGACTAGTCAACCGACTGGGACTCTTTGGTACGGTTTATCTCAGTAGCGTCATCTTCAATGTCATCTCTATTCTTGTCATTGTTGCTTTTGGTATTTTCTTACTGCTGTTACTCCCCGGACATCTGCGCACGATTTCCGCAACGATGAGCCAACATCCCTTTAAGAGTGCCATGTGGGGATTGGGCGCGATCATTGCTGTTACTCTCTTAACAGGGCTTATTGCAGGGAGTGTCTTGGGCTTTTTACTCATTCCCATCATTAATTTAGCCATCGCTGTAACAGGGTTACTCGGTTGTGTCACCACCGGTTTATGGGTGGGACAACAAACTCCCCTTGGTCGCCAAGACGCTAAAATTAAACCCTTCCTCCTCGGTATGCTCATTTTAGGGATTATTAGCTTCATTCCCATTGCCGGCGGATTAATTGTCTTAATGGTTACCCTCTTTGGCTTTGGTGCAGTTATTTTGTCGCGAGTGGGAACTGTATTCCCAGAATCGATTGGTAAACGGTTTGATCAGTTAGAAGGAACAGCTTCTTCCTCAGAAATTTAGAGACTTGACCTGATTCACTCATTTTGATCCCTACTCGTTAAAAAGGGAAAGAGAGTTTCATTACTCTTGATCCCTTAACCTTGCACGATTGGGATCGCTACAACTTTTATCAAGCTGGCAATCAATTGTGTTCAGCTCTACTCAGCAGTGTCTTCATCGACATTCTTTCGTGAAATTTTAAAATAGAAATAGAGTGATTAATAACAATAATTTTTTAGCAAAGTCAAAAAATTATTTCCAAGACATGATTAGAGGTGAGCAGTTATGACAAAAAAGTTGACCCGTTGTGGCTTGCTCGTTTCATCCCCTCATTAGTGGGAATTATTATGGGCATTACTGTCATGGCAATGGTGATGCCGACAGCAGTGCTAGCAGAAACATCGACTCGGCTTGCCCAAAAACTCGAAAGTCTCAAAAAATCAGAACAACGTTGGCTGGAAATCGATCTCTCTGAACAACAGTTAACAGCTTGGCAGGGAGCAACAAGTCACTACCAAACTATTGTTTCTACTGGGAAAATAGCCACTCCTACTCACAGTGGAATCTTTAGTATCCAACGCAAACTGCGTCAAGACAGAATGCGGGGCGCTGACTATGATGTTCCGAATGTTCCTCATGTGATGTACTATCATCGAGGATATGCAATTCATGGCGCATATTGGCATAATCAATTTGGAACTCGGGTGAGTCACGGTTGTATTAATCTGCCCCTTGAGGCTGCAGAAGAGATTTATGAATGGACTCCGATGGGAATTCCTGTCGTTATTCATGAATAAAAGGTCAAAGCAGTAGAGAGTGCGATGAAACGTGCCTACACAAATCAATCTAGACCCTTGTTGCTTAGTCTGATGCTACTTGTGTAGTGGTGAAGCGCTACCAGATACGATGCAAGTCCAAAGTAAAATCGGGAAGGATATCTTCACCAGATAATTGATCGGGTTGCTTCAAAACTTCAAGCTCTCTGTCACTGCGGTAAATTTCCACTCGCTGATTTTGAGGATCGATGAGCCAGCCGAGTCGTGCGCCATTGGCTAGATATTCGTGCATCTTTTCCTGTAACGTCGCGAGACGATCGCGCTTCGAGCGCAATTCAATCACGAAATCGGGACACAGGGGGGCAAATCCTTCCTTCTCTTCTTGCGAAAGAGCCTCCCAGCGATCGCGCCTTACCCAAGACGCATCAGGTGCACAAATTGCCCCATTGGGTAACTCAAAGCCTGCGGAAGAATCAAAGGCAACTCCCAATATTTCGTTGGCTTCCGCCCAAATCCAGAGTTGGGCACCGATACTAAGATTACGTTTGCCAGATTCACTTCCAGTGGGAGGATTCACAATTAAAGTTCCGTCTGCTGTTCGTTCCAGTTGGAGGTCGCGGTTAACGGCTGCGATTGCGGCAAAATCAGCACGAGAAACTTGGAGGGCAGTGTTTTGAGGAAGCTCAAAGGTTAGGGTTTCCATAATGACGATTTTCCTCAGAGCGCGATCTTTATTGTAGCTAAGCTTTCCTAGCGCAATCGCGAGATTTGGAGAAAAATATGATGATAGAGCACTACGCTTGCAGGTGCGGAAGCAATTGGCACTTCACTGAGAATGCTCTAAAAATCCTCACCAATCACAATTAACCGATCGCGCTCACTAAATTGAATCGGTGTTGACTTTGGAGGATTTAAAACAATGCCATAGCCTTGAAATTCTGTGGTTCCTTGATTAGAACAGCGATAGCCAATGGCAATTTCTCGCTTTTTTTGCGCTGCTTTCATCAAAGTGTAAAACGAAACGGGTTTTTGGAGTTGAATATAATTAGAAATTGGTTTGAGATAAATTTCACAGCCATTCGGTTCTAGTAATTCGTTAATGACATCGCTGCACAAAGGATTTTCTGCAATTTGGGAAATCATTAAACTGGTGAGTCGATCACTGACGATGAAATCATCGACTTGTGCAATCGTTGCTAATTGTTGATTGCGACTATCCATCATCTCGCTGGTGATGGAAAAATGATAGCCCCCTTCTTTGGCAATTTGTCGTAAATGGAGGAGAGAGGTTAAGGTAATGCCGTCAGCTTCTTCGGCATCTAAATCATCAGAATAAGCCAGAAGAATAATATGATCCACCACTTGTAAAGGCAGTCGATTCAAAAGTTGGCGATCAGTAATATCTCCATTTTGAAAGAGAACACTGAGATGTTCTAAGCGTTGTAATTTTGGGTTCGTATCTTGCGCGATCGCGCTTTCATCAGCAATTACAGTTGCTACCGATCCTAAAGAAACATAAGCATCCAGTTTTTGAATAATGGTTTCTGCTTGTTCATTCCAGCCTAAAATCAAGAACTTCTCTGCTTTTTTTTCGACTGTTTTATAACTTAAAGATTGTTCTGCAAACTTAATTCGTTCTCGATTATCCCAAAACTTAATATGACGATAGTTATCGGCGATCAAAATCATTTGATCTCCTTCTTTTAAAGTGGTATCCGGCGGAGGTTTCAAGCAAGGATAACCCTCTTGGGGACAATAACCAATGACAATCGCATTTTCATAAGCAAAAATACTTTCAGAAAAGGTTTCACCGGCTAAAGTGGTCACTGGGTCAAAATAAATTTCATTTCCTGCAAAAGAAAGGAGTTCTAAATACACGCGAGATAACCCCGGTTGGCGACAAATTTGAGCAATAATTCGGGCAATAAAGTCTCCCGTTAAAACAAATTCAACCCGATCTTTTCCCACCGTTTCTGCAATCTGTAAGTTTTTAGGATTTTGAATTTCCGTAACAATCCGATACGGTTCAAGGCGTCGTTCTGGATTATTAGAAAGGGCTAATAGAGTTTTAATGACACTTGTATCCGGATTATTATTCTGTTCTGGTGGCAGAATAATAATTGATTTAGCGCGATCTAAATTGGTAATTCTTAAATCAATTAAATCAGTGGCAACCCCTTGACGACAAATCACGCGAATCCGACGATTTTTTCGGATGCGAGTCCGAACTTCTTCTTCCATTTCTACCTTATCTTTATCCCCAAGAATAACAACCGTGACCGGAACACGATCATCATCAATTAAAAGTAATTCTGACAGAATTGGAAAAACTTGAGTGGACCAGCCCAAAATAACAATATGATCCGATTCTAAAACTTGGGAACGTCCTCGACGTAATTGATAAAGTTTCCCTTCAATTCCAGCAACAATCACCCCGATAATAATACTGACTGTAAATAAATTGAACAGAATTAAAATCAGCATACTGACTCGGGTTGGCCAAGGTAAACCTTCCGTCGGATCCCAAGAAATTAGAGTCGTCACTAAAAATGTCCAAATTTGATCAGCTAGGGTAGGCTGAGATGCGTAACCGGCTTCCCAAGTAATTAAAGAAACGCTAAGGACAACAACAGCACCAATAACAATTAACCAACCCAATAAAGCAATCGATCCTCGAGAAAGAATATTATCAAAGGCATATCTTAATCGTTCGCGCCAAGGAGGATTTGTCATTACGTTCTCTAAGTAACTGTTCAATCAAAATTTAGCAAACATTATGAGATAAATTTCCTCAAAGGGGCAGATTCTGGAAGATCGGCATTTAAGATAAGCTGAAAAAGTCAAGATAAATTGAAATAATAGACAGTCGATTTAATCAATGCAATTACCGGGAGTTGGTAAAGTTGAGCGTCCCCTATCCTGGCTAGTGGGAGTGGTTGCTGTTGGTACATTAACTGTGGGAACGACAGTGTATGTGCTCAATCGCAATAAACAAGATTATAATTTGCAAGAGTTAACAGTTCCTGTCAAACAACAAAATTTACAGGTCACTATTGAAGCAAGTGGCACAGTACAACCGATTCAAAGCGTTAATATTAGTCCAAAAACAGCAGGTCGCTTAGAAAGTTTGTATGTGGAACAGGGCGATCGCATAGAGAAAAGCGAAGTCATTGCAGTGATGGAAAATGATCAATTGCAAGCGCAATTGGATCGGGCTGAAAATAACTTAGCAGAAGCGCAAGCACGTTTGGCTGAAGCCCAAGCCGGTTCCCGCACTGAAGAAATAGAACAAGCCCGGGCCAGTTTAGAACAAGCGCAAGCACGATTAGCCGAAGCCCAGGCGCGCATTCCAGAAAATATTGCCCAAATTCAATTTCAGGTGGACTCTGCCCAATCTCGGTTTGAACTCGCTCAAGAGCGTCTCAATCGTAACGAAAGATTATTAGCAGAGGGCGCGATCGCGCAAGATCGCTTTGATGAAGTGCGTAACGAATATCGCAGTGCGCAAGCTGCCTTAGCCGAAGCCCGACAACGATTGCAACAAGCGCAAAAGACTAACCGCCCGGAAATTCAGCGTTTAGAAGCCGAAGTGTCCCAAGCGCAATTCAATCTGCAACAGTTGGAACAGGGGCCCCGCCAAGAAGAGATTGACCGTTTACAAGCGTCTGTCAGGGCTGCTCAAGCACAGTTTCAGGAAGCAAAAATTCAATTTCAAGACTCCATGATTGAAGCGCCTTTTTCAGGAATTGTGACTCAAAAATATGCAACAGAAGGCGCTTTCGTTACACCCACAACCTCTGCTTCTAGTACAGCTGCTGCCACTTCGACTTCGATCATTGCCCTCGCTCAAGGATTAGAAATTCTAGCCAAAGTGCCAGAAGTGGATGTTACCCAATTAAAAAAAGGGCAATCGGTGGAAATTATTGCTGATGCCTTTCCCAAGGACGTTTTTATGGGTAAGGTGAAGCTGATTGCCCCAGAAGCAGTTGTTGAGCAAAATGTCACCTCTTTTGAAGTCAGGATTGAGTTGGAATCTGGATTCAACCAATTGCGATCCGGCATGAATGTCGATGTGACTTTTCTAGGACAAGAACTGGCTAACACCCTAGTGATTCCGACTGTGGCTGTAGTGACGCGTCAAGGAAAAACGGGCGTGATTATTGTCAATGATGAAGAAAAAGCAGAGTTTCAACCGGTTACTTTAGGTTTAACGATTGATAACCAAACTCAAATTCTCGAAGGTTTAGAGAAGAGTGATCGCGTATTTATTGATTTACCCGAAGAACTCAGAAATCAACAAGGTAACAGCTTGGATTTCAATGAATAATTATTTAAACCCAAAAGCGGCAACGGTTAAGCAACCCCAACCAATCAGAAACGCTGCGCCTCCTAAGGGAGTGATTGCGCCTAACCATTTAATCCCTGTAAAACTTAAGGCGTACAAGCTACCGGAAAAAATGGCGATCCCCAAGATAAAAGCAGAACCGGCAGCAATAAGTGGGATCTGCCATGCTTCAGCACGGTTCAAGAGTAATGCTACCGCTAGTAAGGCTAGGGCATGATACATCTGGTATTTGACTCCAGTCTCAAAAATCGCGAGCGCCCTTGCACTGAGTTGATCTTTAAGGGCATGGCTCGCAAATGCTCCCCCTGCAACTGACGTACCAGCTAGGATTGCCGCGATCGCTAAAAAAATCCGAGTCATCACTCCCTCCCCCTCGCTATTCTCTCTCTACGCTAGCAATTATTTAAAGTATCTATGACCAAAAATTGGTTTCACCCTTGGCGAAAAAGCCAAATTATTATATTTTTTCCATTAATTGGGATCACCGTCGCTTCAATTAGAGCTTGCCCCTGATAAGAAAACATCAATTTTCTCAACGGCAACTCCATCCGACCAGTCACCGAGGTTAAATACCAACTGGTCGGCTCGCACCTCAAAGCGAATGACTTGATCCAAAGCATACCAGATGTAACGCCAATCTAAATTATCTTCTACACCCACCCCATCTAATACTGCTAGGGAGAGCCAGTTGGGGAAGAAACTGGTATTAACAGTCGCTTGTTCATGATTCGCATAGATTCCTGGACAACCGCGCTGGTCAGTAAAGGAAAGAAACATCTTTTTCTGCGCTGTGGCAATATAAGTAAACGGCTCAAGCCATTCTTCTTTTGGGACTATCCAATCACTATCCCCATGGAGAATCGCAACGGGCATCGTGAGAGCGCAACCCGTCTTTTGAACATCGACATCATCTGTAATTTTGTTTAATAATTCCCCTAAAGCCCCTGGGAAATTGGCAATGGCGGTGTTGGGAATTGGGTCAGCAACCAGAACTTGTAAGGGGCGTAGATAATGAGGATAGTTTTCCTGCTGAACATAATAAGCCCAACTGAGGGCAAAGAGTCCTCCTAGAGAATGACCATAGAGGTACGTATCGACCTCAGTTTCACTGGTGAAGCCAACTGTTTCGTAAGCCTTGTTAACACTTTGCAGAGCCGCTTGCAACCACTTTTCTTGAGAATCAATCAGACCCTCGCCAATGACTTCTTCTACTAATTCGCCAACGGTTTGCCATAGTTTCGACGGAAAAGAACAGAACCCGGTCTGATAGTTGGGATAAAAAACATAGTAACCTTGTTGCACCAAATGCGCGAGGTGAGCATGATAGATTTCTGATGCACCTAAAGCAAACCCATGTAAGTAAATAACGGCTTTCGGTTTCCCGTTGCTTCCCAAATAAGGATTAGCCGGTGTGTAAACTTCAATGTAAGAGCCTTGACTGCATTGGCCATAAGACTCAACCGAGTATTTTTTGGAAGTGTAAATCTCGCTGTAATCTGGCTTTTGAGGAGGAGATGGGCGAAAATGATTGGTCAGCCGACACCAGCCTGTAGCAATTAGATAAGAGAGAGTAGAGTTAATAACATCAGAAAAAGTGGACATAGGCAACAAGGCAGTGCTTCAATTTATTCAACTGTCACTGATTTAGCAAGATTTCGAGGCTGATCAACATCTAAACCGCGTCGGGCTGCAATATGATAGGACAGGAGTTGTAAGGGAATCACGGTGACTAGAGGGGAAATGAGTTCCTCAACATCAGGGACCGGTAATAGATCATCAAAGGTTTCGGCTGCTTCTTGGTCATTCATTACCGTGACGCCAATTAAACGGGCATCTCTAGCTTTCGCTTCTTGCGCATTCGAGAGGACTTTCTCATACACACTGCCAGGCATGGCAATCGAAACAACAGGAACTTTGCTATCTAATAGGGCGATGGGTCCATGTTTCATTTCTCCAGCCGGATAGCCTTCAGCGTGAATGTAGCTGATTTCTTTGAGTTTCAGTGCCCCTTCTAAAGCAATGGGGAAGTTAATGCCACGTCCGACAAAGATAAAGTCTTGGGTTTCTAAAAAGTCGTGGGCGAGTTCTTCAATATACCGTTCTTGACTTTCTAAAATCAGTTCAATTTGCGCGGGAAGATAACATAAGTTATCTAAGATTTCTTTGATGCGTTCTTCGGAAAGGGTTTGACGACGATGGGCTAAGTCTAAGGCTAAACAATAAAAGCCAATCAGTTGGGCGGTAAAGGTTTTTGTGGCAGCAACCCCAATTTCAATTCCCGCATGAGTATCAATCACTTGCTCCACCATTTGCCCCAGTGTACTTTCAGGACGGTTGGTGATCCCTAATAAATGGGGCTGAAATTTGCTTGCTAAGTCTTGGCGACGGCGTTTTTCTAAGTCTAAAGCGGCGAGGGTATCGGCTGTTTCTCCCGATTGGGTAACACCGATAGTCAGCGTATTGGCAGTAATGGGAGCGGGTGCATAGCGAAATTCTGAGGCATACTGAACAGTAGTGGGAATGCCAACCAGTTGCTCTAAGAGATATTTTCCGACTAAACTGGCATGCCAACTGGTACCGCAGGCAAGAATTTGGATATTCTCTAAATTGTCAGTGAGAGCAGCAGCAAGGTTGAGGTGAATCGGAGAACTGTCTGTATTTTGCCCTGGATACCAGTCTTGGTTGAGATAAGCTTCCAAACAAGTCCGAACAACGCCGGGTTGCTCGTAGATTTCTTTGAGCATGAAGTGACGGAAACCCTGCTTTTCCACGACAATGGGATTCCAGTCGAGAGTCCGAGGGGCTTTCTTGACGCGATCGCCGCTGTAATTATAGATTTCTACGCCTAAGGGGGTTAATTTCGCAATTTCGCCATTGTCTAGGGGCAAAACCGCCCGCGTGTGAGCAATTAAAGCGGGGGTATCGGAAGCACAGAAAAATTCTCCTTGTCCAAAGCCAATCACTAGGGGCGCTTGTTCTCGCGCAATCACGAGTTCATCTGGATAATCGGCAGACATCACCGCGATCGCGTAAGCCCCTTTGAGTTGTTGCACCGCTTTTTGGACTGCGACGAGTAAAGGAGAAGTTTCCCCTTGCGTTAAAGTTAAATATTCTGCAATCAAATGAGGAATGACTTCCGTATCTGTATCAGAGACAAATTCGTGGCCTTTGCTTTTTAACTCTTGTCGCAGTTCCCGATAATTTTCAATAATGCCATTTTGCACGACTGCTACCCGTCTTGCCATATCGAGATGAGGATGGGCATTATGTTCTTCGGGTTTACCGTGCGTTGCCCAACGGGTGTGTCCAATGCCAACTTGTAATGCTTGTGGCGTGGTTCCCTGAAAGGTCTGTTCAATTTTGGCACGAAGATGATGGAGTTTCCCTTTAGCGCGAATGCAATGTAACTCATCGTCAAAGATGGTGGCAATTCCTGCAGAGTCATATCCCCGATATTCCAGCTTTTCTAAGCCAGAAATTAAAATCTCTGGGGCATTTTGTGTGCCAATATAACCGACAATTCCACACATAATTTTTCTATCCTTCCGACTGAAGCTGTCTCTGACCGTTGCTCAGAGCAGGCGCCTTCCGTGCCGACCCAACTGGAATCGAATTCCAGTTGGAAAGCGGCACCGCATTCCGCGGTTGAGGAAGGCGTAATCTCTGACCCGCGATCGCGCGACCTTGTTCCCAACCTTACAATAAGTCGCAGACCAATATAATGCTAATCCTTCAGTTCCCCTCAGCAAATCTCATCAAAATTGGATAAACTAGCAAACAACTATCAACAAAGGGCTAGCATAGTCAGAGATTACACCTTTTTTAACAAGATAGCCACTCTGACCATTGGTCCATACCGGCTGAATTAACGTAACGTTTTAGATGATCAA
>CAZBPR010000022.1:0-30765 GCA_964493825.1 uncultured Dactylococcopsis sp.
GAGAAAAACGAGATTGCAACAACGTTTCGGTCATCTTGGCTAATTGTTCCAACTGTTTTTGATCTTTTTCCGCTTGCTTTTGATAGCGAAGTTTTCGCTTAATCGCTGCTTTGGCTACTTCTTCTTTTCCTTCCTGCAGTGCTTTCCAAGCAACACTTTGCCACACTTTCATCTCTGCTAAAGTCTGGTTATAGCGAGGTTGAGTTTGATCCCAAACTTTTTTAATATCAGCCAAAGCATCATTGAATAATTGTGCTTGTGCTGTCGTGTCTTGATTTTCTTCCAGCGCTTCTTCTAGAGGTTGGGAAAGATTTTCCACCTTCATTCGCGACCAAATTGGAATAAAATCTTTCACTTGTTGGCTATGAGGATGACCAATCTTACACCAGGTGGCAAAGTGTTCACAGTTATTAAACAAAAGATTATAACGACCTTTTTCTCCTAAGCGACTCTCCGCACGACGGACCACCACATCAGCAACAAAAGAAAAAGGGTAATGTTTCATATAAACGGTTTGGTTCTTCGTAAAGTCGAAAAAAGGAGTGCGAGTAATTGTTTCATTATACTTGCGCAAATGAATGACACTGCCATCACCACAATCAATCCCGTGATGTTCATACACCCCTTGCAAATTAACAAAGGGTTCTAAAACATAAATTTGGTCACCCCTTGCCATAATCTTTTTCTTGTCATTAAATTAAACTTCCCCATCGCCAAAACGAACAATATCATCTTCTCCTAAATATTCCCCGTTTTGAATTTCAATCATAATTAAAGGAATGACCCCTGGGTTTTCTACCCGATGAGGAGTATTCATTGGAACATAGGTAGATTGTTTGGCAATCAGCGTAATTTCTTCTCCATCTTTAATTACTTTTGCTGTTCCCGCGACAACGACCCAATGTTCACTACGGTGATAGTGGAGTTGCGTGCTAATATGATGTCCGGGTTTAACTTCAATACGGTTAATACAATACCGTTCTCCTTTTTCCAAGACAGTGACGCTTCCCCAAGGCGGGAGACGGGTTGCCGCTGGTTGATCTCCCTTTGCTTCGGAATTGGCAGTAGGATTAGAATGACTCATAATCAAATTATTAAAAATTAAAAGTTAATCACCCAGGTAATAGCTATCTTGACAATGCCAAAGATTCTAGTTGTCAATAATAACCAAATTTTATCTTAACTGAAGCCAATATGGATACTGCACAACTTTTGATTAATGGGCTAGCCGTGGGCAGCATTATTTCCCTTGTTGCCGTGGGACTAACCTTAACTTTTGGCATTCTTCGTTTACCGAATTTTGCTCAAGGTGATTTGATGACAGTTGGAGCCTATTTAACTTGGATTAGTAATATCGCTGGCTTAAATATCTGGCTATCTATGATTGCTGGTTCTGTAGGAACGGTTGGCATCATGTTGCTCACTGAAGTTTTTTTGTGGAAACCCATGCGCAATATTCGTGCTCAACCCACTACTTTAATTATTATTTCGATTGGTTTAGCCCTTTTTCTACGCAGTACAATCCTCTTGATTTGGGGAGGAAGCAATCAATCTTACGACTTACCCATCCTACCGGCTTTAGATATTTTCGGATTAAAAATTGCCTACTATCGCATTATTGCCATTGGTTTATCTGTACTCGCGATTATTATTTTGCATTTTCTCCTCCAAAACAGCAAAATTGGCAAAGCCATGCGAGCAGTCGCTGACAATATTGATTTAGCCCGGGTTTCTGGCATTAATGTGGAAAGAGTCGTCATTTGGACTTGGGTCATTGCTGGGGTTTTAACCGCAATTGGTGGCGCTAATTACGGACTGATCACAGCCGTTCGTCCAAACATGGGTTGGTTCCTAATTTTACCCATTTTCGCTTCCGTAATTTTAGGCGGAATTGGTAATCCTTATGGGGCAATTACAGGGGCATACGTCATTGGAATTGCGCAGGAGTTAAGCGTGCCTTTTTTGGGTTCTCAGTATAAACTGGGAGTAGCTCTAGCAATTATGGTAGTGATGCTTCTCATTCGTCCGCAGGGATTATTTCGGGGGACTTTGTGATAGTCACACGATTAATCCTTGACAAACGTTAAGATTGGCTTCATCCTGATCACAGGTTAGAGCTATACTAAACTTACACCACCAATGATTTGTCATGTCTATAGTCAGTATGGAAGAACCAACGGCAACTCGTAATGTCAAAGCAGAATTAGACCAGTTAATCGCCCCCGGTATGTTCTTTGAGGGATTACCCGAAGATACTTTACGGGAAATGGTCTGTCATATCGTCTCTCGCAATCATCCAGCGAATCAGGTGATTCTCCTTGAACATGACTGGGGAGGTTCCGTCTATTTCATTATTGAAGGATGGGTCAAGATACGGACGTATAACAAAGATGGAAAAGAAGTCACTCTCAATATTTTAGGAAGTGGTGAAGTCTTTGGTGAAATGTCAGCAATGGACGAAGTTCCTCGTTCCACTGATGTCATTACTCTAACGCCAACGCGAATTTGTAGCATTCCTTCTGGAGATTTTCTGAAAATTTTGCAGGCGGAACCCTTAGCCGGAATTCGCTTATCCCAACTTATGGCAAAGCGCTTACGCCAAGTTAACCGCCGACTCAGATTGCGGGAAGCAGATAGTGTCTCCCGAGTCGCTGATGTTCTCCTGTTCTTAGCAGAAGGTCAAGGAAAACCGATGAATGAAGGCATTGATATTCCGAACCTTCCTCATCGAGAGTTAAGTAGTTTAAGTGGACTCGCGCGGGAAACTGTCACCCGAGTGTTGGCAAAATTGGAAAAAAGTGAATTGATTCGACGAGAACATCACACTTTACACATTCCCAATCTTTATGCCCTAGAAGAAGTTTTATCTTCTCCTTCTTCCTTATTTGAATAAGTTGTAATTGGGTTGCAATCTTAATCACTATTTTCCAAGACTAGCCCGCGTATGAGCAATTTTCTTGACGACTTTGACGACAAAGCAAATGCTGACAATAAGGCAAATACAGAGTCTGATGAATTGAGTTCTAATGCCAATTGGGTTGATTTGGGAGAAGAAGAAAAACCGCTCTCTTCTCCTGAATCAGTGGGGATAGAAATAGGAGCATCGGCCGTGGTGATGGTAGAAACAGCCTTCTTAGCCAGTGCTGCTGGTTTGATTTGGTTAATTAATTTTTATTTTCCACCCGGTCCTTTGTTACGTCTTCTCTTTCCTGTACCCATCGCACTTGTCTATCTACGACGAGGAATGCGGGCATCTTGGATGAGTGCCTTGATTGTAGGGTTGCTTCTGTCCATTTTAATGGGACCAACGCGCAGTATCTTATATGTTATTCCTTATGGCATCATGGGTATCCAATTAGGAGCATTTTGGTGTCGAAAAACCAGTTGGGGATTATCAATAACTGTCGGCGCGATTATTGGCACATTTGGTTTTTTCTTCCGCTTTTGGCTACTCTCAGTTTTCTTAGGAGAAGATTTATGGGTTTATGTCACTTCACAAATTGCTCAGTTTTTAGAGTGGGGATTTGTACAACTGGGCTTATTAGCGCAACCGAGTTTATGGTTGGTGCAAGCAATCGCGCTAGTAATGATTATTCTTAATAGTATTATTTATGTTTTTGCAGTTCATTTAGTTGCTTTACTCATCCTCAATCGCTTAGGCAATCCCATTCCATCTCCGCCTCATTGGGTACAAGTCATTTTAGACACGGATTAATCCTAGTCATTCAGCCATTAGAGATTATTCTTTCTTGACACCGGCATCAATTAGCTGCTGAGAAAAGTTAAATTAGAAAAAAGCAAAACCTGTTGAGTTTGGCTCATGATGACCAACACCGCAACCGAATTTTTTACCCCCGAACCGGTAGGGGATAGTGATCTTTTACAACAACTGTCCTTTGTCTCCGGACTAAAAGAACTCTTGATGTTGCGTCAAGTCCATGCCCTCGAACATGGGACAGTTTGGGTATTAAGTGAAAACACGCCGTCTGCTCGTCAAAAAACGCACTTTGCCCCGACTCGCACTGACAACGAAACCTTAGGTGGACTCTCGACAGAAAAGGGATTTTATCTCTATGGAGACGTTCCTCCTCAACAGCTCCAGCGAGGCGTAATTACAGCCTTAAATCGTTTTCGTGCTGGGGAATGGGACTTAGCGGTTCATCCCCGTTGTGGGACTAATGTTTCTGTGGCTTTACTCCTGAGTGCGGGTTTAACCTTGAGTTCTCATCTCTTACTGCCAAAAGATCCAGTTTCACAGCTCCTGGGAATCGGATTGGGAATGAGTGTTGCTTCTTCTGTTGCTCCTGATGTTGGACAATGGGCACAAAAATACTTAACCACTGCCGTTCCTTTTAATTTGGAATTAGAGCAAATTTATCAAACCACTGATTTATGGGGACGTTCAGCAAATTTTGTACAGTTGAGATGGCGAAATTTGCAATAAAACTTAAAACGAAACACTACCAACACCCGCCACACTAATAGTACGCTTGATATAAAAGGTTATTTTTCCAGCAATTATCATGACAGAAGTTAATCGCAAAGATAAAGTTAGAATCCTCCGAAAAGAATCCTACTGGTATGGCGATGTCGGTACTGTTGCCAGTGTCGATAAAAGTGGCATCATTTATCCCGTCATTGTTCGCTTTGATAAAGTGAACTACTCGGGTGTGAATACCAATAACTTCGGCTTAGAGGAAGTAGAAGTGGTAGAAGCCGCACCGAAGAAAAAAGCAAAAGCTGAAAGTAAAGGTTAATCGGGCAATTTCGTGCCGGAATTACCAGAAGTTGAAACGATTTGCCGTGGGTTAAATCAATTAACTCCGGGACAAATTTTTCAGGGTGGGGAAGTGTTACTCGAACGTAGCATTGCCCACCCTGCTTCTATTGAAGAATTTTGGGATGGCTTAAAACAAGTTGCGATTCAAAAATGGCAACGACGAGGTAAATATTTGTTAGCGGAACTGTCTTCTGGGGGATGGCTAGGACTCCATTTACGCATGAGCGGTCAATTATTGTGGGTCAAGCAAAAGGAACCCTTAGCCAAGCATACCCGAGTCCGTTTCTTTTTTCCGGAAGAACAAGAACTTCGTTTTATCGATTTACGAACCTTTGGTCGAGTATGGTGGGTTCCGCCTGCAGTGAAACCAGAAACCATTATCACCGGCTTAAATCACTTGGGCGTCGAACCTTTTACCGCAGAGTTTACTCCGGCTTATTTGCAAAACAAGCTGCAAAATCGTCGTTGTGCGATTAAAACCGCATTGTTAGATCAAAAAATTGTTGCCGGGATTGGTAATATTTATGCGGATGAATCCCTGTTTGTGGCTCAGATTTCTCCTTTGCGACCCGCTAACGTTTTGGAGTTTTCAGAGATTAAACGACTCCATGCTGCCATTCTTTCTGTTCTCAAAACAGGAATTGAACAAGGGGGAACAACATTTAATAGTTTTCTCAATCTTTTAGGGGTCAATGGCAATTATATGGGAAAGGCTTGGGTGTATGGCCGCGAGGAAGAACCCTGTCGTCAGTGCGGAACGACCATTCAGCGAGCCAAAATTAATGGACGTTCTTCTCATTTTTGTCAGTATTGTCAGCCCGGACAATGAAGTAGAGACGTTCCAGAGCGGATGCTCTTTTTAGGAACGCCTTAATCAAGAGTAAATTATTATTTACTAATTATTACCACTTTGAATCATTTGCTGAACTTGTTTTTGCAGTTCAGGATCTTCACGCACAATACCTAAAATTTGTTGAAAGCGAGTAACGTCTAGTCCTTGAGCTTCAACAGCTTCTCTCATTTCAGATTGAGTATCTTTTTGAATTTGAGCAAGTTGTTCAGTTGCACTTTCAAATTTTTGCAGTTCCTCTTCTGAGGCATCTGTTTCCACTTCTGGATTACGTTGTGCTTGTAAAATTGCTCGGAATCTATCTTTGCTTAATCCTTCTTCATCAATTGCTGCACTAATTTCATCTCTAGATTCCAGTTGAATCGCCCGCATTTCTTGCATTGCAGCGGCAAATTTTTCTAATTCTTCTGGTTTAACTTCAGTGGGGGCAGATTGTTTAACTTCGACTTGTGGCACTGTGCCAGAAGATTCAGCTAAAGCCGGGGTGGACAAACTTAAAAAAATAGCAAGACTAGCACTGCTGATGCATAGGGATTTCAGCATTAATTTTTCTCCTTGTTGAGATTTGGTAATTGCGCATTGGAACCTGCAACGTTTGCTGTTGGTTCCAAATTTTTCCCTATCCTAACAATCAGGATTTTTACTGCAGACGTTGGTAGCGCATCCCGGGAACTTGAGAAATTAAACCCAGTAATTCTAGTTCGAGAAGCCCAGCAGCAACTTGATTGGGTCCTTGAGAGACCGCTTGGACAATCACATCAAACGCTGTCGGTTCTGGCGCGATGTTCCCATTGGGAACCGGCGCAGCCATCGCGCTGAGTAATTCCTTTAATTCCGGGGCCATCTCGGGTAAGGAAGGTGGCGTTTCCTCAAATAAATCCAATTGCGGCATCGTTCCCAACATTTCCAATAAATGCCCTTCACTTAAGATGACATTCGCCCCATGATTCAATAAGCCTAAACACCCGATCGCGTTTTTATTATCTAACGACCCTGGTAAGACATAGACATCCCGCCCAAATTCGTTGGCATATCTTGCAGTAATTAACGCACCGGATTTTTCCGGTGCTTCCGTGACAATCACAGCGCGAGATAACCCAGCGACAATGCGATTTCTGGCGGGAAAATTACCGCGATCCGGTTTTGTCCCAATGGGATATTCCGTTAAGATTGCCCCCTGTTGCTCAACTTGTTGGTAGAGTTGACGGTTTTCTTGAGGATAAGTAATATCTAAACCGGTTCCTAAAACAGCGAGAGTGCGTCCTCCTGCGTCTAAACAACTTTGGTGCGCGATCGCGTCAATTCCTGCTGCTAAGCCGGAAACAATGGTATAACCATGTTTAACCAAAGCAGTTGTAATTTTTTTCGTCCATTTGCGCCCGTAGTCACTAGGCGATCGCGTGCCGACAATACTAATTAAAGGTTGTGTCCCCTCCATTTCGGCAGCGTTGATTTTGCCTCGATAATACAGAACTGGCGGGGGTGTTGGGGTTTCTAAAAGTAAACGAGGATAATCGGTATCCGCTGGAGTCCAGAATTGAGGATTTTTTGCCTCATGTTCAACGAGAATTTGTTCTGGAGTCAGGCGCGATCGTTGCTCAAGAATCGGCTGTAAATTTTTCTTGCCAATGCCTGTCACTCCTTGTAATTCCCATTGATTGGCTTTCCAGGCTGCTTCTAAGCTCGGAAAGTGGTGTTGCAGTCGTTGTAGGGTCACTGCACCCACCCCCGAAATTTGGGACCAAGCCAACCAATAGGCACGTTCTGATGTCATTTTTTTACTTTAAGCATAAGCGGCTACTGACCACAACACCGATCATACCCAAGGCTATCTAAAATGAGATCGCTCACGGCATTAGCAATGGCAAACTCACCATAAAAGCTACCGCTAAAATCGAAGGCTTGCATTTCAGTTACAATCGCTACGACTAAAGACCCTAAATCATTTTCTCCTTCTAAGCGCTGCCGAACAAAAATCTGCGCTGCTTGTTGGGCAATATCATAGTTGACACGTTCCGGGATAAATTCTTCATCTAACCATTTTTTCAAGGCGGCTTGGAGCCATTCTCGCTCCTGTTCTGGATTTTCCATAGGTGGGAGGGTAATGGGCTTGAGGGAATCACTCATGATCACTGGTGCTGCAAAAATACTTTAATCATATTTTAAAGGTTGCATGGGGGATTGCCATTTACCAACGGTCTCAGCAGGCGCCTCTCGTTTAGGGAGGCGTAATCTGTGACTCGCGAGAGCATAGGGTTAAGCCCAGCGCGATCGGAATGAGAACACAACAAGCGTATAATCCAGATTGATAAGAGCCAAAGGTTTCTTTGAATAAAGCAAGTAAAGAGGGGCCAACCGCACTACCAATGACTAAACTGGTCATTTGCATCCCTCCAATGGCGCCCAGATAAGCCCGTCCAAACAAACGAGGTAAGGCAATAGTCGTTAACGTGGCAAAGAAACCGCCACTGGCGCCTAAGCCCAGAATGCCGACAATTCGCCAAGGGAGGAGATTGAGATGCGCTATCCCCACAAAGCCTGAGAATTGCAGTAGGAGTAAGGTGACAACCAGCCATTTCAAGCGCACGCGATCTGAAATGACCCCCACGACAAAGCCGGTAATGGTGGCTAACACCCCAATTGGAAGAAATAAGCTGACTGCTTGCTGTTGGTTTAATCCGGCTTCAGTGCCTAAATCAACTAAATTAAAGGTAATTCCGGTTACGGTTAAGGAATGAATGGAAAGGGCAAGGGTAACACTCCAAAATTCAATCGTCTTAATCGCTTCCGATGCGGTGAGTTCTCCCACTTTCGCAACCTTCTGATTAGATATTTCCCTCTCATCGTCTTCTTTGTGCGGTGGCGTTCCATCCATCGATAACCCACAAACTTCTGGGTTATCGCGGTAAAATAGCCAGCCGAGAAAGGTCATTCCTACTCCTACCGCTACTGCTAAACCCAGCCAACCGCCCCGCCAACCTAAGCCTCGAATCCAAAAACTGAGGAGTAACGGGGCAGCCGAAAAGCCAAAAGAGATAAAAACATTGGCGATACCAGAAACGAGTCCTCGACGCCGATCAAACCATTTTCCTAAGGTATTGCGACTAACCAGGGTAAGAATACCTTGACCCGTAAACCGGAGAGCCACAAATCCCACCCCCATCACTCCTAAACCAATCACTGACCGATTGACCAAAGGGAAGAAACCATTGAGAAGCTTGATTGTATAGTCACAGAGGCTTAAATAGACTAATGTTAACCCTAATCCTAGGGACGCTAACATGACGGTTAATCGCGCACCAAACCGGTCAATGAGCTTTCCGCCAAGGGGAAGTAAGAAACCACTGCCTAACGTGCCAATGAGATAAGCTGAACTGAGTTGAACGCGAGATAAGCCCGTTGCTTCTATGACCGGATCGGTAAAGACACTAACCCCTGCGGTTTGTCCGGGAATACTGAATAATGTCCCAACCGTGGCAAAAAAAGCAATGACCCAGCCATAGAAGAAGGGAAAGCGTTTTGGCGCAAAGGGAAAGTTGGGATCAAAGGCTGTTTTGAGAAACGGAAAACGAGATAATTTCAAGACTAAAACCTTTCAATAACCCCGCCACCGAGGACAACTTCGCCATCATAAAGCACAGCCGCTTGACCGGGGGTCACGCCAAATTGCGGTTCTTCAAAAATCAATTTGACGCGACCGCTTTCTAAGGGCACAATGCTGACTGCCGCCGGACGAGACCGATAGCGAATTTGTACTTCCGCTTGGATGGGGGCTGCCGGTTCGGGAATCGCTAACCAGTTCATGTGTCCCACACTACATTCTTGGCGCGTACCACTACTGCGGTTTCCAACCACGACTTGATTCATCACGGGATCGAGTTTAATCACATAAAGGGGTTCTGGTGCGGAAATGCCTAAGCCTTTGCGCTGTCCGATTGTGTAGTGATGAATCCCATCATGATGACCGAGAACCTTGCCTTCTTGATTAACAATTTCCCCTTGTTTTTGGTTAATGTGCTGATCTAAAAAGTGGCGCATGGAACCATGAGCTTCCACCAGACATAAGTCTTGGCTTTCGGGTTTAGCCGCCGTTTTCAGGTTGTAGTCTTGAGCAATTTGACGGGTTTCTGATTTTTCTTTTTCACCGAGGGGGAAAATGGTATGAGCCAGGAGCTCTTGGGGTAAATCGTAGAGAAAATAGGATTGGTCTTTAGCGCGATCGCGCGCCCGTAAAAGCTGATACCGATCATGTTGAGGATCGTACTGAATTCGGGCATAGTGTCCGGTGGCAACACAATCAATCCCCAATTTTTCTCGGGCATAGGTCAGCATGGGGGAAAATTTCACCGTTTTATTACACTGCGAGCAAGGTAACGGTGTAATCCCTGATTCATATCCCGATACTAAATAATTGAGGACATTCGTTTCAAACTGTTCCCGACTATCGACAATGTGATGGGGAATGCCTAGCTGTTCACAAATAAAGGCCGCATCCACCATCCCTTCCGAACAACATTGACCTTTTCCTTTCATTAACCACAGCGTTAATCCTTCCACCGTATACCCTTGGTGGTGTAAGATAGCAGCAGCAGTTGAACTATCAACGCCTCCTGATAAACCAACAACAACTTTTTTTGTCATAAATCTGCTCGCAACACAAAAACCGACACTTTCCTAGGCTAGCACTGTTACTCGCCTCTTGTTATGATTCCTGCAGATGCGCTCCTCACTCTCCACTTTGTCGTTTTTGCAAATGCTGATTCTAATTCCTTATGCTGAAAACATTTCATAGTTTTGGACGTTCTTTTCTCGTCATCAATGCTCTCCTCCTATTGAGCGGCAGCACAACCTTGGCACAAACGTTGCCGCCCCCTCCTACCGAAGATGACGGAGAAGTTTACCAATTTAGCGCACCGGATCATTCTTCTGCTACGCCGACACCTGGTAACCCAGCCAGCAATACGATGTTTCGGGTGCAAGTTTATGGGAGCAGTGAACAATTACTCTCTTTAGTGCGACAAGTGGAGCCGGATGCCTTTATTCCAGAGGGCAAAAACATTATTCAAGCTGGACTCTTTTCCGAGGCAGTCAATGCCGAAGAATTAGCCCAATCCCTTTCTCAACAAGGAATCAGTGCTGATATTATTGAAGTGGCTCAACCGCAAAACCTCTCTTCGCGAACCAAGCATTCCTCTCGGGAATTTATTTCCCTTTCCAACTCTTCAGAAACGAACGGTTCTTCCCCTGATCCTTCGGAATTTATTCCCCTCGCTGTCGAAAGTGTGCCGTCTCATCTCGAAACGCAACCTCAAACGGAAACAACTCGT
Organism: uncultured Dactylococcopsis sp.; assembly: GCA_964493825.1. Classification (GTDB taxonomy): domain Bacteria; phylum Cyanobacteriota; class Cyanobacteriia; order Cyanobacteriales; family Rubidibacteraceae; genus Halothece. The sequence continues at coordinate 10,958 of CAZBPR010000022.1, forward strand.
CGGGGCTATTATGTGGTGATTCCGAGTCGGGAGAAAAACTTGTCAACAACAGCACAAGCGGTGCAAGCAGCAGGGATCAATCAACGCCTGATTCAACAACGGAATGCCCCTCGGGGAACTCATGTTGCCGTGGGTCCCTTTTCTCGTCGGGTAGAAGCGAGTCGCTGGAGTAGCCAACTCCAAACCGAAGGTTTAAATGCAAGAGTGTATTTTGGTCGATGAGTGAAAAACAATTTGCCCCAGCGACACAGAGAAACCGCGATCCCATTCTGCAAGTCTTACAGCAGGTGTTACCGCCAAGGGGGGCGGTGTTAGAAATTGCCAGTGGAACAGGGGAACACGCCGTTTATTTTGCGCCTCGGCTGCGTCCTCGTTCCTGGCTGCCCTCGGAAGCAAATCCCATCTTGGAAGAGAGTATACGAGCTTGGCAAGCAGACTTTCCTTGTGATGTTCTTTTACCCCCAGTCACTATTGATGTGATGCGGGAAAATTGGGCACAGGAATTGTCGGGAAAAGCGTTTTGCGCGATGGTTGCCATTAATTTAATTCATATTGCCCCCTGGCAAGCCTGTATCGGGTTAATGGCAGGGGCTGAAAAATTACTCCCAACGGACGGTATTTTATATCTGTATGGTCCGTTTAAGCAAGGTGGAGCGCATACTGCTGAGAGTAATGCGGCGTTTGACGAAAGTTTGCAACAGCAGAATCCGCAGTGGGGGGTTCGGAATTTAGAGGATGTGGTTTCTCTGGCTCAAACCCATCAACTAGAATTACAAGCAGTCGTTGCGATGCCTGCCAATAATTTATCGGTAATCTTTCGACACTTGTAATTGGTTGGATTTCTTGTTAAGTTGTCCTTTGCTTGTTGCTCTGGTGTTCTATGCTGTCTCTTCTTGCCTTTCGCTTCCAATCTCCGGGTCCAATTTTAGTGGAATTAGGACCAATCACAATTCGCTGGTATGGCTTACTGATTGCTAGCGCTGTCATCATTGGTGTTTTATTATCCCAATATTTAGCGCAACGGCGTCACATTAATCCGGAATTATTAGGGGATTTATCGATCTGGTTAGTGTTAGCTGCCATTCCAGGAGCCCGCTTATATTATGTTGCTTTTGAGTGGGAAAATTATGCCCAACGTCCTGAAGCAATTATTGCGATTTGGCAAGGAGGAATTGCCATTCATGGTGCCATTATTGGCGGCGCGATCGCGGCCTTAATTTTTGCTCGCATTAACCGGATTTCCTTTTGGCAACTGGCTGATTTAGTCAGTCCCTCTTTAATCTTAGGACAAGCCATTGGTCGCTGGGGAAATTTCTTTAATTCGGAAGCCTTTGGCATTCCCACAAATTTACCGTGGAAACTGTATATTCCTGCCGCAAATCGCCCTCCTCAGTATGCAGATGAAGCTTTTTTTCACCCCACTTTTCTGTATGAATCGCTTTGGAATCTAGGCGTTTTTGCCCTGCTAATTTATCTATTTTTCTGGGGATTACGTCATCCGCAACGGTATCGCATTGGCACCCTAGCGTTTGTCTATATGGCAGCCTATAGTGCGGGGCGGATTTGGATTGAAGGGTTACGAACTGATAGTTTAATGTTAGGGTCCATTCAAGTGGCACAACTGATTAGTTTATTGGGAATTATCGTCGGAATTATCGGCTTAATTTGGCTGTATCAGATGAGACGCTCGCTCCCTGATGTCATTTCTAAGCCCGCTTCAAATAATAATAGATAGCTAAAACAAAAAATATGCTCAAACCTGCGGTTTATATTGTTGGTGCGGGTCCCGGTGACCCAGATTTACTCACGATTAAAGCAAAGAAAATTTTAGATCAAGCAGATGTTATTTTATATGCAAATTCTTTAGTGCCAAAGCAAGTTTTAAAGGATGTTCGTGCTGAGGCAGAACTCATTCCAACGGGGAGTAAAACGTTGGAAGATATTGTGCCGTTGATGATTGAAAAAGTGCGGAATAATCAATCGGTGGTGCGTCTCCATTCTGGCGATTTAACGCTTTATAGCGCCATTCATGAACAAATGCAGGCGTTAGCGGAAGCGAATATTCCAGTGGAACTCATACCGGGTATTAGTGCGTTTCAAGATGCAGCAGCCAAATTGGGAGTGGAATTAACCGTTCCCGGACTTGTCCAGACAATTATTTTAGCCCGTATTAGCGGTCGCGCTTCTTCTGTTCCTGAAGCGGAAGAGTTAGCTTCACTGGCTGCTCACAAAGCCAGTTTAGCGCTCTATTTAGCAGCCCGTCATGTGGAAAATGCCCAGGCGAAATTATTAGAACATTATCCTGCCGATACCCCAGTAGCCATTTGCTACCGTTTAGGTTGGGAAGATGAAAAGATTCGTGTCGTGCCGTTAAGTGAAATGGCAGCAATTTCCCGCCAGGAAGATTTGATTCGGACAACGATGTATCTAATTAGCCCTGCTTTAGCTGGGAAACAAGTTGCCGCGCGATCGCAACTATATCACCCAGAACATTCCCATCTCTTCCGGCAAGGACGACCTGTTAGCCATTAGTTGACGGCAGATGAGGATTAAGCCCGGAGGAATGCCCCCATGCCTTGGGCTTGCTGTAATTGTTCTCGGGCTTTTCCTTAGTCCTTTGTCCCTTGTCCTTTGTGTCTTTGTGGTTAATCCAAAACTTCCTTGTAATATACGTCTAAACCAGCAAACTTATTCCGTATGCGACGACAATCAACGAATTCACGTCTTCACTTTAAAATCTAACAAGTGGGTCTGCTCCCTACTTTTACGGATAGCCGAAATTCTTGCCAAGGAGGGGTAACGGCTATCCGCCCGGAAACGATTAAGAAGGGACTACCCGACGCCGTTGAACCGTTGCGAGGGCTTCCACTAAACTGCGCACCGTTGCCACCATCGCTACTTCATCATCGAGTTGATTAATGGCAGAACCGACACCGACACCAGAAGCACCCGCCGCGATCGCCATGGGAACTGTAACACTGGACAAACCAGAGGCGCATAAAACAGGCACAGAGACAGATTGGGAAATACTAGCTGCCGCCGCTAAAGTGGGAGTCGCTTTTTCAATCAATCCCAGCGTTCCCCCATGAGTCGGACTACTGCTGGTTCCACCTTCGGTTTGAATCATATCAGCCCCGGCTTCTACCAACTGCATTGCCAGTTCTACTTGTTCATCTAAAGGCAAAATATGAGGAACGGTTACCGAGAGGGTAATATTGGGTAATAACTGACGTGTTTGTTGGGTTAACGCTAAAACTTCTGCCGCTTCAAAGCGTCGCCCTTGGGCATAAAAGGTGTCAAAATTACCAATTTCAATTAAATCCGCCCCCGCTTCTACACAGGGCACAAAAGCCTCTGGATCCACTGCCGAGACACAAACCGGAAGCGAACTTATTTCCTTTGCCATCTTCACTAATTCAGCATCTGCAGCGATATCCACAAACGTTGCCCCGCCGGCACTTGCCGCTTTAATGACTTGAGATACTTTAGCGCAATCAAAATTATTTAACCCACTAATTACTTTCAGGACGTCCTGATACTGAAATGCTCCTTCTAAGTTCGGGTGCATACTCATTTTTGAATTTTCCTTAAAATCTCTTAATCTGGAGAGCCATTATAGCCGATTCTTGTTGCTCATCGAGCAGGATAATTCTGTTCTCCTTTCCCCTTTCCTATCAGAAAAGTGTGTTTTTGTCTTTTCCTTTACAGGATCGTTACATTCCCACCTGAGAAATAATCGTTACGGTTCTGCTTGCATCAGGAAATTGAGCGCTTTTCGCAAACATTACTATTTGCAAACTCTCATTAAATCTTCTTACAAAGCTGGCAACTCCGGAAATGGTTTCGGTTTAATGAAAACAAAGAAGCAGAGTGTATTTTTTTAGAAATAAATTAAGGGTACCATGAAGCGATATCCACAACTCACCCGATTAATTTGGAATTATTATCGAGAAAATAAGTCCGAATCCCAACAATTAAAAATCTTAGGAAATTGTAAAGTAAATCGGCGTTGGGGTGATTTTCGGATTAACTGCCCGAATTCAGAATTGGCCAATGCAGTCTGCGATTTAATTCCTTTATTAGAACTGCCAATTATTAAGTTACGTTTAGCAAAACGCATTAAAATTTTAATTGAAGGGCGTTTGTTTCGTTCAGTTGCTGTCGGCTCTCAACACCTCAGTCCGGCGGATGCGAGGAAGTTTTTGACAAACTCTTGACCAACGCTCAAAGCCGGCACCTTCTTGAACGGAAGACGTAATCTTTGACGCCTGTCAAGAAATCTGTTTTAGTATAAAAAAGAGAGTAATCGGGCAAGATCACTCTCTCATTCAGTTATCTAAGTAGTGGTTAGAAGCTATTTAGAAGCAACTTTTTCTTCGATATTATCAGTAGCCTGTTGAGCATCTTGGCGGATCTGTTCAGGCTGCTGTTCTTCAGAGAGGACTTGCGCGCTAAGCCAGCTGCTAATGAAGGTGTCAACGGAGAATAAGCCTCCCCCATTAACGAGGAAGAAGAGGAAACAGCTCGCATAAATCGATGACAGTTCTAAATAGGGAATACTAAAACCGGCAACTAAGATATGGTGATACATAGCAACTGCCATGGTTCCCACTAAGCCCAGTGCAGCCGGGCGAGTCAGTAACCCTAAGGCAACCAAGGGGGCACCGATCAGTTCAGTGTAGGCAGCGACATAACTGAAGAAGATCGGAAAAGGTAGTCCAATCACTTCTACGTAAGCCGTTGCAAAGCTTTCAATGTCAGATAGTTTATCGAGTCCGTTGTGAATCATCATCACACCCACGACGACTCGCAGAATTGCCCAAACCGATTGGGACCAATAGCTAGCGCTCAGGTTGGAGCGCAAGAGTTTTGCTGATAAATCCAGTGCTTTTTGAACCATTATTTTTTATATTTTTCCTGAAGTAGCTAGTACATGGGATTAAGCTCAATGAAGAGTAAATGCAGGTTGAGGCGGTAGTTTTCTCCCCCCTCAAGGTAGAAGCCTCCTACCTTTGCTCTTGCCAGTAAAAGAGCCCTCCGTGCCGCTTTCGGCGGTTGAGGGAGGCGTAATCTCTAACTGGTGTATATTGCTGTGAAATAAATTCTTCTTTTACTCTTCATTTACAAATATAAAGTAAAACTAAATAAATCGCAATAAAACTTAGTAAATAAAGTTGGCTTTTCTCAGAGTTTTTTTCGTCCCTTGAACCTGCTCTTGGCTTGCTAAACTGAGGAAAGCCCATCATACGCTTAACTATATGGAGGAGAAACCTTGTCTGTTGGGAATAATCAACCCTCTCCTGATGAAATTCCAGAAGCTTTGAGAGATGTCACTCCTATTGTTGAAACGAAACGGAATCGTTTCTGGCTTTGGCTAGGGAGTGGTATGGGTTTAGCCGTAGTCACTGCCATGATTGGAGTCTATCTCTGGAATGAAAATTCAAACCTGAGAGTGGTCTCTACCCCGCAAGTGCTGGAAAAAATAACCTCAAAAGAAAAGAAAAACGAGACAACGCAAACGGAAAAAGAAGCCTTATCTTCAAAAGCAGTTCTCCAAGAAAACCGTCCTGATTTATTGGGACATTTGCCTTATGAAGCGGCCCCACCGGAAACTTTAACGCCCGTTACCGCTGATGGTCGTATTCAGTTGAGAACTCCTGCTGCGAAAGATTTTGTCCAGATGCAAGCGGATGCTCGTCGGGAAGGAGTCTTGTTAGTCCCTTTATCGGGGTTTCGTTCTCTTGCCCAGCAAGAAGACCTCTTTTTTGGGGTGAAAGCGCAACGGGGGCAAAGAACAACGGAACGAGCGGAAGTGAGTGCACCCCCAGGATATAGTGAACATCATACGGGCTATGCCATCGATATTGGTGATGGGAAAGCTCCAGACACTCATGTGGAAAAAAGTTTTGCTGCAACAGAAGCCTTTGCTTGGTTGGAAGAGAATGCAGCCCGCTACAACTTTGAATTGTCTTTTCCGGAAGAGAATACACAGGGGATTAGTTATGAACCTTGGCATTGGCGCTATGTTGGTAATCAAGAAAGTTTAGAAATTTTTTATAAAAATCAATAACAATGAGTGATGTTAATTTAGAGCAGTTATCTCAGCAGCTGGAAAGTTCTAGTCAGCGCGATCGCATGGTGGCCTTAGCGCGGCTGAGAGATGTTGATCCGGAGCAAGCGGTTCCCCTGATTAAAAAAGTTTTATATGATAAAAGTTTGCAGATTCGTTCAATGGCTGTGTTTGCTTTGGGGGTAAAACCAACCGCAGAATCTTTTCCTCTACTTTTGGACTGTCTGGAAGATGAGGATTATGGGATTCGGGCGGATGCCGCAGGGGCAATGGGCTATTTGCAAGATCAACGGGCTTTTGAGCCTTTGGTACGGTTATTTTATGAAGATACCAACTGGTTGGTACGATTTAGTGCAGCGGTCTCTTTAGGTAATCTCAAAAATCCAGAAGCGAAGCAAGTGTTGCTAGAAGCCCTCAATAGTGAAGAAGTGGTTTTACAACAAGCCGCGATCGCGGCTTTGGGAGAGATTAAAAGTAGCGATGCGATTGAAGAAATGTTACGCTTCGTCCAATCAGAAGATTGGCTGGTGCGTCAACGCCTCGCCGAAGCCCTCGGCAACTTTGCTACCGATAAAAGTATCTCTGCCCTGAATTACTTAAAGAAAGATAGCCACCCTCAAGTGAGCAAAGCAGCAACGATTTCTTTAGAAAAACTTGCCAATTAACTCAATTTTAGAAACGATGATTGATATTAAAACTTTTTTTGAACAAAGTGAAGGCAAATGGTTTACCCAACGGACTCAGTATAATCTGGCGCAAAACAAAGTCGAAAATGGTCAAGCTGAATTGACGGTCGAGTTATTGTCACTAGAAGATCGCGCGATCGCGCAACTTTACGAACAAGGCTCAAATCAATTACAACCTCACCTCTCATTAGAGGAAGGATTATTAGATGTAGCGGGTGCAAAAATTAGTTGGGATAGTCAAGGAGACAAAGGATCAAACTTGATTCTGTTTATTTGTGACGACGCAGCCAAACAACAGGGTCAATTAATCCAAAAACGAATGAACAGTGAACAATCAGCCACTGTCGGTCAGTTTGTGATTGGAGAAGATGAAGCTCTAACCCTTTCCACAACTGCTGAAACCAAGAGTCATCTTAAAGAACGGGTTTGGTTTGCCCATCCGAACTTGCGACTCCGCACAGTTTGGCAAGAAAATGAAACAGGACACCAAGGATGGGTCATGTTTTATTCTGAAATTCGGCGGATGACAAGTTAGTTGGTTTCCGGATTGGCGACTGCTTTTAATTTTGAGTAAGCTTGAGAGCGATCTAATAGCGGTGTAAAACGATTGATACTAAAGGGCGGTTCCGTTTCTTCCTCATTCTCTGGGACTACTTCGGGTTCGGTCTCAGGTTGTGCTTGTCGCACGGAGGAGGAAATGTTCCCTTCATCTTTAATTGCAATTGAAAACTCTCGTAAGGCTTTTGGTAAGCGACGACAAATTAGCTGTTCAAATTCGTGAGTAAAGTGAAACTTCGCTTGGCCGCGACGATCCCAAAGTTGAAGAATGTGTTCAACTGAAATTGCTTTATATCGTCCTAAATACAGGGCTTCGATAATAGCTAAGCGAATCCACGCAGGCTCATACTCCTCTAACCACCGCACAGCAACTGTCTGCGGGGTTTCTTCCTCTAGTTCAAAACCATAGTTTTCAATTAAAACTTCAATCAGCTGTTCCATTAGAAGTTTGATCCAACAAAGGTGACATTCTGTTTAATATTGTTCAGTAAAAATACGAAATTTGAACCGACTTGAGTAGTAGTTTACTGATCACTGCAATTTTCATCAAGAGATCTTTATTCTTTTGTAAGGACAAATCATTGATTTTAGAAAGTTATTGTCATTCTCATCGTACTAGTAACAATATCAGCTTGTCTTCGATCTTGATTAGGATTAAGATGCCAGATAATTCCCGGAGTTAGGGCAACATGATCACTAAGTTGCCACTTATAAAAGCCTTCGATATGCCAAGGAATATCATTAGTTAGGCGAGAATTGCTCTTAAAATAACCGAGATAGGGTTGAGCCCCAACAATAATTCCGCCAAGGTTGTCTTGATGACCTAAGTCGGGAAAAACAATGGAAACTGCATAATTCCAAATTTCTCCGTCGCCTTGACCCAGTGCTTTCACATCGGTGTAGCCTAAACGACCCCCAAAGCCAAGTTTAGAATTGGCTTGCCAAAACACTTCCAACCCATAGGCATTGGTAACGGTGGGAAATGCAGCAAGGGTATCATTGACAACTGCCGTACCAACAATTGTTTCTAATGCCGATTGACCATCGGTAAAACCAAAGTCTCCTTCTTGAAAATAACTATGGAGGTAATTGAGCCCAAACGAAAGATCTTCGGTTGCCTCCCACTTTAAACGCAGCCCCGTACTATAAGATCCCTTCCCGAAGCCGGTTTCTGGATTCTGGGCATTAGGAGTATAGTAGCCTACTCCCAAGTGCAGGGAATCATGGAGATAATGAGAAACCGCAACTCCTGTGCCACCACCTAAACTAAGGATAGGATTGCGTTGGGCAAAAGTAGAAAGGGTTGTGGTACCCGCGTTGTCGTCTTCCAAAAAGGGATTAACGGCAGGGGCATTATAATCAGCGTGTCGTCCCCCTTGGGCAGTGAAAAAGGCGTGCGTCTTTTCACTCAGTGGAAACCGATAACTCAGTTTACTCAAGATGAGTTCATTATCAGTATCCCCTCGCCATTGATGGGTTTGAGTGAGTTCGCTAGTGTCATTGGCTAAATCGGGAGTGGTGCTATTCCCTGCTGTCAAACGAGTGAGGAGTGAGTCGCGACCAGTAAAGCTGGTTTTAAAGTTAAGGCGCGATCGCGCTTGCAAACCGACCTTGGTTGCTGCTTCTGTTTGGTCACTACTGGTAACAACGAAATTCACTACACCCTGCAATTTTGTCGTTGTGGAAAATTGAGTAATTTCTAGCTCTCGCACCCGTGCCGTTACCCCATCTACTCTTCCTCGTAAAATAGAAAGTTCCTGTGCAAATTCAGTTTGTAACCGTTGAACAATCGCTGGTTCTTCTGCCAAAAGTTTCGTTTCTAACTGACTTAAACAATGATTGAGGAGAGCCGCAAATTCATAACGACTCAATGCTCGCTCGCCGCGAAAGGTTTGATCGGGATAACCAGCAACACATTGGTATTCCCTTTGCAACTTTTGTAAAGCAGAAAAGGCCCAGTGAGTTGACTTAATATCTTTTAAATCCGTAACTGGTATCACAGGTGCCGAAAGCGTCGGATTCGGTTGCGCTTGCACAGTGGAAACCTTCACCAGGAAAGGCACAGATAAGCTCAGTAAAATCAGAGGATAACGATACATATCAGATGATGAGTCCTCAAAGATTGAAGATTTTAGCCAGGGTTGAGATCTGGCTGCTGTCATTTTTGATATTACCGTTCCCCTCATTGCCCATGAAAACAGTAAAGAATTTCAACAATTGGTAATCAGGGGCAATTGCGCCGTGGCACTATTTTTTTAAGCGACGTAACAATTTGCAGGGGCAGAACTTGACACTACCTTTTGTTTATTTTACTTTATAGTCATTTAGTAAAAATAAATTTTAACCTGAGATGGCGTACAGGGAAACTAACAAAAGAAACCTGTTCAAACTATCCGAATTAGGCTCAAGGAGGCAGAGAATGCGTATTTTGATGATTCAACCCAATTATCATTCCGGTGGCGCGGAAATTGCCGGAAATTGGCCGCCGAGTTGGGTTCCTTATGTGGGGGGTGCATTAAAGCAAGCGGGGTTTACCAATGTGCGATTTGTCGATGCAATGAGTAAAAATATTCCCGATGATGTGCTGGCGCAAATTATCGAAACCAATCAGCCCGATGTGGTTTTAGCAACAGCGATTACCCCGATGATTTATCAGTCGGAAACCACGCTGAAAATTGCCAAGGAAGTTTGTCCCGATGTCGTCACGGTAATGGGCGGGATTCATCCTACGTATATGTATGCGGAAGTTCTTAATGAAGCGCCGTGGGTGGATTATATTATTCGGGGAGAAGGAGAAGAAGTGACCGTTAATCTCCTGAACGCGATCGCGCAAGGAACGGATCAACAAGATCGCGCAGAAATCCAAGGGATTGCCTTCTTAGACAATGGAGAAGTCATCGCCACACCCGCCCATCCGCCCATTAAAAACTTAGATACTCTTAGCCCGGACTGGAGTCTTTTAGAGTGGGAACATTACATTTATACGCCACTGAATGTCCGGGTTGCGGTTCCTAACTATGCCAGAGGTTGTCCGTTTCGGTGTCGCTTCTGTTCCCAGTGGCGGTTCTGGCGGAAATACCGATCGCGCACGCCCAAACAATTTGTGGATGAAATCGAAACCCTCGTCAAAGAGTACAACGTTGGTTTCTTTATTCTCGCGGATGAAGAACCCACCATTAACCGGTCTCGCTTTATCGCCCTGTGCGAAGAACTCATTGAACGCAATTTAGATATCTATTGGGGGATTAACACCCGTGTCACCGACGTTTTAAGAGACGAAGAACTGTTACCTTTGTACCGCAAAGCCGGGTTAGTTCACGTTTCTCTCGGAACCGAAGCCGCAGCCCAATTAAACCTCAATGTCTTCCGTAAAGAAACCACCATTGAAGATAACAAACGGGCGGTACAGTTACTGAAGAAAAATGGGATTGTCGCCGAAGCCCAGTTTATTATGGGATTGGAAAATGAAACCCCAGAAACCATTGAAGAAACCTATCGCATGGCGTTAGATTGGAAACCCGACATGGTGAACTGGAATATGTTTACGCCTTGGCCCTTTTCTGATTTATTTCAAGATCTCGGCGATCGCGTGGAAGTGCGAGACTATTCCCAATATAATTTTGTCACCCCAATTATGAAGCCGGACAATATGGAACGGGAAGATGTTTTGAAAGGCGTATTGCGGAACTATGCACGGTTTTATCTGCGAAAAACTATCGAATACTGGTTCGCCCGTGATCCATTCAAACGGAGATATTTACTCGGTTGCTTGAAAGCCTTTGCCAAAACCACCCTTAACAAACGCTTCTACAATCTCAGTCGGGTGAAATATAAAGGGTTACAGACTAATATTGACCTCGGGTTTGATGAATCGAAAGTGTTTACTCGCGAAGAATTAGCCCAACGCAAACAAGAACATCCAGAGTTGCAAGCGGATATGAGTTTTGCAGGAACCATGTCTAACAAGCAGCAATCATCTCAATCGTAGCTGAGGACACAACCATGGATGACATTCAGGTGATTATTGTCGAGTCCGATGAAGCCACTCGCATCCGACTGAGAAACGAGTTACGACAACAACCGGGAATTGAAATTGCCAGTGAAGCCACTAATGGGGAAACGGGATTGGTTTTATTAGAATCCATTCCTGTGGATCTCGCGATCGCGCCCATGATTTTATCCGATATGGATGGGGTTACCTTTACGGAAAAGGTGCGGGCGTTACAAGTAGAAGACAAGGATCTCAATTTTAAGGTTTTATTGCGCTGTTCCCTCTCTGAAGAAGAACAAGTGATTGCTGCGTTTGCTGCGGGTGCGGAAGCCTATTGTCGCGATGATCTCACGATAGAAGAACTGGCGGAAAAAGTAAAAACCACTCATGAAATGGGACTTGCCTTTGACAGCGCGATCGCGCAACTGATCCAAAATCATGCAACTGAGTTACAGTTAAACGAGGCGGATCAGAAATTGCTGAGAGAAATGGCAAGTGGGAACAGTTATCAAGCAATGGGGGAAATATTAAACTATTCTCAGACGGATTTGTGTGAAGCGATTACCCAATTGCGCCAACATCTCCAAAGCAGCGATCGCGTTCAATCTGCTTTAAATCGCTTACGAAACCCTTAGACTCATGTAAAATCAACAATTAATCATTTTGTTATTGGTTGTTGATTCTGCAGTAATTTCAAAACGTCCCTAAAACATAGAATGTTCTGACTCATAACCTATCGTTTATCGTCAAATAACCAATGACAAATGACAAATGACGAATGACTATCCATGATTGACGTTGAAAATCTCAGTAAATCCTTTGGCAATACGGCTGCGATTAAAGATGTCACCTTCTCTGTGCGGGAAGGTGAAATTTTAGGGTTTTTGGGTCCCAATGGCGCTGGCAAAACCACAACTATGCGCATTTTAACGGGTTATATTCCGGCAAGCAGTGGGACAGCGAAAGTAGGGGAATACGAAGTCCATCGGGATTCCCTTGCCGTTCGCAAACGGATTGGTTATTTACCCGAACGTCCCCCGTTGTACTTGGATATGACGGTCAAGGGGTTTTTAGAGTTTGTTACGCAAATTAAAGGGGTTCCTCGGCGCGATCGCGCGAAGCAAGTCAAAAGTGCCATTGAACGGTGTTTTCTCGAAGAGAAAAGCAATACCCTCATTCGCAAACTCTCCAAAGGCTACCGCCAACGAGTGGGTATTGCCCAAGCGATTGTTCATGATCCCCCTGTGATTATTCTCGATGAACCTACCATCGGCCTCGATCCGCGGCAAATGATTGAAGTGCGGAACCTGATTAAAAGTTTGGCAGGAGATCATACCATAATTCTTTCGACCCATATCCTTTCTGAAGTAAACATGATCAGCGATCGCGTCACAATTATTGCTGAGGGGAGAGTTGTTGCCACGAACACGCCAGATCGTCTAATGACTGAACTGGCTGGCGGTGGCGGTTATACGCTTGATCTTGCCGGAGATATTGAATTGATTCAAAGTACCCTTAATGCTTTGCCAGAAGTTGCTTCTGTTAGTATTACTCGCGCAAACAATCACGAAGAACGATCTCAAGTCAAAATTTCCTGTCTGCCTAAAACTGAACCCGGCGATAAAATTGCCACTGTTATTGTTAATTCCGGATTACATCTTTACGAAATGCAAAGGGATAAACCCACTTTAGAAGATGTTTTCTTAGAGTTAACTGCGCAAGATCAACCTGCTGCGACCACTAATTCAGACCCTGAGACTCAAGATGATTCTTCTCAATAATCTACTTGCCATTTTCCGTCGCGAATTTAGCAGTTATTTTACTTCTCCTCTCGCCTATCTAATTACAGCTGTCTTTTGGCTTATTTCCGGCTTCTTTTTTGTTTCTATCTTATTAGGACCTGAAGGGATTATCCAACAAGTGAGTCAACGGGAACAACTGCAAATTCCCGTACCGCCAGTTGATGTCGTTTATCAATTTCTTACCTACTACTTCAGTTTTTTAGGGTCATTGGTTCTGTTTATTCTCCCGGCCCTTTCCATGGGACTATATACTGAAGAACGCAAGCGCGGTACCCTCGAACTCATTGCCACCTCTCCCCTTACCAATTGGATTGTTGCTTTAGGTAAACTGTTGGGAGTGCTGGCCTTTTTTATTGTCATGATTATCCCCCTGTTGGGTTATGAAATTTATGTTTTTAGTGCTGCTACACCACCGGTTCTGCCAGCGGTTCCTTTACTAGCGCATGGAGCATTAATCTTATTAGCAGCATCCATTTTATCGATAGGGATGTTTATCTCTTCTTTAACTGACAACACAATTTTTGCTGCAATTATTACCTTTGCTGTTGTCCTATTTTTATGGATAACAGACTTGATTGCGAACCGTGTCAGTGGGGGGGTGGGAGATGCTTTAGAACATATCTCCTTAATTTCTAACTACAACACTTTAGTACAGGGGCTATTAGACACAAGTAGCCTGATTGTTTTTATCAGCTATATTGTCCTCGGTCTATTTCTCACTGCCCAATCTATTGCTTTGTTACGAGGTGACAATTGAAAAATTGGTCAGTAGAAAGCTCTCTGTAAGAGTTTTACAGAGAGCAATAAAAGTAGAAGCAGCAACCCCTTAATTTCTTTCAATGTAATTTAGAGACTGACTTGAAAAAAATTTATCAACTGTCTTGCTTTTAGACGAGACAGTAAAGGCATACAGATCCTAGAATGTGTAGAGACTTTACATTCCATAACAATATTAAGGATTCTGTTTCATGACCGCTGCTGAGTTAGATCCCCCAACTCAATTTTTATCAGAAATAACCCTCGAAGAAGAACAAAGTGCTACCTCTACCTATGATCAGGTTACGATAAGTGAGGTAGAAGATGAGAATGAACTTAATGAAAATTTACAAACTGCTCCTAATGGAATGGTCAGCAGTTTGCGAGTGAAATTACAAATTGGTTTTGCTTTTCTCACCTTTATTCTCATCGGTGCCAACGATGCGGTCATTGGGATCTTACTTCCCCGATGGGGCAACTATTACCATGTGGATAAAACAACATTAAGCTGTGCTTTTCTAGCGGGTTCAGTAGGTTATCTCATTGCTGCCTTAAACAGTAGCTTTCTCTCGCGAAAGTTGGGTAATGTCAAATTTCTATTACTGGGGAAAATGAGCTTCCTTAGTGGAATCTTAATTTTTTGCTCTCAGCCTCCCCTTTATATTTTGCTGGGTGTGCCCTTACTCCTCGGCTTTGGTGCAGCCATTCTCGAAGCAGCTTTAAATGCTCATTTGGCAAAATTCCCCAATAAAACCGCTCTTCTTAATTACCTTCATGCTTTTTACGGCGTGGGTGCATTACTCAGCCCCTTCATGGCATCTCAACTGTTAGCCGCTAAATTTAGTTGGAATGCTATTTATTTAGTACTAGGTGCAATCACCCTGTTGCTTTTAATCAGCATTCGGGGCATTTTTACCAAAGTCGATTCAGGACAAGGTGCAACGGAATCTAATACAGTAACTTCCTCGCAAGAAAGTCCTTTAAAGTATCGTTTTGTGTGGTTATTTGCTTTCTTTTTACTCTTTTATGCTGGTACAGAAATTAGCTTAGGTCATTGGAGTTATAGTTTTCTTACCGAGTATCGCCACGAAAATACTGAGTTAGCCGGTTGGCTGGTGAGTGGCTATTGGTTAGGACTAACAGTGGGGCGAGTTGCGATTGCACCGTTAGCACATAAGTTAGGCAGTAAAGGAATCATTAATACTTGTTTAATTGGTGTTGTCTGCGGACTGTTTATCTTTAACTTAATTACATTAAGCCTAACCAGTGGCTTTGGTTTGTTATTAACTGGATTTTGCTTGGGTCCGATTTTACCCACTGGTTTTGCGTTCCTCTCCAATGTAGTTCCCGCTCATCTCCTTATGGGATCGATTAGCTTTATTGCCAGTTTAAGCAGCTTAGGAAAAGCCCTTTTCCCATGGCTGGCTGGAAATGTTGCTGAAGGTTTAGGACTGGAAATGTTTTTACCTTATGTCATCATTCTTGCCGTAGCAATGGTTGCTTGCTGGGTTGTGGTACTCACCCGGTCTCATACGCAAACAACAGTTCAAACTGCTACTGATTGAGTGCAGTAAACTCTCAAAAATGGTCTATAACAATGAGTAGTAGGGGAAATGTTCACTAGCCCCTACTATTCTAATTTAGAGCTTTTGCAGGAGCAGCCATTGCCATCATTTCATTATGATGGAAAAATATGCGGTTGGTTGGTAGAGGAAAACTGTCGCTGCTCCACCCAGACTCAAGATTGTTACAAGTATAAGTGACCAGAGCAAGCAAGAACCTTTCAGGTTAGAATTTTGTTAACCCTAAATTTAACGTCTCATCCTCAATGAGGAGGGGCTCAAAGTTCACTGATATTGTTTTCAACATTATCTAGGAACCGAGATTAATGTTTACTCTTAGTGAGATGTTGCTTAAGTTTTTTGATCTGGTTTGATTCACTTATTGATATTTTAATAATGCTCCGATCAATTTTTTTATTTCTAGTTTTAATCAGTTTAACTGCTTGCGGCAGTTCTGCTCAAGTGCAAGCCCAAGATCGTCTTTTTCCTAAAATGTCGGTTGATTTTTTAGATTCTTATGAACTGCCTAAACAGACATTTGAAAAAACACCGGTTGGTGGTTTATCTGGGATCACCTATAACCAGAAGAAAAATTTATTTTATGCGATTTCGGATGATCGCAGCCAAAATGCCCCAGCAAGATTCTACACCCTAGTTATTCGTCTTGAACGCCAAGAAACCACGCCACAAATTGCAGATATCAGCGTAGAAGATGTTACGTTTCTCCAAACTGAAGCGGGAGAAGTTTTTCCTAAGGGAAAAATTGATGGTGAAGGGATTGCTTTTGCCCCCGGCAATACGGTCTTTATTTCTAGTGAAGGGAACACGGAGCAAAATATTTATCCTTTTGTCAAGCGCTTTGATCTCGATACAGGAGTGCAGAAACAAACCCTTCCCTTACCCCAACGGTTTTTATTACCAGAAACAGAAGAAGATGCCCCCAGAGGGGTGAGAAATAATCTGGGGTTTGAATCTCTAACGCTTAATCCGAGTGGTGTACTCAGTCCAGAAGGGGATCCCTTTCGAGTTTTCACCGCAACAGAATCGTCTCTCCGTCAGGATCAATTACCTAAAGATTCGGAAGAACCAACCCGAGTTCGTTTTTTACATTATGTCGTTAATCCGATTGGGCAACCCCTTCCGATTGCCGAACATTTATATTTATTAGATGAACCCCCATTAGGAACCGTTGGTAATGGTTTGACCGAAGTTTTGGCTATTCAACCGGAAGGTTATTTCTTAACCCTAGAACGGTCTTATGGCTTATCAGGATATGGTGCTAAACTCTTTCTGATGACAATTGGCAATGCAACAGATACGTCAGGCGTAGACACTTTTAATGTTGAGTTAGGGGGATTGCAACCGCTGCGGAAAAAGCTATTGTTTGATTTCTCTGAACTTGATTTCGATATCTATAATTTGGAAGGCTTAGCCGTGGGTCCCACTTTACCCGATGGCAGTCAAAGTTTATTTGTCATTAGCGATGATAATTTTAATGAACAGGAAATTACCCAAATTTTATTGTTTCGTTTGCAAAGCTAAATCAAATTTGCTTGATTCCCTAAAACAGCTAACGAATGACAAATGACTAAATTATTATGTCCCACTGGCACATTTTTCCTAAACCTGAAATTCCAGACTGGTTTCTTACGGCAGTCGCACAGTATCATCCGCCATACTCTCCATATATTGCTCAATTATTGTGGCAACGAGGCGTTGATGATTTAGACAGTTTAAAGCAATTTCTTGACCCGAAAACGTATACGCCCACTTCTGGTTTTGCTGGTTTTGGACGACAAATGGAGTTAGCGATTCAACGATGTCAGCAAGCCTGGGAAAATCAGGAAAAAGTTGTCATCTGGGGAGATTTTGATGCCGATGGGGTCACTGCAACGAGTGTGCTTTGGGAAGGGTTACAGCCTTTTTTTCCGACTCCAGAAAGCCTGTCTTATTACATTCCGAATCGTCTGACTGAGTCTCATGGCTTGAACGAACCAGGGTTAAGACAATTGGCAGCGAATGGGGTGCAATTAGTGATTACTTGCGATACCGGAAGCACTAATTTGGCGGAAATGGAAATTGCTAAAACCTTGGGGATTGATTTGATCATTACCGATCATCATACGTTGCCTACAGAAGAACCTGATGTCGTTGCCATTCTCAACCCTAAATATCTCGCCCCATCCCATCCGCTCTATCATCTGTCGGGTGTCGCCGTAGCGTATAAACTCATTGAGGCTTTATCTGAATCTTTTCCGGAAATTCCAGAACAGCCAGCAGAAACGTTATTAGATTTAGTCGCCATTGGACTGATTGCCGATTTAGTAGAACTGCGAGGAGATTGTCGCTATTTAGCTCAACAAGGCATTCAAAAATTAGCCCAACAACTGAATCATCCCACACGTCCAGGGATTGCTGAACTGTTGAAGTTATGTAAAAGAAGCGGCGATCGACCGATGGATATTGCCTTTGGCATTGGTCCTCGTATTAATGCCATTAGTCGTATTCAAGGGGATGCGACATTTGCAGTGGAATTGTTAACCAGTCAAGACGAAACCGTTTGTAAACAACTGGCTCAACAAACTGAAATTGCGAATACGCGTCGCAAGGAACTACAAAAGGAAGTGGAAACTGCCGTGAAACGGCGCATTGCAGAACTGGATTTATCGACAACAGGGGTAATTGTTCTCGCTGATTCCCAATGGCAACCGGGGGTTTTAGGGTTAGTAGCTGGGCAAATTGCTCAAGAATATGCCCGTCCCACCATCCTTTTACATTTGGATACGGTTAATGAAGAAGCAATCCGTTTCGCTCGCGGTTCTGCCCGTTCCGTGCAGAAAATCGATCTTTATCAATTGCTGCGATCGCAGCAACATTTATTACATCGCTTTGGCGGACATCCGTTTGCTGCAGGACTCAGTATTAAAGCAGAAAATCTTCCTATCTTTCGCGAGGCAATTAATCAACAATTTCGCCAGCAATATGGCAGCATTGCCCCTGAACCTACCTTGACGATTGATCTGATTGTTAGGGTGCAAGAGTTAGGAAAAGAACTTTTTCAAGCTTTAAAATTACTGGAACCTTATGGAATGGGGAATCCACTTCCGCGCTTACTGATTCAAAATTGCTGGTTTGAACAAGTTTGGAATAAAAATATTCAAGATTATACGGGTAAGAAAATTCGCTATATTCGCACCACATTTAAAGTTTGTGATGAAACTAAGCCAGAAGGATTTCCTGGCATGTGGTGGGGACATTATAAGGAAGAGTTGCCAGAGAATCAATCGTTTGATGTGGTAGTCGAACTAGATTTTAATGCTTATCAAAAAGAGTACGAAGTGCGCATTGTAGAAGTCAAAGCTAAGCAGCAACAAGAGAGTTATTCTTTTGGGAGTGATGAGACACTGGTCTTGCTGGATTGTCGAGGAGAGAAGACACCCGTTGAGACCAAAGAGCCGGTTTTAACGGTCGATAACTGTCCTCGCTATTGGGAAGAAATAACATCAAGTCTTGAAGCCGGAATGAAAAACAATTGCGCGATCGCGCTGACTTATTCTTCACCTCATTACTTGCCACCCAAAGAGATTTGGAAACAGTTACTGGGGATTGCCAAATATCTCAGTCGGACTCAGCAAATTGTGACCCGAGAAAAATTACAAACTCAGTTGGCATTAAGTCGAAGAACCCTCACCCTTGGTCTGCAAGCATTGATGAGTATCGGCTTTCATCTCGAAGGAGAAGTAGCGATACACGTAACAGGAACAGCAAAGACTGATATTTTTGCTCCTGACGCTGTTCAGACTTTTTTAGCGGCAGTTCAAGAAGAACAATTTCGTTGTCAGTACTTTTCTGAAGTACCCATCGACATGATTCGTAAGCAAGGTCTAGCTGTTTCTGCTGATTCCAAATAAAGGAACATTTTCTTATGAAAGGGTTCCGGATCGAAATTGTAATTTTCCTTAATATTCAACGATTTTGCGTCTTTTCAGCCGATGAATCTTGAATGGTAGGCTCAATTTTGTTATTTTACTAGAGTATGGGTTGAAGCTGTGTCTAATTCTTAAAAAGTAAGCTTGAAAAACTAATAATACGTTTCAAGCTTTATCAACCCTCTTTTTTTAGCGGCAACGCGTTGAATGAATTTATTTGTAACGACTTTGTTATAAATTTGACAAATTAAACTATTTCAGGTAAAGAATTAACGACTGGGCGATTAATTTTGTTTGCATCGAGGGATGAGTGTACTGATTTTTTCTCCCTTGTCTCCCCGATCCAACTTCGACCCATCATTTCAAAACTGACCGACAACGACTTATTGTCCCCCCCAAAGGAAACGCCCGCCTAAAAAGAGGATGATTCCACCAATGGCAAGCCAGTCTCTGC
>CAZBPR010000023.1:0-463 GCA_964493825.1 uncultured Dactylococcopsis sp.
TTAAAGTTGGTGATATGGGGGCTTGTAAACGTAGATCAAAAGTGGTGTATCCAGACAAGAATTCGGTATTGGTGTTATTAGTGGGATAACTGCCCAAAGAGTTCATTAAAATTCCAGCATACCAGCCGTAAGTATTCTGATAGAAGAGTTTTAGATTTAATTTATTTGCTCCTGCAAAGCGAAGTTCATTCCCTTCTTCGTCAGGGTTGGTACTCTCAAGAATTTCAGGATCATTGAGTGTATAACCAACCGACATAAAAACATTATTAACCGGTTCCATATCTAATGATGCTTCGATTCCTTGTGTCCGAACTTTTCCTAAGTTTTGCCATGTTCCAGAAATTCCATTTTCGGGGGGATTAATGCGCTTAAAGGCAATGAGATCAGAAATAGTATTGTTAAAATACGTGAGGCGAATTAGAGCAAAATCGCCAATGGCTTGATCGATTCCAATATCAAAGCT
>CAZBPR010000023.1:473-2311 GCA_964493825.1 uncultured Dactylococcopsis sp.
TTTCCTCTTTCTGGTTCTAAATCAGGATTTCCGATATTGGTTGGGTTGGCATTAAATAAGTTTGCAAGAGTTGGCGTTCTAAAGTTGCGAATGTAATTGGCTCTCAGGATAGTAGAGTCGGAAAATTGCACCTTTGTTCCTACACTAGGAGAGGTGACTGAACCATTGACTAGGCTACTAAATTCTTGTCGTAAACCTAAAATAATTTTCCAATCTGATAAAGGTTCAATGGAATATTGGGCGAATAATGCCCCTTGACTAATCTCATCATCAAAGTTAGTTCTCACCTCATCAGTTTCAAGATTTTGGGTAAAATTTTCGACACTGGTATTGCGATAATCAAAGCCATAAACGATATTTTGATTTGGAGCAAAATCCCAATTATGTTGAATTTGAAAACCGAGCGATCGCTGCTCGGTATCAAACCGTTGCTGAGTTTCTTCGGTCACTTCTAAAACACCAGGATTAGAAAAAGAAAGGCTTTCTGTCTCTTCTGTTCGATTATCAAAACGAGTGTTCAAAAAATCTAGAAAAACTCGTGCGGTTAAACGAGAATCATCTCCTTCTCCTAAGTCAACATTGAGAGATAAATCGCTTAAAACCTGGTCGGTAAACTTGCTATTATTATCAGTTAAAGCATTAAAATAGCCCTGACCAAATACCGGATCAGCAATGGGAAATCCCCCAGGAACGCCTTCAATTTTAGATAAGTAAAATGAACTAAAATTTAATTGAGCGCGATCGCTGATTTCTTGCTGTAATCTGACCCCAAAATTATTAAAGTCAGCTTCAGCATTACTGCGAGTTCGTGTTACATCATCAATGGTAAATTCATAATCGTTATCGGCGCTGATGCGGTTATAGTTGAAAAAATAGCTAAAATCGCCAATCGTATTACTCAACTCGACATTCTGTTCGTTATAGCCATAACTGCCAACTGTTAAGCCGCCTTCTCCACTAAACCCCAAGGTGGGACGACGAGTAATAATGTTAATAATCCCCCCGATCGCGTCAGAACCGTAAAGGGTTGATCCGCCACCCGGTAAAACTTCCACTCGTTCCACAATATTAGTGGTAATTTCTGATAAGTCAAACCCGCCAAAACCTAGCGCATTAATGGGACGACCATCTAATAAAATTAATACTTGAGCAGTATTAGAACCGCGAATAAATTGACCGCTTAAGCCATTCACTTCGGTTCCCACGGTTCCATCCCCTAAAACGCCAGGGAGGAAACGGAGGGCTTCTCTGACAGTTCTCGCCCCTTGTTGTTCAATTTCCTCGCGATCGATAGTATAAACAGGACGAGTGGATTCTCCCACTGTTCCCTCTTCTCGAAAAGGGGCGTAGGTGGGTTGATTGATGATAATTAATTCAATGGGTTCGTCGTTCGCTTCTGTTTCCGTAAACGGCGCGATCGATTGTCCCCAAGCTCCTGATGGCTGACTGCATAATCCAATCATGGCGCAGATCAGAGCAAAACGTTCTCTTGTTTTCATAAAGTAATTTGGGCGTGTCTATCAATTACGTGCAATGGTTTTGAACATCATTGGCTTGACCTTTACTGTGAGAATGATTATCATTCTATAATGAAAGCTCTTAGAAATGCAATGGCGTAACGCCAAAATTAGCGAGACGCAGAAAGATGCACCTCTGCGGAAAAATATTTAGGGTCTAATTCTTAGCTCCTGCAATCCCAAAAATAGTAAACAGGTAAAGAGCATGAAGCGTGTTTACGGTTTGGAATCCAATGGAAACGCGATCGAGAAAAAATACTGAAATTAACCAACATCCGTACCTCGCAGATGAATACAACAGGTGAGTGCAGTTAGCGGGCA
>CAZBPR010000023.1:2321-9032 GCA_964493825.1 uncultured Dactylococcopsis sp.
TCGGATTTGCACCGAACTTTCCCCGTTTCCTCTAGTGGCTGTTCCCCACTAGAACTAACTGAATATTGAATACTATACCCTTGTTTGAAAACCTTTGCAAAGGTTTGAGGATTTATTCAGAAGGGGTAGTTGTCGCGATCGCGAGTTTAACGCCTTCCACTTGTCGCAATCGATCCATCACATTGACTACATCGCCATGAGTCACTGCTTTGTCTGCTTTGACAATGACAAGGGTTTCTTGAGCGTTTTGACTAATTTTTGTCACCTCTGGAACTAAATTTTCTAAGGAAATTTCTTCTTGATTCAGCGCAATTTTACCATTGGCTTGAAGGGTGACGGTTACTTCTGTTTCCGATTGCTGCTGGGCGGTTGTTGCTTGGGGTAAATCAACCGGTAAGCCCTGCGATCGCGTTAAAAATAAGGTCGAAATAATAAAGAACGCCAAGATAGAAAAAATCACATCAATCATCGGCACAAGGTTAATTTCCAAATTCCTTTCCGGTTCATCAGGAATTTTCATTGCTTTTTCCCTCTCCTAACTCGATCGCGCGTTCAATCTCGCGATAAACCTCTTTTAATTGTTCGGTTTCGGTTTCAGTTGGCTGCCAATAACCGCGATAGTGGGCTTCTCCTAGTTTTTGCACAATTTCTGCCGTTGCATAAGGATTATTGGTTTGCAAGCGTTCGCGCATGGCTTGATCAAAAACAAAACGCTGGGCTACCTTCCGCCAAGTGTTTTCTCCCACACTACCCGTTGTTGCATCTAAACCCAGCAAATACTCGACGCGATCGGCAATTTGCTGTCCTCCTTTGTGATCATGCTGCAACATTCCTTCAATCCATTTGGGATTCAAAAGACGGGTGGACACTCCTTTTTGGACAGCTTGATTTAAGCTTTTGACACTGATGCGTTCTCCTGTCGTGTCCGCAATGAGAACATCAGGGCGTTTTCCCGTTACCACTGCGGTTGCTTGTGCCATCCCGCCAAAGAATTCATAGTAATGATCGAGATCGGTGACTTCAAATTCATGACAATCTCGCACTTGGCTGATGATTTGGGTATTTGCTAAAGCTGCTTCTAAACTGGTGCGCGATTCCGTTCCTGGCATTTCGCGACCATAGAGATACTGGGTTCGTTCCAGATAAGTGCGTCCGAGATCCGCTGCTTCTTCCCAGGCTGCGGTTTCAATCAAGGTACTCAGCCGATTGCCGTATTCGCCGGGAGGGGGACCAAACAAGCGTCCTGCTGCTAGTTTTTTCCCTTCTGGAGTGTCTCCGAGTTTCGGTTGCAATGCACAGACATGGCGACGCACGGCATTGAGTTCCATGGGTTCGTCTAGTTCTGCGACAGTTTGAAACGCCTCATCAATGAGGTTAACTAAGTTGGGGAATAAATCGCGAAAGAAGCCACAAATGTTGATGGTGACATCAATGCGAGGACGACCTAATTCACTCAACGGAACTACGACAGGCTTCATAAAGTAACCACGACCGCGATCCACTTTCACGCCAATGTAATGCAAAACTTGCCCAACGGTTTCGCCAAAGGTTTTACAGGTTTCAAAGCCCCAGAGAATCACTCCCACGGATTCGGGATAAGTGCCGTTTTCTTGATAGTATCGCGTGAGGGTTTCCTCAGCAATTTGCGCCCCTCGGTCATAGGCGCTGTCTGTTGGTAGTTTTGTCGGATCAAATTGAAAGGTATTGCGTCCAGTGGGATAGGTGTGGGGAGAACGCACGGGATCGCCTCCCATACCTGGTTCAAGATATCCCCCATCGAGGGCGTGCAATAAAGCCCCAATTTCATCTGTGTTCTTAATGCGTTCTGCTAGATCTTTTAAGTAAGATGTAATTGGCTTGAAATCTTCTGTTACTGTTTCTGCTTCACCCTCAAGCAGACGGGCGATCAGGTTGCGACTTTCAGCAGCCAGAGATTCCACTTTCAGATCGGCATTATCAAGCAGGCGATCATAGTCCCATCCTTTGCTTTGTGCTAAAGTGCGAGGTAGAGAAGGGATTTCAGCGCGGTCGTAGCGGGCAACCAGATTGAGATAGTTGATTAATCCTTCTCCTGTTAAAGTTTGACCAAAGCTGTGCAAGCCAACCGGAATTGCTGATCGTTTCCACTCAAAGAGGGTATGGTGTAATTCTTCTAAGGCTTCTTCGTAGGGGGAGAAATCGTCAGGAATACCGTTCGTGCGAGAAAGGGTTTCGGGTAAGGGGAAGGGAAGACCCTGTTCTTGACACAAGGCAATAATCTGATCGAGGATAGCAACTCGGCGCGGTAAACTTTTGGTCTTCATCTCCTCGTATTCTGCAAGGGTGTCTTCAAGTTGACTTAATTCAGCATAAAGTCCAGCCGGGGCAAAGGTAGGAGAGGCATAACTGACCAGTTGCGCGTAACTGCGCCGTTTCGCGATCGCGCCTTCAGAAACGTTCACTACATGATAAACGTAAAGATGGGGCAAATCTCCTAAAAGGGCATCTGGGGCATCTTCAGCAGCGAGGGCAACCTGTTTGCCGGGTAAAAATTCAAACGTGCCATGAGTGCCAATGTGGACAATCGCATCAACGTTTGCGCTTTCTTCCAGCCAGCGATAGAGGGCGATGTACTGGTGGTGAGGGGGTAAGCTATCGTCATGGTGAATTTTGGCGGGGTCTTCGTGAACGCCACGAGAAGGTTGAACAGCCACGATCGCGTTGCCAAATTCCATCGCAGCGAGGAGAATATCCCCTTCATAAGTCATCAAATCTCCTGGCGGATCGCCGAAAACGGCTTCTGTGCTTTCTCGCAAGGCAGCAGGAAGTTTTTGGTACCATTGTCGATATTGTTGCAGAGGGACGCGAACCGCATTTTCCGCCGTCAGTTGAATCGAGGTAAACTCCCCATTGTGAACCAGTCCTTTTTCTAGGAAGCTGTCTTTGAGGGTTCCTGCTGCGGGTGGAGTGACCTGATAGCCAACTTCTTGCAAGCGAGTGAGGATGGCTTCAACTGAGGCAAAGACATCCAAAAAGGAGGCAGTTCCCAAAGTGCCTTCCCCTGGGGGATAATCAAAGATAATGATCGCGACCCGTTTCTCAGCATTAGGTTTCTGTTTTAAGGTGATGCGATTGAGGAGTCGGTGGGCTACTTTTTCCCCTCGCCCTGGGATGGGGGTTGCCATTTCATTTTTCACACCGTACAGTATCACGGAGTCGATCGCGCCGTCCATTTCGGGGAGGGAAACCAAAGAAAGGGTTTCTGTTGCCCCTAGCCCGATTGCGCTTTTGTGCCATTCGTCAATATCTTGGTTGTTGGCACTGAGAGGAACAACATAGGGAACGTTAAACTGCTGTAGGAGGTTGATGGTTTTTTCTGGATTACCTCCCAAGGGGCCACCATCTAAGCGAAACCTTAACAGGGAAACGATGCCATCGCACACGGGAAAACCATTGCGGAATAGGTGTTCTTGGATCGCATCAGCAGTAGCAATGCCATCACTGAAGAAAGGAAGTAAATTGGCTTGTTGTTGTAAGGTTTGTAATAATTCTGCCCCTCCTTGTAAGTTGCTGGTCAGGGTAGTTCCACTATAGAAAATGACCGCGACTGTGGGCAAATTAGAATCTATGGGATGGTCTTGCAGGTACGCTTCATAACTGGTGTAGCGAGTCCCTGTTTGCAAATCCATAAATCCAAAATCGGGATAGATGATGGGGTCTTCTACTGTCATTGCCATCCCGCCATATTCAGACGCAACAAAACGCAGTAGATTAACTAGATTATCCGTTCCCGAATTGGTCCAATAGCTCACGCATTTTGACCAGTTTTGTGCCTGACGCGCCGTTTCTGGGGGGAGAGACTGGGCAATGGATGCGATTGCGGTTTCCATGGACTTTGCCGGTGGCATTTTCGCAGGGGCAAAGTTTCCCATCCGTACTAAGCCCATTATCGCGGGACTCCCTCCAAATACGGGAATAAAAGCAATATTGGTGTCTGCTGTTGCCTCAAGGGCTTCTCGAACGAGGGCAAGGGCGCGATCAGGATTTCCCCGAAGATCAAAAAGCAGCGCGATGCTCGTAGAGCGGTGGCTTCGCCACATCGCGCTTTGAATACTCTTTAGAACCGTTTCTCTTGCGATTGAGCCTTCTTGAATTTGCCGTACCGAGAAAGCATCAAGCTCAATGGCACTATTTTCAGTTTGGAGACGAGCAACCGCTTTTTCAAGATCACCCAGACAAGCCGTAGGGGCAATAGCCGTGATACGCACAGAAGGCATGATTCTACTGGAAGGGAAGGGGTAAAAATTGCTGATAACTCTAACAGTAAATGCTTCCCCTTGCCTATGCGGGTAGGGGGCATTTCCACGCTTAGAGGAATCGCGATCGATTTTCTCAATACCCAACTTAAATATTGTGGACACCACTCTTTTAAATTGTCACAATAGTTTCATGCTTACTATTTCTTTAGAGCATGACTCAACTAGAAGATTTGACTCGTGGTGCGACGGTTAGAGGTGTTCTTCCCAACCAAAATGTAACCGTCATTGATACCCAATGGCATGGGAGCGATGTGGTAGAACTGACTTATAAAGACACCGATGGACAGCCTCATACAGAACTGTTATTCCGAGATAGAGAGTCAACCTTAGAAATCGTAACAGAAGGACGACCTTGGAGTTTTGATGCCGATGGTGGATTACTCCGACTCGTTTCCGAAGCCCATCGCATTCGTCTTGCCCATCTCTTTGATCCGCTGTTAGCTGTTCATACTTCCCTTGTGGAACCACTTCCCCACCAGATTACGGCAGTTTACAGCGAAATGCTCACCCGTCAGCCCTTACGCTTTCTTTTAGCCGATGATCCGGGGGCGGGAAAGACAATTATGGCGGGATTATTTATTCGGGAACTACTGATTCGAGGCGATTTGCAACGCTGTCTGATTGTCTGTCCGGGGAGTTTAGCGGTACAGTGGCAAGATGAGTTATCCCAGAAGTTTGATCTCCCCTTCGAGATTCTCACTAATGATCGCATGGAAGCAGCACGAACAGGGAATGCGTTTGTGGAGATACCACTCGCGATCGCGCGGTTAGATCAATTGAGTCGCAATGATGACCTGAAAACCAAACTAGCTCAAACGGACTGGGATTTAGTGGTGGTTGATGAAGCCCATAAAATGTCCGCTTCCTTCTTTGGGGGAGAAATCCGAGAAACCAAACGTTACAAACTGGGAAAACTCCTTTCCTCTCTCACCCGTCATTTTCTATTGATGACCGCAACCCCACATAATGGCAAAGAAGAAGACTTCCAGTTATTTTTAGCCCTCCTCGACAGCGATCGCTTTGAAGGACGGTTTCGCGATGGGGTTCATGCGTGTGACCCTTCCGATTTAATCCGCCGTTTAGTCAAAGAAGATCTTCTGAAGTTTAACGGAAAACCGCTATTCCCGGAACGACGAGCGCACACGGTCCAATATCAGCTATCAGAATTAGAATCCGTCCTCTATCAACAGGTGACCGATTATGTGCGAGAAGAATTTAATCGTGCGGAAGCCCTGATTAATGATGGACGCAAAGGAACCGTTGGTTTTGCTCTGACCATCTTACAGCGTCGCTTGGCTTCCTCTCCAGAAGCGATTTATCAATCCCTGAAACGGAGACGAGAACGCTTACAACGGCGATTACAAGAAGAGGAAGTCCGCAAACGGGGAATGAGTGCTGAATTAGATTTTGGTACGATGATTAATCCTGAAGACTGGGATGATGACTTTGAAGACTATTCCAGTCAAGAACGAGAAAGCACCGAAGAGGAAGTGGTGGATCAGGCGAGTGCAGCGCAGACGATCGCGGAACTGCAAGCGGAAATTGATCAACTCAGCGAGTTGGAAAATTTGGCGCTGCGAGTGAAACAAAGCGGGAAAGACCGTAAATGGGAAGAACTGTCAAAACTGCTGCAAGATCGCGCTGAAATGTTTGATGCAGGGGGATATCGCCGTAAATTAGTCATCTTTACCGAACATCGCGATACCTTAAATTATCTTACCCAGCGCATCGGAACGCTGTTAGGTCGTCCGGAAGCTACGGTAACAATTCATGGGGGGATGGGACGGGAAGAGCGTAAAAAAGCCGAAGAAGCCTTCAAACAGGATGTCAATGTGGATGTTCTGATTGCGACTGATGCAGCAGGAGAAGGAATTAATCTCCAACGCGCTCACCTCATGGTTAACTATGACCTCCCCTGGAATCCCAACCGTTTAGAACAGCGATTTGGTCGCATTCATCGGATTGGACAAACAGAAGTCTGTCATCTTTGGAATCTGGTTGCCGAGGAAACAAGAGAAGGGGATGTTTATCTCAAACTATTACAGAAACTAGAAGTTGAGCAAACAGCGTTAGGCGGAAAAATCTTTGATGTGCTGGGGAAAGCCATTGCGGGAAAAGAACTGCGGGAACTTCTCATTGAGGCGATTCGATACGGCGATCGCGCTGATGTGAAAGCAAAGCTCAATCAAGCAGTGACAGAACGAGTCGAACGGGAACGACTGCAAGCACTTCTCGAAGAACGGGCTTTAGCGCGAGACTCAATGGATGCAACGAAAATCCAGAAAATCCGAGAAAGCATGGAACGGGCGGAGGCGCGGAAAGTCCAGCCTTATTTTATCGCCTCTTTCTTCCTCGAAGCCTTCCAACGCTTGGGGGGAACGATTCGTCAACGGGAAAGCCGACGCTACGAGAT
>CAZBPR010000023.1:9042-15959 GCA_964493825.1 uncultured Dactylococcopsis sp.
ATTACTCATGTTCCCGCCGTCATTCGCAATCGAGATCAAATCATCGGGATGGGAAGCGCGATTATGCGACGCTATGAACGGATTTGTTTCCAAAAGGAACTGATTAGTGTGTCTGGAAAACCCCTTGCTGAGTTTGTATGTCCGGGTCATCCGCTTCTTAATGCAACCATTGACCTGATTTTAGAACGTCATCGGGATTTGCTGCGACAGAGTGCGATTCTCATTGATGAAAATGATTTCAGTGAAACCGTGCGGGCGTTGGTTTATCTCGAACATTCCATTCAAGATTCTCGTCCTGCGAATGACGGCGGACGGCGAGTGGTGTCCCGTCGGATGCAGTATGTGGAGATTGACAGCGAGGGAGAAGCCCAGAATGCAGGATACGCGCCCTATTTAGATTATCGACCCTTAACCGAAGAAGAACAGCCTCTTGTGGAATCGTTAGTGGAAGGGTTAGCCTTGCGGGATGAGATTGAAAAACAAGCCAGCAGTTACGCCATTGCTAACTTAGTCCCCCAACATCTCAAAGAAGTGCGCGACCGTAAAGAAGAGTTAATTGAGAAAACCCGTCGCGCCGTACAAGACCGATTGACCAAAGAAATTAACTATTGGGACCAACGCGCAGCCGACTTACGCTTACAAGAACAAGCGGGGAAGGTTAATGCTAAACTTAACTCTAGCAAAGCTCAACAACGCGCCGACGACTTAGCAGCCCGTCTAGAGAAACGCTTATCCGAACTGGAACAAGAACGAAAACTGTCTCCTCTTCCCCCTGTTGTCGTTGGCGGGGCTTTAGTGGTTCCCATTGGCGCGATTCAACGCTTACAAGACAAACGAAATGCACCGCCTCCCAGTTTTGCACGGGAAACCCAGCGCGTGGAACAAGTAGCAATGGAAGCGGTAATGAAAGCTGAAACCGCCTTAGGATATCAACCCCGTGATGTCAGTAACCACAACTGCGGTTATGATATTGAATCTTTAATTCCAGAAACAGGACATCTGCGCTTTTTGGAAGTCAAAGGAAGGATAGAAGGGGCGGATACCGTCACCGTGACTAAAAACGAAATCCTCACCGCTTTGAATAAAGAAGATAACTATATTCTCGCCTTAGTTCAAGTTCCCACAGATGAAAGTTTTTCTGATGGAAATGCGTTTGCGCTGCGGGAAGCAACCGGACATTATCAAGTCGCAGGAGAAAGCTGTATGGTGTGTTATGTCGAGAAACCGTTTCAACGGGAACCCGATTGGGGGGCGAGTAGTGTCAATTATAGTTGGAAAGAGATGTGGGAGCGAGGAACTAAAATTGAAGTGTAACGACTTCGTTAAAATACAGATGAACGCCAACGAGCATCTAAATCCATGAGAATCATTCAAACTAAAGGAATTATCAAAAACGGCGATTTATTTGCTTCCCTTCCCGAAAAAATGAAAAATGGGGAAGTGGATGTAGTTGTTGTTTCTTCGGATGAACCTGATGAATTTGATTGTCGTTATCAGATGATGCAAGAAAAAGGGTATGACACGCCAGAGAAAGTTAGAGAATTAATTCATCAAATCAAGCTAGAAATGCTTAAAGAGAAAGGAAGAGAAGAGTGAGCGTTTCTTTAAGACGAATCTTCTTAGACACAAATATTTTTATCATTGGTGATGCTGATAAAGAAAGCCAAGAAAGTGTTATCTTAGAGGCTTTTGGTTATCGGGGGAAATCTCCTTCTTTCAGTTGTGAAGTCATTTTCTCTGATGAATTATAGTCATTCCAAATAAAAACCATCAAGCTGAGAGTGGGAGCATCTTGCTCCCTAGTAGCGACCGAGACGGTCGCATTACGGAAAATAATTGGAATAACTATATCTAAGTGCAAAATATGGTCAAGCAGATTGTTTTGTTTCAGGAAACCGAAAGTTATTGACGGCGATTGCTGATTTCGATTGTCTAACACCAGAGGAATTTATTAGGGACTATTTGTAGAGGCTAAGAGTTAAAAGGCATTGCTTCTAAAAGATGCGATCGCGCTATATTTTCTTTCAATCAAGGAATGAGTTTACAATCTAACTGATAGTGCTTCAATTGATTCAATAATTTCTTGAAATCTCATTTTTTCTCCCAATTCTACTCAGTAACTTTTTCCGCCTTTTGATCTAACTGTTGCGCGATCCAAGTTTTAATAACTGCTTGTCGATGAATGCCAAGCCGTTGTGCTTCTCTATCTAACGCATCCACCATCCATTGAGGAAAATCAACATTAACTCGCTTGACTTCTAAACCAGGACGCTTGAGGGTAGATAAAAGAGATGAGAGCAATCCCCAAAAAAACTATGTCATTAGAATTTACAGTTCAGTATCCAGAAACCTTTCCTGATGTTTTAGGAGATACTCCAGAACAATTTGAAGAAGAAGCGAAATGGGCAATGGCGGTCAAACTTTTTGAACTCAAACGTTTATCATCAGGGATGGCTGCTATGTTAGTGGGAGTCGATCGCGTTACCTTTCTTCTTAAGTTAGCTGATTATGGTGTTCCCATGATTGATCTTCCTGATGCTGAACTGATTTCTGATCTGGAAAATGCCTAAAGCTCAGGTTATTGTTATCAATACTTCACCTTTAATTTCATTAGTTGCGGCTTTAGGAGATTTAGACTTTTTAGATGAAACAGTAGGGAGAAGAATCGCTCGCTTAAATGGTTTGAGTGTAACAGGTTCGATCGGAATTCTACTTAAATACAAACAGCAAAAACCGTCATTATCTATTCAAAAAGCAATTCAAAATATGATTAATCACAACATCTACTTGAGTCAAAATGTTATTGATTTTGCTCTTAAACAAGCAGGTGAATGATGAACAATTAATTTACCGCGCTCTCCCCTGATAAGCGATAATAGTGAGAGACGCAGAGGAGGAAACAAGCGATGAACGCTCACAAGCTAACAGCGAAATTAAGCAAAGATGGAGAGTTAGTGTTAAAAAACTTACCCTTTCAGGCTGGAGAAACCGTCGAGGTGATTTTTTTAGCACCGTCAAACCAGCCCAACTCATCTCAATCTCCTCTTGAAGGAACTGTCATTCGTTATGATGAACCGTTTGAACCTGCTGTTGCTATTGAAGATTGGGAAGCATTAAAGTGATTGTTCTGGATAGCATAAAGTTATCGTAGTAGGGTGGGCAATGCCCACCGTAGCTGTTTATCTGTATTTAATGAAGCAAGCATCCCTTTCTGAAAACGATCTCAAGTAAACTCAACCCCCATGCGAAAAAAACTCATTGAAGTCGCCCTCCCCCTCGAAGCCATCAACGCCGAATCCGCCCGTGAAAAGTCCATTCGTCACGGACATCCCTCCACACTCCATCTCTGGTGGGCGCGAAGACCCTTGGCTGCTTGTCGAGCGGTGTTATGGGCTTCTTTAGTGGATGATCCTTCCAGTTGGCCAGAAAAGTTCCCCACCGAAGCAGAACAAACCAAGGAACGACAACGCCTCTTTGATATTTTAGGACGAATTACGATCGAGACGGATAGAAGGGGAAACCAGAAGCAGGTGGTGCGGGGTTTAGTCTCTTGGGATGATATCAAAGACGAACAAACCATTAACGAAGCACAACGGGAGATTGCTCGCTGTTTGGCTTGGAGTCGAGGAGAAGAACCCCCAACAAACCCCGAAGCCGTGCGAGACTACATTGCGAACCATGCCCCTCCAGTTTACGATCCCTTTGCGGGTGGTGGTTCGATTCCCCTAGAGGCGCAACGGTTAGGGTTAGAAGCTCATGCGAGTGATTTGAATCCTGTTTCGGTGTTGATTAATAAAGCATTAATTGAGATTCCGCCGAGGTTTAAGGATTGTCCGCCAGTGAATCCTGATGACCGTCAACGGGGAAACTTAGAGTCTTGGAAAGGAGCGCAGGGGTTAGCTGCGGATGTGCGCTATTACGGACAGTGGATGCGGGATGAGGCGTTTCAGCGTATTGGCCATTTATATCCCCCTCATCCCCTAGCCCCTTCTCCCCAGGGAGAAGGGGGACAACCCCCCTCTCCTTCTTCACTCCCCTCTCCCAGCGAGGGAGAGGGGTCGGGGGTGAGGGAGACCCATCCCTCCCAGAGAGAGGAGTCAGGGGTGAGGGAGACCCATCCCTCCCAGAGAGAGGGGTCGGGGGTGAGGGAGACCCATCCCTCCCAGAGAGAGGAGTCAGGGGTGAGGGTCACACAACGCATGACCGAGATCGCCCGTCAACTCAGAAAAGAACAGACCAAAAGCGAAGAGATTTTATGGCAAGCGCTGCGAAATCGAAAACTAGACGGGCGTAAGTTTCGCCGTCAACACCCGATCGCGCCCTTTGTGGTGGATTTTTTCTGTGCCGAAGAAAAATTAATTGTCGAGGTGGATGGTTCAGTCCATGATTCCCCAGAGCAACAAGCACTGGATGCAGAACGTCAATCCTTGCTCGAATCACTGGGTTTGCGCTTTCTCCGTCTTCGCGCTGAAGCGGTGGAAAACAATTTGTCAGAATGTCTCGAAAGTATTCGGGAGACCCTCACCCCCAGCCCCTCTCCCTTACAGGGAGAGGGGAGTAAGAAGGGAAAGGGGAGTAAGAAGGGAGAGGGGAAAGCGACGGTTATTGCTTGGATTTGGGCGCGGACGGTACAATGTCCTAACCCTGCTTGTGGTTGTCAGATGCCTTTGGTGCGGAGTTTTCAGCTTTCTAAGAAGAAGGGGAGAACGGCTTGGGTTGAGCCTGTTGTTTACGTTGAGCGAAGTGGAGATGTTGAGAATGACGGAGACACAGAAGAAACCAAGATACGGTTTGAGGTGAACACAGGGGAAGGAGAGATTCCAGAGGGGACGGTGAGCCGTAAAGGGGCGCAGTGTGTGGCGTGTGAGACTCCTGTTGGACTTGATTATGTTCGCAGTGAGGGGAAGGCGAAACGCATGGGTCAGCAGTTGATGGCGATCGTAGCAGAAAGTAAGCAGGGACGAGTTTATTTGTCTCCCACTGTGGAACATATCAAAATTGCTAACTCAGCAGAACCAACTTGGAAACCAGAAGCCGATTTACCCAAAAACACGCGAGACTTTAAGACTCCAAACTATGGAATGCGAACTTTTGCAGAACTTTTTACTCCTCGTCAATTAGTGGCTTTAAGCACTTTTAGCGATTTAGTCACAGAGGTGAGAGATAAAATTATTCAGGATGCGATAAAAGCGGGTTTATCTGATAATAATATCCCGTTGGAGGAGGGAGGAACAGGAGTTAGAGCCTACGGAGAAGCAGTTGGAACTTATTTAGCAATGGCTGTTGATAGACTAGCAGATAGAAATTCAACAATTTGTTCTTGGGACGTTAGCAGAGATAGCACTCGTAATACATTCGGAAGACAAGCCATTCCTATGATATGGGATTTTGCAGAAGCTAATCCTCTTAGTCATTCCACAGGTAATTTTAATGGCGCGATAAGTTGGATAGCTGATGTTATCGAAACTTGTCATTCATCCGTTTTAGGAAATGCTTTTCCAAAAGACGCTACCTTAAATGACCAAAAACACTTAAACTTAAAACTTATTTCTACTGATCCTCCTTACTACGACAACATTTGCTATGCTGATCTCTCAGATTTTTTCTATGTTTGGTTGCGTCGTGCGCTACACTCTCTTTATCCTCAACTGTTCAAAACGGTTGTTGTTCCTAAATCTCAAGAATTAGTTGCTACTCCTTATCGCTTTGGTGGAGATAAACAGAAAGCTCAAACCTTTTTTGAAGAAGGATTAGGAAAAGCCTTTCATCAAATGCACAACATTTCCCACACTGACTATCCTCTGACTGTTTACTATGCGTTTAAACAAGCAGAAGCCGAAACAAAAGGAAATGGTGATCAATCAGTCTCCTCTACAGGTTGGGAAACCATGCTGGAAGGTTTAATGGAGGCTGATTTTAGCATTAATGGAACTTGGCCAATGCGAACCGAACTCAGTAACCGAAGCATTGCTAGTAATTCTAACGCCCTCGCTTCCTCCATTGTCCTCGTTTGTCGTCCTCGTCCCGAAACCGCCACCAAAACCACCCGTCGCCAATTCCTCAGCGAACTGAAACGGGAACTCCCCAAAGCTCTCAAAACCCTCCAACAAGGCAATATTGCCCCTGTTGACCTCGCCCAAGCCAGTATCGGTCCAGGGATGGCGATTTATTCACAATATACCGCCGTTTTAGAAAACGATGGCTCTCCCATGCGGGTGCGTACCGCCTTACAACTAATTAACCAAATCCTCGATGAGTTTCTCACCGAACAAGAAGGGGAATTTGATGGCGACACCCGTTGGGCGTTGACTTGGTTTGAACAACATCAATTTGAGTCCGCACAATATGGCGATGCAGAAACCCTCTCTAAAGCTAAAAATACCAGCGTTCAAGGCTTAGTAGAAGCAGGGGTCATTGAAGCCAAAGCAGGGAAAGTGCGCCTCCTGAAACGGGAAGAATTGTCCAGTGATTGGAATCCTAACACGGATACCAGAATGCCAGACTGGGAATTAACCCAATATCTGATCCGCGAACTGGATCAAAATGGGGAAATGGGTGCAGCAGAATTGCTCTCTAAACTGGGAGATAGAGGAGAAGGGACAAGAGACTTAGCCTATCGGTTGTATAGCCTCTGTGAGCGCAAAAACTGGGCGCAGGAAGCGATCGCGTATAACAGTTTAGTCACCGCTTGGCCAGAAATCACCCGTTTAGCAAGTGAGTTTCAAAGTCAAACCTCTCAGCAAACTACATTAGAATTATGATTTGTCTTTAATCCAATCAAGAGATAAGACAGTTTGAATGTCTGGAAAGTCATCCCCTGCGTTTCTTAGTTCATCTGCAACAGCTTGGGGAATTATTACTTCATATAGCGCTACAAAATCAGGTTAGGACGTTCTTAAAAAGACTAGCGACCGAGA